>CAZURN010000159.1:0-8007 GCA_964623165.1 uncultured Syntrophobacteraceae bacterium
TACTGCGTGAGGAATTGCGTGGAAGAGTAGGTCGCCGCCGCCCCAACCCCATACCTCAAAAGCCGCCAGCATTTACCACCTGGCGGCTTTTTTGTGTGGCCATTTTCCCTATGCCGGCTCGGGAGAATTGATGTCACCTCAAAGAGTCTGAGTGGGGAGAGCCAAGCATTGTTCTCGGGCCGCTTTTCTTGAGGAGCACTCGAGTGTATTCGCTCATGAGGCGCACGTCGCTGAGGCGGATGATCCCCGCATCAAACGCGATGTGGGTCATTACCTCGAGAAAGGCCTGATTTCCCAGTGGCTGGTTCAGCCTACCGTAATAGTTCTTCATGAACATGGCGGTGTCGAGGTTGTGTCGGAGCAATCGGTGGCCGCCGCCATACCGCTTGGCCGAGGCATCCATGAAAAGGTGCACCTCCTTGATCGGATGGACGCCGAGGAGGTATTGAGAGGCCCTGAGGTGTTCTCTCAGGCTCGACCTGTCTCGGCTCAGGACGCCTCCTTGGGTGAGTTTCCCTCGGCTGCCTCGAACAATTCCTGAATCTCCTGCTCTCCATATCGATCCTGAAGCATGGCAAATTTGTTGAGGACTCTCGAATAGGACTCAGCCCAGACTTTCCATTTTTCATTGATCGTCCTTACTTCGACCCCGGCCTTTTCGTCTTTTGCCATCTGGATGAGGGAGGTCATCTCCTTCTCGGCAATGAGGTTGGTCGGCTTCAGGTTCACGAGGGCCTGGATGTCCCTCTCCAGGATCTCTTTCAGAGTCTGGCTTCTCAAGATCGTCGTTCTCAACGTGTCTTCCTTCATCGCTGACATCCTCTCTGGATTGCTGAAGAGTGATCCATCGGTAGTCCCGGTACTTTTGGGGGAACCAACGGTAGATCTGGATTCTGGAATCCTGGTAGCGGAATGATCCCATGTTGGGTTTGAACCTTGTGAGGGTGTGAAAAGTCTCAGTGAACTGAACCCGTTGAACCTATACCGCGTTATGGCGGATCATTCAAGGGGACTCGTCAAGTCCCTGTTGTTCATGTCAGGAACCAGCGAAAGAGGAGGTGTCTCCCGCAGAACGCCCATGGCAGGAGGGCAGCCCATAGGCCCTGGCCACGATCAGGTGGAAATGGGCTCAAGGGCGTGGTAGGAGCTGACACTTTCGGCGGTACTCACGGTCTCCAAGCTTTTCGAGCCACCACGAGCAGGTGTTGGGCCATGGAGCGAATGACGGGGACCCTCTCGAGCACAGCCTCGATGGGAGCGACGGCTCTCCGGATCTGGGCGGCATTCCCCCGAGCGAGAAACTCCAGCAAAAGGAAGGGAAAGAGCTCCATTTCAAAGCCTCCCTTCCAGACAACCTCGAATCCGTTCTCGTGCAGCAGGTGCTCCAGTTGCCTCCATGTGAAGTGGTAGTGCATGCCGTAGTGCGGTTCGGGCTTCCTCCAGTCGAATTCCCGTTCTGCGTGAAGGTTGTGATAGGGCGGCAGTACTCCGTCCCAGATGAGGCTCAACACCTTCTCCATTATCATGAAAGGGTTGACGCTGTAGTTGAGGTTATGGCGCCCCGGCGTCGTGATGATCAGAATTCCGTGATCGCACAGCAGACGGTTGCAGGCTGCGAGCCCTTCGGATGGACTGATCAGGTGTTCCAGCACCTCGGTGGCCAGGATGCATCGGAAGCTTCCAGGTCGAAAGGGAGGAAATGCCGCATCCGCGGTGACGAACGATGTTTTCCCGGATACCCCTTCTCTCAAGGCGATGTGAATTGCTTCCAGAAGCTTTATGTCGTTCAGGTCGAGGCCGACCACCATGGGGGCGATCCGGTGAGCAATGAACACGCTGTGGATGCCGAACCCGCAACCCATGTCCAGGATCTTTTCGGTACCTTTGGCGAACTCTTCCAACAATGCCTGCACACGCTCATATCTGGCGTGGAAGAAATAGCGGTCCAGGGGAGAGCGCACCAGAGCCCGTTTTTCAAAGGTGTCGTAATCCTGCCGGAGGGCATAGACCCGTTCGATCTCCATCACCTGCTTGAGGGTCATTGCCTCCCGAATACGTCTGGACTGTCGGAAGTTCATCATGGCGTCGCGCCTATACCGAATGTAGCCGGCAGTGAACCAGACTAGAGCAATCCCGGAAATCCATCTCGTCTTCCACCACAATCCGTCCAGCAGCAGCGCGGTGAAAAAGCACAGGTCGACAAGACCCTTCCTGAGGCGTTTGGATATCTTCACAGGAATGTCATTCCGAAAGCCTGAGGAGGATGCCGGTTTTCTTTGAATGGTGCAAAGCAACTACCAGGCCTGACATGGCAAGAAAAAGGTACAAGACCACAAGGGAGTAACCCACGAGAAGGGGATTCGGAGTGCTCAGGGGAAACCCATAAAAGGATCGGAAATACTCGAGGAAATGGGTCAAAGGAATCCATGAGGCCATACCCCTTAATGGTTGAGGCAAGGTTTCCACCGGATAGTAGATGCCGCTGAGAAGGATCAGGACACTCACCATGGAAGTTGCACCCACATGAGCGCGGCCGCCGAAACGAAAGGCCAGTGCAGAGACGACGATCCCCACGACTGCGGAGCAGAGGATGAGGCCACCGAAAAATGCAGCCAAGGACCAAAGTCCCTGGTCAAGAAATCGAAAGCCGAATGCGTAGTAACTGAACCCGGAGAGCAGGCCGAACACGATAAAGGAATGGATCACGCCCATGATCCAAGATCCCGCAATGAGATGAACCACGTTCACCGGGGCTGCCAGTTCGTGCCTCAAGCTTCTGTTCCACATGCTGTACAGGATGACATAGGAGATGTCCAGTTGACCGATCTGCACCACGCTCAACGCGATCACCCCGATGAGGATGAAGGCGACCATGTTGGAGTTGAGTCCCAAGAACCGCGTCAGGAGGCCGACGGAGATCAGGCCAATGGCTGGCCAGAACAGGATCTCAAAGACATGGAAGATCCTCTTCCTCGTGATGAGCCGGATCTTATGAAAGAATCCGCTTGCTTGTATGAGATTCCTTTGCCAGAGCGACAAACACGTCTCCAAGAGAGGGTTTGCTGATTTCGATGCCGCGGATGATGGCGCCCGCGTCCAGGAGGACCTTCAGTAGAACCCGCAGCCGGTCTTCGCGGGAGTCAATCTCGCAGGCCAATTCCCCTTCGTCCTCATAGATCAGCGTGATGCCGGGCATCTGCCGCAACCGGTCTGGGGCTGTCCCGAAACGGGTGCCCTGGACAGTGACCCGCTCCTGAAATTCAATTGTCTTTTTGAGCTCCTCGGCAGTTCCAGTGCGGACGAAGGATCCGTCCTTCAGGAAGGCGATGCGATCGCTAAGTTGTTCGGCCTCGTCCATGTCGTGGGTGGTGAGAACGATGGTCAGTCCCTTTTGTACCCTCATTTCCCTCAATCGGGAGCGCACGACCATGGAGACCTGGGGGTCGAGCCCCACCGTCGGTTCATCCAGGAACAAGATCCTGGGATCATTCACCAGGGATTTTGCCAGGGCGAGCCGTTGTTTCAAACCTGTTGAAAGCTGGTTGAAGGGGACCCTCCTGTGTTGTTCCATCTCAAAGAAGTGTATCAATTCGTCCGCTTTTCGCCTGCGTTCGGTCCGAGCAAGCCCGTAAAGCCTGCCGAAGTAATCGAGGATCTCCTCGCCGGTGAAGTTATCCGGAAGGTGGGCATGACCACCTGCAAAGTTAACGATGCTTCTGATCTGTCGGCGCTGCTTCAGAAGGTCCAGCCCCCACACCCGCCCTGTGCCAGCGTCGGGATAAAGCAGGCCGCAGAGGATCGAAATGAGAGTGGTTTTGCCTGCACCGTTGGGTCCTAGCACACAGAAGGTCGAGCCTGGGTGAACGGCCAGGTCGATACCCCGCAATGCCAGAGCCGGTGGAGCTCCACCGGCTGCGGGATAGGTTTTCTCGATGCCATGGATTTCGATGGCGGGTTGGACCATTCGGATGGTGTGCCCGTCTGGAGCCGTGTGGAATAACAATGGAGAATGGGCGAACCGCCAGTCTCCCGGTCATCTACTCATGGATCTGGTGCTTCTTGAGATCGACTTCTTTGAATTTGACCCGTTCGAAGCGCGAAGTCATGGGGTAAGGGGCGGTTGCATCCACCCCCATCTTGGTCACGGTGCCACCCTTGCCGTCAGGGTTGATCTGAACCATGGGGTTCAGGATGTGTCCCACCTGATTCTTTAAAATAATCAGATTGGTATCTGGGTTGAAACGGGTGGTGATGGCCCAGTTGACATCGATGGGATCATAAAGATTCACGTCCGTATCCACAGCCACAACGTGCTGGAGTGGTGGAAAGGCGTTGAAGGTTTCCATGATGGCCTCTCTCCCCACACCCTCGTTGTCCTTTTCCACTTGAACGACAGCGCCATAGAACCCACAACCGCCGGGAGTCAAGTAGACGGCTTTGAGTTGGGGCACTTTCTCCCTCACCGTTGAAAAAATCTTCGCCTCTGCCGTGAAGCCAACGGCGTTCCAGACTTCCTGCCCCGACAGCAGGCTGTGGAAAACCGGGTTCTTTCTGTGGGTGATGGCCTTAACCTTCATGACCCAGCGCTTGTCCTTTGAGGCGTAGTAACCCGTCACTTCGGCGAAAGGCCCCTCGTCTTCCCGCTCATTGGGGAGGATCTCGGCTTCAATGACGAACTGGGCGTCGGCGAAAGCCGGCACATCAACAGTCTGGGCCTTCATAAGAGCGATGGGTCGACCGATCAGGTGGCTTGCGATAGCGTGTTTTTCGTCACCCTGCCTGGGGATGGCGGACACGATCCATGGCGCCAAGCCCACTCCATTGTTAATGGTAACCTGCAGGGGCAGATTCCGTTTTTCCATGAGGTCCAAGTAGGCGCCCAGGTGCCGGTCGGGGTCTATGAGAAATGTGAGGCGGTCCTTTCCGGTGATCATCATGCGATGAATCGAGATATTGGGCAACCCGTTCTCCGGGTTCTTGACCATCACCACCGCCGAGTCAAAGTACCTTCCGCCATCCTTCAATGCGTGGATGGGCACGGGGAGTCTCATGAGGTCCACCTGCGGCTCTATCACTTCGTTGGCTGGACCCTTTTCCATGACGGGGGACACATGGGCCTGCTTGTTCTTCTTCCATGTGCCGATGGCTCGGGCGATGACGAAGGGGACTTCTTCCTTGGCAACGCCAAAGAGACTGCCGACGATATCGCGGTTCCAAAGAAGGCCCATCAGCACGGGATAGGGGCTTCCTTTCACCCGTTCGAAAAGGATGCACTTCTTGCCCTCGTACTGCTTGGCAATGCCAGCTAGTTCGTACTCCGGATCAACCTCCGACTTGACGCGCACAAGGTTTCCGCTTCTTTCGAGATGCTGAATGCATCCCTCGAGATCCACGAGCCGCTCTACAGCCTCTGTTGGGATCAGGCTCTCGGCAATGGCCGTGTGACTCAGCGCAAAGGCGCAGAGAACAAGAACCATCAGGTGGATTTGCTTTTTCAAGGCGACCTGCTCCTTTCCAGTCAAAATGAGGACAATGAATGCCCGGATCATTTCGGGGCGGTGCTGTTCCTCAATTCCTTGGCTTCCCTCGTGGGAGGCATGGACCGTGAAGCGGAATGAGGTGCTTCGGCTGCGAGCGATCAGCGGAAAAATCAGGAAAAGAAGATGTGCGGCTCTTTCCGCAACCGGAATGGGTCTAGTTTCATGAATTCTCGGTGTATGTCAACGAGGATTTCACCATGCGAGGCGTTATCGAATGGGTTGACCCTTGTGGATTGTCTGTGATTCGTCCACATCGTCCGCCGATCGGCCCTTTTCGCTTGAAACGACTCCACCTATTCTTTATGGTTTTCCCTGCGGACCAATACAGGATCATATTTGGGGAGGGAAGCAGGCAAGTTGGCAATGGAAGAACCGACGCGCCATTTTCAGTTCGATGATGGAGGATTCCTGGTGGAGGGCCTCTGGCAACGCCTGGGCAACGATGTCCTCCTTTCCATTTGGGGGGGGGCCGCTCACATCGGGGCGGTTGCCATGGCCCAGTCCCGGCCAAGCCTCGCGGATCCCACCCGCCTGTCGGCCACCGCTTCCGTGTTCTGCTATGTGGGCCACAAGGAGGATGAACTGGTCAAGGAGGTTTCCGAGACGCTTGCGGCCATCCTCGGGACCCGGGTCGTGGTGGTCGCAGGTCTTCATTGGGATCGTCTCAAGCCGCTTGAACTCGAAAGGGTCAGAAAGAACGTGCGTGCCTTGGTGGAGATGATCCTGGCCGAGGAAACCGGGAGGAGCTTCAATGACTGACCCCGACAAGCGGATTGTGGTGGGAATCACGGGGGCCAGCGGAGTGATCTATGGGATTGAATTGCTCAGGGTCTTGAGGACCGTGGGCTATGAGACCCATCTCATCCTGAGCAGTTCCGGCCGCAGGAATATTCTCCTGGAGACCAAGACCACTCCCGAAGAAGTCGAAAGGGTCGCGAGCCATGTGTACGAGGACAGCGACTTGGCTGCTCCGGTCTCCAGCGGTTCTTTCATCACAAGGGGAATGGTGGTGATCCCGTGCACCATCAAGACCCTCTCAGGCATCGCGCATTCCTACAACGCAAACCTGCTGGTCCGTGCGGCGGACGTCTGCCTCAAGGAGCGGCGCAGTCTGGTCCTTGTCGTGAGGGAGACACCCCTCCATCGGGGGCACCTCGACCTCATGACCAGGGCTGCTTCGCTCGGGGCCGTGATCTTGCCGCCCGTGCCCGCCTTCTATCACAAGCCCGAAACCATCCAGGATCTCGTCATGCACACCGTCGGCAAGGTGCTGGACTGTTTGGGTATTCCTCACGATCTTTTTGAGCGGTGGCAATGACCACCCGGTCCGTCTTCTTACGACCATCCTGTGCAGGTGATCCTTACACGGCTCCTTCGAGTTTGGTGTCATCATCCAACCTGAATTGGAACTCAAGAAGTGCGGGGCCGAGCTATGAACGACAGGCATGATTGAGGGCCCGGCCTCTTCTTCTCCCATCAGGTGCTGACACGGGATTTGGTCGGTACTGCCCTCCACGTCGTGCGTTGCTCACACAGTATCCCGAATAGAACTGAGTTGGGTTCTTCCACGCTCGTGATTTCCAGAAACCCCGGGGCCAGCTCTGTCAGTTCAACTTTGCAAGAACCTCCGCGCCTTCTCCGGCCCAATCAGCTTGACCGAATTCAATGGTTTTCCGCGTAGGCGGCTTTCCATTGCGCGATCTTGTTGTAAATGACATCACGAGGATAAAAGTCTAGGAGTCCCATGGCGCGGATCTTCTTGATGTCCTCCTCCGGGAAAATGCCACCTGCCGTGACACGGACGTCCGTCACACCTTCTTTTTCCAGCAGGTCAAACAGCCTTTGGAAACTCTCGACGCTGGCACCCGGCAAGGTGGTAATGCCTATGTGATCGACGGATTCTTGAATGGCTGATGCAACAATCGCTTCGGGTTCCTGCACCTGAGTGTAGATCACCTCGAAACCTGCTTCGCTGCAACTTCTTGCTAACCTGACCATAGCTTCTTCATGGCCGTCCCCGAACTTGGCGAGCAGAATTCTCAACTTCCGGATCATCGTGTGGGGGTCTCCTCTGGGAAAGGGTTCCTCATTCTTGGTCTCTGGTCATTATCAAGAGTGGAAATCAGGATGGCCGTGGAGCGCACGCGTTCGGGCACCACCAGGCACAGCCTGTGAACACAGGTGGACAGGGAGGCTTTATGGATCGCACCTGGTTCTACTGCTGGCAGTGGTGTTTGATATTCACTCCCTTGTTAATGAAAATGACGCTCTCGGCAATGTTTGTGGCACCATCGGCGATGCGTTCGAGGCATCGAGCCGCTATGATCGTTTGCACGGACCGTTCCACTGCGGGGACTTCCCGTACCATGTAGTCCAGCTGGCTTTTCAGCACTCGCATGTTGTATTCGTCCGCCGTGTCGTCCATCTGGCATACATCGGTTGCCTGATCAGTGTTCTCATTGATGAA
>CAZURN010000160.1:0-7951 GCA_964623165.1 uncultured Syntrophobacteraceae bacterium
GGACAAAAAAAAAGACTTCTACCTTTTTTCATAGAGTAGAAGTCATTATCCCATTGCTACGGGCGGTTCAGGTGAACTTCATCACCTTTCATGATCACGATTCTCATACTCTGCTTCCCGGGCAGATGTCAACAAGATAAGGATTTCCAGTGGCGGATGACGGATCAGCTTGAACGGGAAACATTGTTGTGGTAGGGAAAACGCAAATTGGAAACACAGGTGATGGGGTTCACCAAAACCGCCGAAATGGCTGATGACTCCTGCTGGGGATTATTTTTCTGGAGGAGTTGATCCATGGCATGGTGGACCGTTGAACGGCTCCCCCAGTGACGGCTGGTTGGAGCTTTTTTTGTTGTGATGAACTCTATAGCCTTCAGCATGCTTCATCCCATGACGTCGGGGGAGATTGCCCCTCGCAGCGAGAAACACGAAAGGATCCCATGACAGAAACGTGGATGCTTGCAGGTTTATGGCTGGGTTTGGCGCTGCTTGCCGCGCTTTTGTCGGTCTGGTTCCGGGTAGCGACGGCTCTCTCGGAGATCGTTGTTGGTGCCGCAGGTCAACTTGTCATCGGGTATTTTCTGGGCTCCATGGCTCTTGGGGCAGATCAGCCCTGGATCAAGTTCCTGTCGAGTACGGGCGCCATCATGTTGACCTTTCTTGCAGGGGCGGAGATCGATCCCGATGTCTTCAAGCTGCGCTGGAAAGAGGCAACAGGCATTGGGATTGCCAGCTTCCTGTCCCCATTCCTGGGCTGTGCACTCATTGCCAAATACTTCCTCGGTTGGACAAATGAGGCAAGTTGGCTGGCCGGGGTAGCCCTTTCGACCACCTCTGTCGCTGTAGTCTATGCTGTAATGTTGGAATTTCGGTTGAACACAACTGTTTTCGGAAAGACCGTCTTGGCGGCTTGTTTCATCACCGACCTTGGAACGGTTCTCGCCCTCGGGCTCATCTTCTCTCCTTTCACGTACAGGACTGTAATTTTTGCCGTGGTGAGCCTGGTCATCGCCATAGGACTCCCTTTCTTCACCCCCCTCTTTTTTAGACGCTACGGTGGCAGGCCCTCTGAAATCGAAGCAAAGTATCTCCTGCTGATCTTGTTCGCCATGGGTGCCCTTGCAGGGTGGGCGGAAAGCGAGGCTGTTCTTCCAGCCTACATCGTCGGCATGGTGCTGGCCAAAGCAGTGGGGAGAGACCATCAACTCATCCGGCGGTTGCGGACCCTCAGCCTGGGATTGCTGACCCCGTTCTATTTCATCCGGGCCGGCTCATACATATCATTGCCTGCTCTGATTGCTGCACCGTTGACGTTTGTGGTTCTACTGCTTGGGAAAATGTTAACGAAGCTCGTCGCCATTCATCCCGCCACGAGGTACTTCGGCAGCCCGGCCACGGAAGGGATGTACACGACTCTGCTCATGTCGACGGGCCTGACGTTCGGAAGCATCGCGGCCCTTTTCGGGTTGACAAACAACATCATTGACGGGAGCCAGTACTCCCTGCTCGTAGCCACAGTCATCGCCAGCGCTGTGGTTCCGACCATGATCGCAAACGCGTATTACTTGCCAAGGCACCTTATGGAACCGGCTGCAGGCAGAGCGGCCACAAATCCAGAAATCGCCAACCCAGGACCAGGTGAAGATGAGGGAGGGAAGTCATGATAGACAGACTGCTCGTTGCTTACGATGGCTCGGACGAATCCAAGAGAGCTTTCGAAATGGGGCTCGAGTTTGCGACGAAGTTTTCCGCGGAGGTGGTCGTCCTCTCCGTTGCCCGCCCGCCTGAGCCGCCCGTTGCGGTGGAGATGGAAGCTGTTCTGGAGAGGGCGGCGGAATACTACCGGGTGCACTTCCATACCTTGAAGGAAAGTGCCATGAAACTTGGAATCATTCCCCAATTCGAGATCAGGACAGGTCACCCGGCAGAACAGATCGTGCTTCTTGCCAAGGAAGAAAATGTTCAGATGATCGTTATGGGGCACCGCGGGGGCGGAAGCTTTCTTCAGAGATGGCGGTTGGGTTCCGTCGCACGAAGGGTCATGAACTACGCGCATTGCACAGTGGTCATTGTGCGCTGATCCGATTCATCTGCCGTTTCTGACGTGCAAGGTGCAGAAGAGGGGTGAACGAAACCCACCAAAGGGCCGGAACGCGAAAGCACCCCCGCTCTGTTTTCAATAGGGCTCACCCCCGGAGGGATGCTTGTCAAGGCTGGTGTCTGAAGTGGTTCGACTTTGGGTCGCCTCCATTTAACGCCTCAAGACTGGCGGTGCAGTTTGCGCAACCCTGCATTTTGGTGAGCATGTGCCCTCATGCATCAAGCCGATCATGCCTGCATGCCCCCGCTCCAAGGTGCGGTACGTAGCCATGCCGGAGCGTCTTGTTGTTTTCTTTGAATCTGGCCCCCACCGACTCCTCTTGGAACCTTCCTCGCAGCCGAACCTCACCCGCCCTCAGACCTGCCTTTCGCGAAATCCACTTCGCTCCCTTTCGCCAGAGAATCGACCTCCAGTTGCCAATCAATGATCAGATGCAATCGGCGACCAGGCCAAATGAGCAGATGTCGGCATCGACTGCTGCGTTTCCTCCCAATGAGGTCCCTTTGCCTGTTAGTGCCGTGGCAACCCGGCTCGTGGTGATCCTGGCCGGACATCATGGTTGACCGGATTGCGCACCCGGAGCAACATGTCAGAGTTGCAACCGTTTTAATTGGTGATTGAAGAAAATTATGGATCAGATGTAATATTTATTACATCTTTCTGTTTACTTTTTTGCTTGAGCAATGTAGCATTCTTTCATCTGAAGGAACGCTGACCAACCTCTGGATGAAAAGGAGAATGCGGCATGGACGATTTCTTGGTTGTTGGAATGGTGGTTTCCGGGTTGTTCTTCGGATGGACCATCGGGTCGCACTACACCGGCGCCACGATGGGAATGGCTTACGGATCGGGAGTCATCAAGAGTCCCTTGACGGCAACCATCCTGATCGCGGTATTTGTGCTCCTCGGCGCCACGTTTGAGAGCGGCAACGTGGTGAAGACAGTCGGCACCGGCATCATCCGGGGTGAGGACATGACCCCACTGGGTGCCATGGTCATGATGTTCACGGCCGCTCTGGTGACAGCGGCCAACACCTGGATGAAGTGGCCTGTTTCCACCTCCCAACTGGCTTGTTTTTCGGTCGTGGGTGCGGCCCTAGCCATGGGTGCGCCCGTTTTTTGGGGAACCACCATCGTTTTTCTCTTTGTGACCTGGGTGGGAACACCGGTCGTGAGCGCCATCCTGGGATTTCTTCTGACCCACTTGACAGACGGTCTCATGAAGGGGCGATCAGAGAAGGCCGAAAAATTTCTCGGATATGCTCTGCTCATCGCCTGCTGTTATGCGGCGTACACCCTGGGTGCCAACAACACTGGGAATGCAGTGGGAGTCTTTTACGGACTCAAACTCGCGGGACCCATGAAGGCCGGATTCATCGGCGGGATCGTCATGGCAATCGGAGCACTCACCTGGGGACGTCCCATCCTGGAGAAGGTGGGAAAGGGGATTGTCCAGCTAGACCTGAGTATGGGTGTCGGGGCGAAAGCCGCTCAGAGCATCACGGCCCACACGGCTGCCTTTATCGGGTATCCCACCTCCATGAACCAGGCGTTGATCGGCGGGGTGGCCGGGGCAGGCGGTGCTCGCGGGCTCAAGACCATTGACCTGAAGGCCATGAAGGAAATCGTGATCTCCTGGTTCTTCACTCCTATTCTGGCCGGCATCGTGTCGTTTGTGCTCTACAAGATCTTTTCCTTTGTCTTGAAGGTGCATTGAAGGGGTGCGACATGTTGAAATCCATTTTGTTTCCAACGAAATTCGAGGAATTCTCCCTGGACATCCTCAAGAGCATTGCCTGCCTGAAGGAATTGGGCGTCGAGGAGGTCATTCTTCTGCACGTAATCGATACCGACAGCCTCTACACCGAAGTGGATGGTGGAGTTCCCATTGCCTCCGATCTCATCCGCAAGGCTGCCATGGAGCATCTCACGTCGTATGCGCAGCATCTGCAGTCGCAAGGTCTCTCGACAAAGGTCAGAATCGTCATGGGGCGTCTCGTTCCCGAAATACTCAAAACGGCCGAACAGTCGAATGTCTCTCTCATTGTCGCAGGCAGACAGAAAAGGGATATTTTGGGCGAGCTCTTCGTCGGTTCCACCACAAACCGTATCATCCGAAAGGCGCAAGTCCCCGTACTGGTCGTGAAATATCACACGCTCAAGGAGATCAAGGGCGAGGTCTATGAGCATTTCTGCATCGACATGTTCAGGAAGGTTCTCTTTGCCACGGACTGGTCGGTACACGCAGAAAGGGCGAAAGAGTACGTTTCCATGCTCCGGCGCTTAGGGGCGGCTGAGTTGGTGGTGGTCCACGCCCTGGAGGAGTTGCTTCCCGAGATCTCTCTCCAGGTTCTTGACGAGTTTCAGAAATCGCTGAAGAAGGAAAATGAGGAGAAACTCGAGGTCCTGAAGTGTGAATTCGAGGCAGAGGGTTTTCATGTGAGGACAATCCTCGCCCGAGGACCAGCTTATCAGGCAATCAACCGTATCGCCACCGAAGAGAACGTATCCATTGTCGTGATGGGAACGCATGGGAGAGGGTTCATCGAGGGGATCCTCTATGGAAGTGTCTGCCAGCGGGTTGTGGAGTATAGTGAAAAGCCGGTCCTGGTTGTCAAATGAAGCCTAGCGGTCGCCAGTGGTCGTGTTGTCTTGAGCATTCACTACGAGAGCAAAGGGAAGCGCAGCCGATGAATACGGTGCTCATCCTGGGTTTTGTGAGTCTTCTGACCGATGTCAGCAGTGAGATGGTCTATCCGCTACTCTCCCTCTATCTGACAACGACCTTGGGCGCGACCCCAGCCATTGTGGGGATCATCGAGGGGATTGCGGAGAGCTTGGCCAGCCTGCTCAAGACCTATTCGGGCTATATCTCCGACAGGATTCAGAGACGGAAGCCTCTGGCGATCTTGGGCTATGGCTCGTCAACTTTCGGTAGAATCTTCCTTTATTTTTCCACATCGTGGGGATGGGTGCTTGCAGGGCGGGTCGTCGACCGGTTCGGTAAGGGTGTGAGGACAGCCCCGAGAGATGCTCTGATCGCCGAGGCTTCCAACTCAGGGCAGCTAGGACACTCCTTTGGCATTCACAGGGCGCTGGACACCCTGGGAGCGGTGATCGGCATCGCCATTGCCTATTTTCTCTTTAAGAGCACTCAAGGGGAATACACGAAGATATTCTTGCTCTCCATGATTCCAGGAGCTCTTGGCGTGCTTCTGCTTTTTTCAGTCCGCGACAAGAGCCCCCGGAGAGCGGGGACAAAGGTTCAGCCCCTTGCCGGATGGAAAGGGTTGAACCCACGGCTAAAGGCGTTTTTTCTCGTTGCGTTTCTTTTTGCCCTGGGGAACTCCTCAAACCAGTTCCTCCTGCTTCGAGCCAAGAACCTTGGTTTCCAGGCTGCAGACGTGATTCTTGCATACCTCTTGTTCAACGTGGTCTATGCCCTGACCGCCTACCCGGCAGGGAGGCTGTCCGACCATATCGGCAGAAAGACCCTCCTCGTAACCGGGTACCTCTTCTATGGGTTCGTCTATCTGGGGTTCTCATTCGCTACCACCTCCACGCATGTCTGGACCCTGTTTGGAGTCTATGGGCTTTACACAGGTCTCACAGAAGGGGTGGAGAAGGCCCTGGTCGCTGAGTTGTGTCCCGGGGAAAGCCGGGCGACCATGCTGGGGATCCATGCGACGCTTTTGGGCATCGGCCTGTTCCCCGCCTCTGTCATCGGCGGTGCCCTCTGGAACATGGCGGGCCCCGAGGCGACGTTCGCTTTTGGCGCGGCCATGGGACTTCTTGGTGCACTGGGTATGTACCTTGTGGTTCCGCGGCTTTCTCAAGTCGTCTGCCGAGCATGAGAAGCGGCCTTCAGGCTGTATTTGCTGTTTGAGGCAAAACGCAGACCGGGAGTGCTGCCAAGATGGGAGCGACTTGCCGGTTTTGGCACTGGTGACAGTGTTGTGGTGGCGAGTGAGGATTTCCTCTTGGAGACCTGGCGAACACATTCATGGGGCGCAGAATGACGAACTGAATTCGGGGGGATATCCCATGAAATCCATCACTGCTGAAAGTGTTGTCAATGGATCCACGCGTGCAATCGCGCGTTTGTTGAGCTGGCTCGAGGATGACGACGATAGGGCACGCCCCATCATGGGAGAATTGTATGCGCACACGGGCAAGGCTTACGTTCTCGGAGTGACGGGTTCTCCCGGGAGCGGCAAGAGCACGCTGACCGGCTCTTTGACACGCAGCGTCCGGGCAAGGGGGTTCAGTGTGGGAATCGTGGCCGTGGATCCGTCCAGTCCCTTCACGGGGGGAGCGCTGCTCGGGGACAGAGTCCGGATGGGCGAACTCAACACGGACCCCGGAGTCTTCATCCGGAGCATGGCCACGCGAGGCTTTCTTGGAGGAACTGCGAGAGCCACTGGTGATGTTGTGAAAGTCCTTGATGCGTCGGGGAAGGACATCGTCATCGTGGAAACCGTGGGAGTAGGCCAGGACGAAGTGGAAATCGTCGGGATTGCCGATACTGTTTGCCTGGTGCTGGTTCCAGGCATGGGGGATGCCATCCAGGCCATGAAGGCGGGAGTGATGGAGATTGCTGACATTTTTGTGATCAACAAGGCGGATTACCCTGGCGTTGGAATGCTGCACAGTGAGATCCGAACCCGGGTCGGGGAGGACATTCGCGGGAAGAAGTCCGACTGGGCCCCTCCTGTGGTTCGGACGATCGCGACCGAAGACCGCGGTATCGAAGAACTGTGGACGGCCATCGAACAGCATCGAAGCACCATGGACCAAAGCGGCATGCTGATGAAAAGACGCCGGGAACGGGCGTGCCAGGAGATACTGCGAACGATTCACGACGAGGTTTTCAAGTTGATCCGGAAGCGTCTTTAACGAACTGGCTCTTTGGAGCGTATGGTTCAGGACTTGGTGGATAGGAAGCGGGATCCTTACAACATGGCGCGCGAGTTTATGGAAAAGTCTTTTCCCGCTGTACAGGACGAAGCTGTTGAAGCCCAAGCGAAGGCAACTTCTCGTCGGATGTGATCACGCCGCCCGAGACTCCCTCTTGATCGGGATTCAACCGGGAACACCTTCAATGAAGGAATTCAGCATGGGCTCATCACCAAATGATGTCGAAACAACCCGCAGAGCCGCCATAAAGTTCATCGTCCTGATGGGTGTCGTGAGCCTCTTTGCGGACATGACTCACGAAGGCGGGCGCAGCATTACAGGCCCTTACCTCGCCTTTCTTGGCGCCAGCGCAACGGTGGTTGGGTTTGTGGCTGGCTTCGGGGAGCTCGTCGGGTATGCCTTCCGCTTCGTCTCGGGTTATTTCGGCGATCGGACAGGGAAGCACTGGGGCATAATCATTCTTGGGTACGTGATCAACATGGTGGCGGTGCCTCTCCTTGCACTGGCAGGTCGGTGGGAAACGGCAGCCGCTCTCATCATTGCCGAACGCATGGGAAGGGCGATCCGAAACCCGGTTCGCGACGTCATGCTTTCCCATGCGACCACTGAGGTGGGCCGGGGCTTGGGGTTCGGTTTTCACGAGGCCATGGATCAGATCGGAGCGATGCTTGGGCCTCTCATCGTTGCGGGGGTCTTGTATTTCAAGGGGACTTACCAAACCGGGTTTACCGTGCTCTGGATACCGGCGATCCTGACCATCGGGGTCCTGATCGCGGCGCGCGTGATGTATCCGCGTCCCCGCGACCTGGAATCGGCCCTGCCAGAGATGGAGACCAAGGGGCTGTCAAAGGTTTTCTGGATCTACCTTGCCGCCATGGCCCTGAATGCCGCGGGCTATGCCGACTACCCGCTGATCGCCTATCATTTTCAAAA
>CAZURN010000161.1:0-7933 GCA_964623165.1 uncultured Syntrophobacteraceae bacterium
TTCTCGGGCGGTGGCTCGGCATGGATCGCTCCATGATCGGGACCATGGGAGCGGCCTCGGGCGTTTGCGGCGTCTCGGCAGCCATCGCGACCTCAACCGCCGTGAAGGCCAAACCGTCCGATGTGGCCCTTGCCATCGCAACGATTCTTGGCTTCGGCATTCTAACCATGTTCATCAGCCCGTTCATCGGCAAGATGCTGGGTTTGAGCGATTATCAGTTCGGCGCGTGGGTCGGCACGGGCATTCTCAATTCCGGACAGGTCCTGGCCACCTGCCTGGCTTTCAATCCAACCATCGCGCCCGGTACCGCCGTAGCCTACGGCGAAATATGGAATGTGGTGCGCGTCATCAGCATCCCCTTCGTGGTTTTCTTCATTACCCTCTGGTACTGGAGGGCCGAGGCCCAATCGGAACATGTTTCGCTTTTCGCGATCCTCCAGCAGAAATTCCCCTTCTTTGTACTTGGCTTTTTCGGTATGACAATCCTCTCTTCGCTGAGTCTGTTGGGAGAGGAAGGTTCTCATACCCTCAAGCTCATGCGCGACACCATGTCCTGGATTTTTGGGATCGGCCTGGTTGGCGTTGGGGCCTACATCGATATTCGTGAGATCAGGGCCGCGGGGGGCGCGCCTCTGAAAGTTGGCATAACGGCCGGCGTGCTCAAATACGTCCTCGCCCTGGTCGTGATCCTGCTGTTTGTTTCCAAGGAAGCATCGTTTTAAACACCCAATAATCTGACAACTGAACGCGGAGGTCATACCGATGGCGGATAAGAATGCATCAAAAGATAAGGGCATGACGGTTTTTCGGAGCGACCGACACGAAGATATGGCGGCGATTGTCTGCTCCGCTCTGGTGGTGGTTGCCGTGCTTGTCTACATGGCGTTTCTGGTGGGGCCCATCTCCTTCATGGCCCCTTCGGACGGCAAAATAGTCGACATTGCCGTAAACGAGAACACAACGGTAAAGAAGGGGGACTTGCTCCTGACCATGCTGGTCACGGAAAAGAAGGTTGTGCACGGCGAGATCGAACAAAAAGCCGTGGCAAAGCAGATCAAATCCAAGACGGATGGCGTGGTGCTGAGTGTCGCCAAGGCCGTTGGAGATGAAGTCAAGAAGGATAAGGACGTGATCTTGGTGGTCAAATCTGAGAGAGGGTCTCTGCCGTGATGAAGATACTCCTTGCACTGGATTCATCGCCCGGCTTCGTGGATCAGGCCGTCCGGCTGGCCCGCGAGAAGCAGGCTCACCTGACCGGGTTGTTTATCATGGATGCCACCTGGAACGAATACATCGGCCACGACTGGCTCTCGGGAAGCAATGCCAGGGCCGGCTTTCTGAACTACATCGAAGATGAGGAAAAGTTGGAAGCGCAACGGGCGATCATGAACTTCGAAGAGGCTGCCGCTGCTATCCCACATTCCAACCGGGTCGCCGCCGGGCGCGTGGCCGATGAGATTTGCCGAGAGCTTGCGCAAGGATACGATCTTCTCCTTCTGCCCTATCCATTTCGCAGGGGGTTGGAAGTTGTGCGCGACCCCCTGCCGAAAATCCTCAAGGGGTCTTTCTGCCCGGTTCATCTTATGCGGTAGAGCTTCCAACCCCATTTTCCCCAATCAAAAAGTGCGACTCCCGACGACCGCCTGCCTTCGGGAGTCGTTCTTTCAGCACATGAAGATCTGAAGCCGGCGATTTGCATGGATCCATCGCGGATTACAGGGAAAGACCGGCAGACCCTGCTGGTAAAAGGTCCATCTGCGGTGTTGCATGCCCCTGTGCCCGCACTGACCGCCCGCGTAGGGCCATGGCACAAGGACTGTTCACGCCGGAAATATACGGTGATCCTTTGCGCGAGGGGCCGCGAGTTCCGGTCGTGGACAAAGAGGTTCCAATAATTCCAGAAATCGCTAAAATGCCGACACAGCAAGAGTTTTTTTCAGGAGGGATTTTTCGGCTGCTCTTGAGTCCTTTGCGGCAAACGGAAAAGAGCGAAGTACGATGGAGTAATCAGTGCACTGGATTTTGGAAATCCTGCAGCAGGCGCCGGCCTTTGCAGCATCGGTCCTGGCGTCCATGCTGGAGCCGTTCCTGCTGTTCGGCTGTGTGCTGGCAGGGGCACTGATACGCAATGTCTGGCTGTCGCTGCTGACGGCCGGCGCTTGGGCGCTCCTTCTGCAGAAGTTTATCATCTTGCCCAGGGTGGAAGCCATGCAGTGGACATATACTTCGGAAATGTTTTGGGGAAGTCTCCTGGCTGCATGGCTGGCAACGGGAATTGTGCAGATCATCGCCCGAAGCCGTCGGCGCTGACCGGACAGAGGGACTCATGGCTTTGAGCCTGATTCCTCCTCCATCCCAAAAAGCTTTCCAACTGTAAGGGATCACCTTTTTGTGATCCTGTAAGAATTGAACACTGTCTTTCCCGGCTGGCTCGAAATTCAGGGCCATTCCCTGAATGGCCGCGCCCGTCACATTCTTTATACTGCGGGGAGAGTCACTTGTATGCACCCCAGCAAATGACCATATCCCCGGCCTTCTTAAGATAGGTTGTCTTCTCCTCTTCCTTTCCTGTTTGAGGATTCAGGTAAAAGCAGTCGACCCACCCACTTCCTTCACTCTTCGCCTTTTCGATGATCTCTTTGCGGAATAGCTTTCCCTTGCTGTCAGCCTTTTCCATCAGATTCTCACCGATCAGCTTCGGGCTTTTGGGTGAGCCATCATGACGGCATTGAGGTCATAGGCAAAGACGTAGAGTTCGCCCTTCACAAACTGGCCATCCGACTTGTTGATTTCAGCGATGGTTTTCTCCTTTCCATGTTCGTTCAGAAAGGCAGCAGCCGTTTCCACCATCGCTTTGGCTTCAGCCTTCTCTTCCACAGCGTGCTGCTGGGCTAATGCGAAGGTCACGCACGACAGGACGATCGCCAATGCGATCAGGAGCCTTTTGCCCATAACAGACGCCTCCTTCCTTGGTGTTCAAGACCTATGGTGACAAACAGCCAAGCAGAGGGCCATACCTGATACGTCGTGAAACGGGAGCCCCCGGGAAAGACGCGTGATGGTAACTGTTCAGGGGGTATTCTAGATCCATGAGACATCCGGAGTCTGATTTTGGAACGAGGAGGCAAGAGCCCCAACGAGAATGGGGAATGTTGGAAGACCTCTGAGGCGGCAGGTCTCCCGCAGGGAGAGTATCCGTTCGACCCAGCGACCCTATTTTCGTTGTAGCTCCCCTGCATCATTCGGAGCCAAAGGACGGCGAATCGCAGGGCTCTCTCCGCCCGGTTGTTGGTGGGAACAACGCCCTCCTCGAGCAAAAAGACCCAAAGGTTTCCCATCTCGGCGTCGAGATGTCGGGCGAACCTGCCCGCCTCATCTTTTCGACCCCGGTGCTGATTGATCAGATGACACATTCGAGCATACCATGTGGCGACTTCCCCCTTGGTCGGAGGTGCATGAACCCAATGGATCAGTCGACCAACTGCGGTCGAAATCCGATCGCCAAAATGGGCGATTACGCTATCTGTTCTTTCACTCAGCTCTTTGGCCCTGCGGATAAGGTGAGCAAGGCAGGTTTGTCACAGTTCCACCCACTTTCGGTAGGCGCCATACCCATCGCTCACCAGAATCCCAGACCAATGCCCGATCAATTCCTCAAAGGCGGCCTTGGACCGGATCGCCTTGACACTGAAGAAAGCCACCGTCCCATTGACCATCACCCACAACCAGGCCAAAACCCCATGCCGGTACCAAGGCGTCTCATCCACATGGTTGACTCTGGGAGGCCCGCGCCCTTGCCACGATCGCTCCATAGTGTGGAAGGATCGCTTGAGAAACCCGGTCCACGCAACGCTGTATGGCCCCAACGCTAATGGAGACCCTGAGCACCGACTGACAGAAGTCCTTCACCGCCATCGACTGCTGCGCTGACTCCCACTGAGCTCCCCCACAAACCCGGTAAGCCGTGGTCCATATCCGACTTGGAAACCTTGTGGAATTTCGCCCTTGTTCGGGCTTCCACAAGAGGAGCATTCGCCTTCGTAGAGAACGAAATGCGTGATTTGCATCTCAATTTTGGGAAGCTCGACATGCTGATGCGTGTGAAACGGTTTCAGGTCCCTGAATTCCCGGCACCCGCACGCACATCGATCAGGTGGCACGGGCCCTGTCCTGGTCGGCTCAAGAAGCGGCTGTTGGGATCCCTTGTGCCCCTTCTTGGCGCCGGGTTTGCCCTCTTCTTTGGATTTGTTTCTCTTTGCCCTCTGTTGGGGTGGGTCAGACGAAGATGGCTGGTTGGAGTTCTGCGAGTTCTGCCCAAGCCTGGCTTCCAGTTCTTCGATGCGTTTGGCGAATTCCGCGATGATCTCCTGCTGTCTCAAGAGCAAGGCCCGCACGGAAGGGCGTGTCCGTCCCAGTCCTCGTGGGAAATTGTCCGGCCTTGTATGTCCTTGGGTTCGACAACTTTGCAAGGCATCCGGCTGTGTCTCCTCGCTCCCTCTTCACAGCTTTCCACCTTCCTATAGCAATAGAATTCCGGCCTGTCCCACACTATCGAACGTGGAGTGCAGAAAAATTTCAGCCAGGTGGATCGTGGATTTGCCACGCCGGTGAACGGATACCCCTGCGAAGTCCAACGGTGACAACCCACACCTCATGGTCCTCGGGGAACAGCTCGTATACCATGCGGTAGCGTTGGCCCATCGCCCGGGTACTCCGCAGCCCGGCAAGATCGCCGCCAAGTGGTTTGCCTTGCAGGTCAGGATGCAAACTCATACGCATGGCTCTCTCTTTCAGAAGTTTGCGGATCCCCCGGTCTTCATTGGGGAGAAGCATTTTCGCCGCTTCCTCCGTGAAATGGACTCCCCAGTCCATCAAACTTCCATCTCTTCAATACGTCGACCGATCTTACGCCTGGCCTGTTGTCTCCCTCTTGAGATGGATCCCATGAGGTTGGAGTCTGCCATGATCTCCGCCGTCTCAGCCTCTCCGTCCCAAGAATCGAGTTCCGCTTTGATGATCTCCCATTGGTCCAGCGGAATCTGAACTGCGATCGGTTTACCTTTTTCGTCGGTTACATACTGGATATTCATGCTTTCCGCTTTCTTCCTGAAGGCCATCAATTGGTTTTTCTATCGCACAAGTCTCAAGCCTGTTTCAGAATCTGTGTTCAGCATAACTCCTGAAAGGAGGGTGCCGACGAGGTCGGATGGCTTTCGCAGTGCCTCGTCCCTCAGATGGGCACATCTCTGAGTCATTTGAGGACTCTTGTGGGTCATTAGCTTGTGAGGGGTGTACAAGTTCACCTTGCCCGATGAAGCCAGCATGGACGCGTAGACGTGACGCAATCCATGCAGAGGCCGGAAGTCTGAGGGAAGACCAGCACGCGCCTTGATCCTGTTTACCACGCGATGGACGTGGCGTCTTGCCTGGAGATCGCGCCCTGGGAAGATGTAGTCCGTCCCTTCTGTCTTTGGATGGGAATCCAGCACACCCCGTGCCGCGTCATTGAGCGGGATCATCTGGTCCTGCCCTCCCTTGGGATCTCGAATGTCGATGAAACCGCGATCATTGCCCGATGAATTTCTTCATTTCGAGGATAGTCTAGACCGTCACCCTACCTGGGTTCATGACCGATGTGGATTGTGCCCAAAATGTGCCCGTCAAGGTCAGAGTTTTCAAAACGGAATCAAACAAAACCAAAGGTCGAAGCCAAAGAACCAAGAGAATCAACTGGTTGGAATTTCAGCTCAAAGGCCTCCCCGGCAGTCTCGGGCTCAAAATCCGGTGGGGGCAACCCCGTGAGAGTTCGAGTCTCTCCTCCGGCACCAAGGAAATTCAATGGGTTAAGTCTGCGCACTGACCTTCAGGTTCCAATCGGATCGCCTACCTCCCTCTTCCACCACCTCGGCCTCCATCGCCACCGCGTGCTCCACCTCCGCCGCGTCCACCACCACCAAGCGCTCCACCGCCACCGCGCGAGATGCTTCGACCACCACCTCCCCCGCCACCACCTCCCCGGGTTACTGCACCACTGGGGCCTCGACCACCTCCACCAGCACCCCGGAATTCGGACATACCAGACCCCCGACCTGCCGCTCCAGAGCCTCGCGAGACTGCTCCTAGGCTTCCACCGCTGTAGCTCTGAGCCCGGTTGAAGCTCCGGGTCCTCTCAGCACCCCGGTAACGCGTTGACGCATCACGATTGAGGCTATTGATGTCTGCATTGCTTCGTGCCTGCTGGGCAGGCCGTGTGACTCCCGGGCGCTCCGCCCTGCCTGCACCCACCTTGGCCCCCTGATCACCAGAGATGCCTGTCCACCTTCCCTGGTCTCTCTGCTGCCAGTTGCCTTTTTGATCTCTCCTTAGAACGTTGCCGTCACGATCCGCAAACAGGTTGTTCGCGGCGGTATCTCTGGTGGCAGGCCTCGCACTGAGTCTCGTTCCCGGCCGCCCCTCAATACCCCCTGGGCGAAGGTTGACTCCCGGTTCACCTCTCCCGGTTCTCGTCAAGATGTCACGGCCAGCAAGCTTATTCGAGACCCCGGGACGGTCATAGAGATTGGGTCTGGCCGAGAGCGCTTCCACACCAGGCCGGCCCAAACCGGGCCACTGGCCAACGCCACGCCTATCGTACCCGAGGTAGCGGTCACCTGATCGGCGGTAAGCGGGGTAGCGGTCACTTGGCCGCCAACCGTCACGCCTGTATCCGGGGCGGTTCCAAACGACGTTGTTATGAATGTAGTTGATGTTGTTATAGTTATATCCTCCATAACCCCACCAGCCTCCACCGTACCAACGGTGATGGCCGTGCCAATCGTCCCATACCGATGCCCAGATGGCGGCGCTCACAATCCCCACTGCCGCAGCGGTAAACCAAGTGACAGGGTTGTAATAGGCAGGCGCGTAGCCCCAATAAGCCCCGTATGGGTTGTAGGTGGCAGCGTATCCGTATGTTACGGGATAGGGATAGTAGACGGTGCCACTCTGGTAGGCCGGGTAGGTGTAGCCCGTGCCGTAGACCACAGTGCCGTTATCCACGTACGAACCGGTGTAGCCTGGCGTGTAGCCCACATAGGCCACATCATCCGTGTAATCGTAAACCTTGGCATATTTCACGTTGTACAGGGGGTGACTCGGGGGGATTTTGTTCACGTCGGCGGGAGGAGCCACTGAAACGCTCCACGGCCCATTTGGGGAATCCGCTTCGTACCAGATGCCGCTTTCCACCGCATAATACTTGGTTCCAATGCGAAAGGTGGGAGTCGCGGTATTGACCGCATACTGCAGATTTGTCCCTTCAATGGGTTCGAATCTTGGTTCCCCATCGTATTTCACTTCCGTCGTGGCCGTTTTCCGATCGATCACTGCCGTCTGGGGAATATATGTGTCTGCGACGGCGTCCTTGGCCTGGGTTGTTGAGGGGACGCTCACTAGGACAAACCCCTTCACCGAATCCGGGGGAATCCTGGCAAAATCCTCCGGCAGAGCGTGTGGTTCCACATACGACCAGGGCCCCTCGGTCAGGGATTTGGTGGAAAACCAGCGCCCGGAAAGCAATGCAAAATACTGTTGGGAAGTCGTGTAGAGGAAGACGTTGCTCTCCGTGTTGCTCAGGTAGAGCAGGTTTGTCCCGGAAATGGTCGACCATTCGGGTTCGCCATCGGTTGCGATGAGTTCCGCCGGTTCAGTACTGACGATCACTTCCGGTCGCGGGTCCAGGGCTTTTTCCGCTCTTCTTGAGCCTGAACCTTTTTTGTCAGAGTCTTCCCTCACCTCGGCCAGGGCCTTGATGGGGTCGGGCACGCCGTCCGCTACTTTCCAGGGGCCCTTGATGTCGGAGGCGGTGAGCCAGACCGTTCCTCCCCGCAGGTAATGAATCTTTGCGGAGGGATCGTACACGATGAGAAACGGGGTGTTCACGACACGCATATAG
>CAZURN010000162.1:0-2301 GCA_964623165.1 uncultured Syntrophobacteraceae bacterium
TTTGAAGCGGGAAATGCATCTTCTCTTGCGATTTTTTGCAGGTGATGCATAATTGAGAGCAGTGAGTTGAGAAAGCTTCAGGGGCGTTTCTTGGGCAAATCCACAAATGAATAGGGAAAAAGGAGTCCTGTCATGAAGCAAATGAACCAGAAAAGAAGGTTGGTTAAGCCTTCCACGAAATGCTTGCCGATGCTTTTCTGCTTCCTCTGTGTCATCCTGATGAGTGGGAGCCTCGCAACAGCTCAGACACAAACCGTGCCGCCGCCTGCTCCTAAACCGCAGCAGGAAATGGCTCCCTCCGCCAGCCCAGTGCCTGCTGATGTTCCTGGTATGCCTCCGGCCCCCCCAGGTGCACCCGAGCCCAAGGGAACCTCCCCCATGTCTGAAAGGCTCAAAGAGTCTCTGCTCAAAGAGAATTTCGCTTACGCTCCAACCAACATGAATGATCCTTTCACGCCGTTCATCACCCCCGGAGAGGCCGCACCCCAAGTGCGCGAAGCGGACACCGAAGAGGGCGAACTCCCTCCCGATCAGATCCGCCCCCTGACACCACTGCAGAAAATGACCATCCCAGAGATCGAACGGGGCCTAAAGGCAATCACCTGGGGTGACTTGGGGCGAAAGGCGATCATCGAGGACAGCGCAGGCAAGGGATACATTGTCACCGTGGGGACACCAGCCGGGGTCATGGGAGGCGTTGTCACCGAAATTTTCAATGACAGGCTGGTCATCCAACAGGAGGTCTGGGACAGGGATGCCAAGCGCCTCGTTCCACAGAACGCGGTTCTGAAGCTCAAAAAGGATGTGAAAGAGAAACAGTAGAAATCCAGTCCGCGTCCCCGGTGCTATCATGACACAGCATCGGGACGCGTTCTTGTATCATATTCACATGTCCCCCACTCAACTCATACTGAGTTAACGTTACAGCTCTTTTGTTAGCACAACGCCCGCGAAACCAAGGGGAGCGGCTTGTACGCTGCCCCGGTCTGACGGCAACTTCGCATCAGATCCTCGCACCATGTCCCCGTGATCCGCAGACGACACCAACCCGCGAGAGTGTCCCCGGACAGGGAACTTGCCGTGCGGGGTCTCTTCACAGGAACCCTGGAATCCAGCCAGCACAGGGGATCCTCAATCCCACCATCCGCGCACGGTGTCACCATCAATCCATTCGACAAGCTTCCAGCAAAATTTGCTTATTTTCCCTTGAAAAGGGACACGACGAGCAGGACCGCTCCGACGCTGATGGCGCTGTCAGCCACGTTGAAGGCAGGCCAGTGGGCTGATCCGACATGGACGTCAACGAAGTCAATCACTTCCCCGATGCGAATACGATCGACCAGGTTCCCCAGCGCACCTCCGGTGATCAGCGAATATGCTGTGCGGGTCCACCGGTCAGACGCGGGGACTTTGCCGTAGGCAAACAGAATGATGGCAAGGACGAAGAGAGTGAGCCCCACGAGGAGCCCGTGCCTCCAGGCAGGGCTGGCCCCCGCCAGAATGCTGAAGGCTGCCCCTGGGTTGCGAACATGGACCAGGTTGAAAACCCCGGGGATGATCTCCCGAACAGAGTGCAGGGGAAGAGCAGAAATGACCAGAAACTTGGTCACCTGGTCGAGCAGGAGTACTGCCCCTCCGAGAACAACCAGCAACTGCATTCGTTGACTCCTGTATCCAACTGACTGATCCGTCATTTTGCACCAGTGACGACCTCATGGCAGCGATCGCAGATGCTCGGGTGATCGGGAAAGCGCCCCACCGCATCCGTGCGCACCCAGCAGCGGGCGCATTTTCCACCCGATGCGGGAGCCACCTGAACCAACACGCTTTCCATCGTCTCTCCAGGCATGGGTTCCACCAGCTCGCCCGCATCGCATATCAGAACACCCGAGACGATGAAGACGGCCCGAAGAAGCTCCTCCTGTCCCTCCACTTCTTTCCGAAGATCCTGAGGAAGGGAAAGCCTCACCACGGCATCCAGAGGATGTCCTATGGTTTTTGCCTGCCGGGCCACTTCCAAGGCTCGCAGGACATCACTTCTCAAGAGCAGGAGCTTCTCCCACCTCTCGCTCAAGGCTTCGTTCCGAAAGAGAGGGTTAGGTTCGGGGAAGTCCTCCAGGTGCACTGTGTCACTCGGGCGTTTGGGCAGATGCCACCACCCCTCCTCGGCGGTGAACGACAGAATCGGCGCCATGAGTCGCAGAAGGGCTGTGAGGATCTCGTAAAGCACGGTCTGTGCGGACCGGCGCTCCGCACTCCAGGCAGAGGAGACGTAAAGGCGATCCTTGAGGATGTCCAGGT
>CAZURN010000162.1:2401-7871 GCA_964623165.1 uncultured Syntrophobacteraceae bacterium
CGCTCCGCACTCCAGGCAGAGGAGACGTAAAGGCGATCCTTGAGGATGTCCAGGTAGAAGGAGCTGAGATCGACCACGCAGTAGTTGTGGAGCGCATGGTAGACTTTGTGAAACTCAAAACGGTCGTATGCCTGCCTTACCCTCTGGATCAAATCCTGGAGCTGGTGCAGGGCAAAACGATCGAGTTCCTCCAAGTCTTCATAAGCCACGTTGTGCTGATTGGGATCGAAATCGCAAACATTTCCCAGGAGAAAACGGCAGGTGTTTCGTATCCTTCTGTAGGCCTCACCGAGGCGCTTGAGGATATCTGGTGAGATGCGAATGTCGTCGCGGTAGTCTTCCGCCGAGACCCACAGGCGCAGGATTTCGGCGCCATATTGCTGAATGATTTCTCCTGGGGCAATCACGTTTCCCAAGGATTTCGACATCTTGTATCCCTGCCCATCGACCACGAATCCATGTGTCAGCACCGTTCTGTACGGTGCCCTGTTGCGGGTGCCGACCGCTGCCAGGAGGGATGAATGGAACCACCCCCGGTGCTGATCACTCCCCTCCAGGTAAAGGTCTGCCGGTGCCCTCAGATTGGGGCGCTGTTCAAGCACGGCCGCGTGGGAAACACCCGAATCGAACCAGACGTCCAAGATGTCCATTTCCTTCTGGAATTGCCGGCCACTGCATTTGACACAAGCGGCCCCAGGGGGCAGCAGATCCTCCGCATTCCGCTGGAACCAGCAATCCGCGCCCTCCTTTTCGAAGAGAGCCGCCACATGTTCGAACACCTCGGGAGCGGCGAGGAGTTCGCCGCAACCATCGCAAGTGAACACTGTGATGGGGACCCCCCACGAGCGCTGCCTGGAGATGCACCAATCAGGGCGGTTGGCGATCATGTTATGGATGCGTTCCCTTCCCCAGTATGGGATCCACTCTACACGGTCGATCCACGCCAGGGCTTGATCCCGCAGGCTGTTCTTGTCCATGGAGATGAACCATTGCTCCGTGGCCCGAAAAATGACCGGTTTCTTGCACCGCCAGCAGTGAGGATAGCTGTGGGAGAGTTCTTTCTCCTGAATGAGGTTGCCCTGCTCCTTGAGTTTGTCAGTAACGTTCCGATTGGCATCGAAGACAAACTGGCCCGCGAAAAACGGTACATCAGCCATGAAGCGACCATCGTCATCAATGGGTGAATACACATCAAGGCCATATTCCAACGCCATTTCATAGTCCTCGCGGCCATGGCCTGGAGCCGTGTGAACGCAGCCGGTGCCAGCATCAAGGGTCACGTGGGAACCGAATACAATGATGGAATCCCTGTCCAGGAACGGATGACGGCACGTGATGGAACCGAGCCGTGAAGCCGGGTAGGTCGCGACCACAGAGTAATCCTTAATCCCGAAGGTGTTCATGCAACTCTCGAGCAATCCTTCCGCAAGGATCCAGACTTCTCCACTCACGGCAACAGCGGTGTATTCGTAGTCGGGATGCAGGGAAATAGCCAAATTCGCTGGAAGAGTCCAGGGAGTCGTCGTCCAGATCAGCATGAATGCAGGTCGATCTCCAAGTTCGGGAAAACTGGCCAGTGCCTCTCTCTTGACGGGAAATTTCACGGTGATGGAGGGGGAGACATGATCATGGTACTCCACCTCGGCTTCAGCCAGTGCCGTACGGCAACTGGAGCACCAGTAGATGGGCTTCTTGCTCCTGATAACACTTCCAGCGGAAAAAAACCGCCCGAGTTCTCGGGCTATGGTTGCCTCGTAGTCAAACGACATGGTGAGGTATGGGTCGTCCCACTCGCCGAGCACGCCCAGCCGTTTGAACTCCTCGCGCTGAATGTCGATGAACCGTTCAGCATACTCTCGGCAGTGCTGCCTGATTTCCACCTGAGTCATGGTGAGCTTCTTCTTGCCCAGTTCCTTGTCCACCTGGTGTTCAATTGGCAGCCCATGGCAGTCCCACCCCGGGACATAGACAGCATTGAAGCCGCTCATTTGGCGGCTCTTGACGATCATGTCCTTCAGGATCTTATTGAGAGCGGTCCCCAAATGAATGTGCCCGTTGGCGTAAGGGGGACCATCATGCAGGATGTAACGGGGGCGATCCTTGGCACGCTGCCTCAACCGCTCGTAAAGCCCCATCTCTTCCCACCTCGCCAGAATCTCAGGTTCACGCTTGGAGAGGTTGGCCTTCATGGGAAAGTCGGTCTGAGGCAAATTGATTGTCGTCTTATAGTCCATGCATACCCCCTTATCGAGTGGCTCGATCCTGAGCAAGACAGCGGGACAAACGGACGGGAGATTCATGAATCCAACGCAGGAGTCATTCAGGGGAGAGCAATGACGGTTCTCACTGTCCCTCGGATCATTGGAGCCCTCGACTCCTCCGCTTCTCCCGACACAAGGGAATTTTAAGTAGCACACCAAAGGGACAAGTCAAGCCATTTGAGGCCATCTTCCCTGGCTCAACCGGTCTTCAGTCGTTGAGTTCCATGTGGCGGAGAGGAGACCTGCGTACTCCGTTCAGCTTCCCGGGAGTCCGGCACACTAAGATCCGTGGGAATTGGTCCCTGTGGGTCCTCCAAGAACAGAGAGCCCTCTCGGTCAGAGACTGCATGACCGAAAGGGCTCTCAACGTCAATCAAAAACACATCTTCCTCTGAGACCGAATCAGTCTCCTAATACATGCCGCCTCCGGGGGGCATTCCCGGCATGCCACCACCCATCGGAGCATCCTTCTCCTTGGGCAGATCGGCGACCATGCATTCGGTGGTCAGCATGAGAGCCGACACGCTGGAAGCATTGAGGAGAGCCGTCCTCGTGACCTTCGTCGGGTCAATGACGCCAGCTTCAATGAGATCCTCAAATTCCCCGGTCTCAGCGTTGAATCCGAAGGCACCCTGGCCAGCCTTGACCTTCTGGACCACCACGGAACCTTCTTCGCCCGCATTGAGTGCGATCTGACGGGCAGGCTCCTCAAGAGCGCGTTTGACGATGTTGAGACCCAGCTTCTCGTCGCCTTCCAGGGAGAAGGCTTCCAGAGCGGGGATGCAACGGAGATAGGCAACGCCGCCACCGGGCACGATGCCCTCCTCGACGGCAGCGCGGGTGGCATTGAGGGCGTCTTCCACCCGGGCCTTCTTCTCTTTCATCTCGGTCTCTGTGGCGGCACCAACGCTGATGACGGCCACGCCGCCCACCAATTTTGCCAGACGCTCCTGGAGCTTCTCACGGTCGTAGTCGCTGGTGGTTTCCTCGATCTGGGCCCGAATCTGCTTGACCCGCCCCTCGAGAGCTTTCCTGTCACCGGCGCCGTCAACGATAGTCGTGTTGTCCTTGTCGATGCGGATGGTCTTTGCCCGTCCGAGATCGGACATGGCGACGTTTTCGAGTTTAATGCCCTTCTCCTCGCTGATCACCTGGCCACCAGTAAGGATGGCGATATCCTCCAGCATGGCCTTTCGCCTGTCACCGAACCCAGGGGCCTTGACCGCGCAAACCTGCAGGGTGCCCCGCAGTTTGTTCACCACAAGGGTGGCCAGAGCCTCGCCTTCCACATCCTCGGCGATGATGAGAAGCGGCTTGCCCATCTTGGCAATCTGCTCCAGGATCGGCAGAAGGTCCTTCATGTTGCTGACCTTCTTTTCATTGACAAGGATCAGAGGCTCGTTGAGGAGCACTTCCATCTTCTCTGGATCGGTCACAAAGTAAGGGGAGATGTACCCACGATCGAACTGCATGCCTTCCACCACCTCGAGAGTGGTCTCCATGCCCTTCGCTTCCTCGACGGTGATGACGCCTTCTTTCCCAACCTTGTTCATTGCCTCGGCAATGATGTTGCCGATTGTTTGGTCATTGTTGGCAGAGATGGTCCCAACCTGGGCGATTTCCTTCTGGTCCTTGGTGGGCTTGCTGATCTTCTTCAACTCGTCCACGACCACCTTCACCGTCTTCTCGATGCCCCGCTTCAGGGCCATCGGATTGGCACCGGCTGCCACCAGCTTGGAACCTTCATAGTAAATGGACTGGGCAAGAATGGTCGCAGTGGTCGTGCCGTCCCCAGCCACATCGCTGGTCTTGCTGGCCACTTCCTTGACCATTTGGACACCCATGTTCTGGAACTTATCCTCGAGCTCAATCTCCTTGGCCACCGTCACGCCGTCCTTGGTCACCGTGGGGCCACCAAAGGACTTCTCGATGACCACATTGCGACCCTTTGGTCCAAGGGTAACCTTCACGGCATCGGCGAGAATGTTCACACCGGTCAACAGTGATTCACGTGCCTTCACATCATAGGTCAATTGCTTTGCCATTTGGCATTCCTCCGTGGCTTGATTGGTCAGTCAAGTACCTCACCGATCCTTAGTTCTCGATGATGGCAAGGATTTCGTCTTCGCGCATGATCAGCAGTTCCTCACCCTCCACCTTTATTTCCGTCCCCGAGTACTTGCCGAATAGCACCCGGTCCCCGGCTTTCACATCCAGAGGGCGCCTGCTCCCGTCTTCCATCACCTTGCCATTGCCCACGGCGATCACCTGCCCCTGAATGGGCTTTTCCTTGGCCGTGTCCGGGATGATGATCCCCCCGGCAGTTCTTTGCTCTTCCTCGATCCGCTTCAACACCACCCGATCATTCAGCGGTTTGAGTTCCATCCCTTAATCTCCTTTCCTTGGACTGAAAATTGGGTACACGCACAAACTCCGTCACCAAGAAATGGTGTGCCAGATGAAATTGAGTGAGACCGAACGGTCACTCCCGAATTTCAGGTGGACGAGCACAAAGGTGCACTCACGGAATGGTGTGCTGTTAGCACTCGCCCTGCGCGAGTGCTTATAATCACTTTATGGTTGGTTGACAAGAGGGAAAGAAGCTCAGGAGGGAAAAAACACGGAGACGATAGTGCCCCCTGATTCCCCGGAAGCCACTTCAATGCGGCCGCCGGCGTTTTCGATCATCTGGTACACGATGCTCAGTCCCAAACCAGTGCCATTTTTCTTGGTCGTGAAGAATGGCTCAAAAATCCTCTCTCTAACTTCCCGGGGGATCCCTGGACCATTGTCCTGAATGTCTATCCGCGTTTCCGAGGTGCCTTCCTTTTTGCCGTCTACCAGGCTTACCTTGACCGAGAGATCGCCACCTCCAGGCATGGCTTCCAAGGCATTGGTCAGGAGATTCCAGATGATTTGGCGGAAATGCTGGGAATCCATGGTGTACGTTGGCATCCACTCGAAGTCGGTCTGGATGTTGTGGGTCTTGGTGACTTTGCTTCGGGCCTTGAGGAGGGACAGGATTTCGTGAATGACTGGGCAGATCGCCACCTTTTCCAATTTGTCCGATTTCCTGGCCCCTTTGGAGAGCCAAAGGAAGTCGGTGACCAAGTCATTGATGCGGTGGATTTCCCTCGAGACAATGCCCATCAGGCGGGAATGTTGAGACCCCTGAGGCGCATCGGCCTGGAGCATTTGCACTGCCCCGC
>CAZURN010000163.1:0-7866 GCA_964623165.1 uncultured Syntrophobacteraceae bacterium
TTAGCGCACCCATCAACTGCTGAACGTTCTCGGCTCCGGGATGGACGGCGACGAAACCGATGCGTTCTCCCGGCAGGGAGAGGTCTTTGGAATAGGACGTGGCAATGATGCTGTTGGGGTAGTGGGAGAAGATGCAGGGGACACAGCAGCCGTCGTACACGATCTTACGGTAAGGCTCATCGGAAACCAGGGTGATGACCCTCCCGTATTGAGCACTCTTGCGCGTGAGGATCTCCCCGAGTCCCATGATGGCCTCGTCACTGTAAATCTGCCCCGTGGGATTGTTCGGGGAATTGATCATGACGATCCTGGTCCGGGGGCTGACGGCCGCATCCACGGCCTCCAGATCCAGGGTAAAGTCTTCCCTGGTGGGCACGGTCTTCAGAGTGCCCCCATGGTTGTCAGCATAGAATCCATACTCCACGAAGTAAGGGGCGGGAACCAGGACTTCGTCCCCGGGATCCAGGAGGGATTTGAAAATGATGTTCAAAGCTCCTGCGGCGCCACAGGTGGTGACGATGTGGTCAGCGGCGAGGGAAATACAGTGTTCCTTGCACAAATAGGCGGAAACGGCTTCACGTGTCTCGATGAGCCCCGCATTGGCCATGTAGCCGTGCTTGCCGGAGCGCTCCTCGGTCACGATCTTGAGCAGCTTTTGCTGCACGATATCCGGAGGAGGCACGTTGGGATTTCCCAAACTGAAATCGAAAACGTTCTCCTCGCCGTGAATCTTCTTGAGTCGCGCTCCCTCCTCGAACATTTTCCGGATCCATGATCCACTCTCCATGAACTGGAGCATTTTTCGAGCAACCGCCATATCCTCGCTCTCCCTGGGCTGATTCTCTGACGAGATGATGTGTGGCATTCGGAATTACTTCTTGTGAACCAATCCTTTCCATTCCCTTAACGCCACTATACGGGAGTGAACCCGGCGGATGCAAGAGCTAAGACCGGTCGCCTGCGGTCCCTGCGGTCTCGGCGGCTTTGGAGTCCTCCGCCCCGGGCGAGTCGCCCCCTTGAATCATAGGGATAGGCAGGAGAGTCGATGCTGGACTTTTCACATGTTAGGTATAGGCTTACCCTTGTCTCAACCGTGGTGTTTCAGGATGCCCTCGCTTGTTTGGAGACTTGCTGCCATACTCGCATTTCTATATTTCTCAAATCGAATCTGTGGCCTTTTCGAGGAGCTGTTGTCCTGAATAACCAGCAACCCGGGTTTGAATCACCATGTTCACAGTAGGTAGGCGTAATTCGAAATGTTGTATCAGACCCCGGATTCTGGCAGTGCTCTTTTGCCTTGAATCGTTCCCCGACCTGTGTCAAGATTCTTCCGGTGTTGATGGTTCTTATGAAAGTGCTGCTGCGGGATTTTCTCGTATCTACTGCCAGCAACTCAGTGTGCGACTGGAAGCCCTTACCACCATCCCCTGACTCATCGCATCTTGAAGCTTTGACTCCCTGCGGGGGGATTTCAATCCACTCGCTAGCGATCTTTATTTGCTCGCTGCAGCGCATGCCATCCGCAGCGAGGCAATCCTTGCATAGAAACTGGCTCGCAAGACCACAGTCGTTCAGGAGGAAATCTGATGACTCACCAAGTTGGCAGCGGGACCATCGGGTCGGTTCTGGTGGTCGGTGGTGGAATCGCCGGCATTCAAGCCGCTCTGGACCTGGCCAATTCAGGCTACTATGTGCACCTGCTGGAGAAGGGCCCCGCCATCGGAGGTGGGATGGCCCAACTGGACAAGACCTTTCCCACCAATGAATGCGCCATGTGAATCATCTCCCCCAAGCTGGTCGAGGTCGGCCGGCACCTGAACATCAATCTCCTCACCAACTCCCGGATTGAGGACCTTGAAGGCGAAGAGGGCCGCTTCCTGGCGAAGATCCTCCAGAAGCCCCGCCACGTGGATCTGGACAAGTGCATTGCTTGCGGCGCCTGTAGCGAGAAGTGTCCATCCGTGGTCCTGGATTCCTACAACGCAGGGCTCGGCAAACGCAAAGCCATATACAAGTATTACGCCCAAGCCATCCCCTCGGGTTATGCCATTGATGCCGCAAACTGCCGTCAGTTGGGCCATGGGAAGAAATGCGGCATTTGCGCCAAGATCTGTCCCGTTGACGCCGTGAACTATGAAGAGGAATCAAGGACACTCGACCTGGAGGTCGGGGCGGTGATTCTGGCCGCAGGGTTCCAGGCCTTCGACCCGAGCCGTTTCGACACTTACGCCTATGCCGCTCATCCCAACGTGGTCACCGCCCTCGAATTCGAAAGGCTCCTTAGCGCTGGCGGCCCTACCGCCGGTCACCTGCTGCGCCCTTCCGCCATGGCTCTGCACATGCAAATCGGGGAATTGGAGAAAGAGCACCGGAAGGTGCTGAAACAGCTGAAGCAGCATGAAGAGCAGGAACAGGGTGCCGCAAATGAAGCGTCCCCCACTGACCAAAGATCCTCTGTGGCTTCGCGCTTGAAGGGAATCGAGGAGGCACTTGAGAGGCTCAGGGCCAAGGCGGCCGCCGAGCATGAACCGAGGAGGATCGCCTGGCTCCAATGCGTGGGTTCCAGGGACATCAACCACTGTGACAACGGGTATTGTTCAGGGGTCTGTTGCATGTACGCCATCAAGGAGGCGGTGATTGCCAGGGAACACTCCAAGGAAGGGCTTGAGGCCGCCATCTTCTTCATGGACATGCGCACCTACGGCAAGGAATTTGAGCAGTATTACCAACGGGCCAAGGAGAGCGGCATCCGGTTCATACGGTCCCGGATCCATAGCATCGAGCCATTGCCTGAATCCGACGGCCTTCGCCTAGGCTATGTGACGGAGTCTGGGGAAATGGTGGACGAGGATTTCGACATGGTGGTCCTCTCGGTTGGGCTCGAACCCTCCGAGGACGCTCAGGAGCTCGCGCACCGTCTCGGGATCGAGTTGAACCATTACAATTTTGCGACCACCAGCAGCTTCAGCCCGGTGGAGACATCCAGACCCGGCGTGTTCGTGTGCGGTGTCCTCCAGGGGCCCAAGGACATTCCCCTGGCCGTTATGGAAGCCTCCGCGGCTGCGGGGGCCGCTGCCAGCCGCCTGGCGTCCTCGCGAAACACTCTGGTGAGGGAAAAGACATTTCCCGAGGAACGGGACGTGAGCCGGGACCCCCCACGCATCGGCGTATTCGTGTGCAACTGCGGCGTCAACATTTCGAGCGTGGTTCGGGTGCCTGAGGTGGTGGAGTACGCCAAGACGCTGCCCAACGTGACCTACGTTCAGGAGAACCTTTTTTCCTGCTCCCAGGACGCCCAGGACAAACTCGTGAGCATCATCAGGGAGCACAACCTGAACCGCGTCGTGGTGGCGGCCTGTTCGCCCCGCACCCATGAACCCCTCTTCCAGGAGACGATACGCAACAGCGGCCTCAACAAGTACCTCTTCGAACAGGCCAACATCCGCGATCAGTGTTCCTGGGTCCATGCCGCAACCCCGGAAGCCGCTACGGAGAAGGCCAAGGATCTAGTGCGCATGGCCGTCTCCCGGGCAACCCTCATCGAACCGCTGCCCATGCCTTCCGTTCCCGTGACCCAGGCGGCCCTCGTGGTCGGGGGGGGTGTGGCGGGGATGGTCAGCGCCCTCACCCTTGCCCGCCAAGGCTTCAAGGCTCACATCGTCGAGAAGAAAGACCGCCTCGGCGGACACGGACACAAGGTGCACAAGACCTGGAAAGGGGAAAGCGTCGGCGAATATCTGGAGGAGCTCATGGAAGAGGTGAAGGCGCACCCGGGCATCGAGGTGCACCTTGGTGCCGAGGTGAAGAACACCTCGGGATACGTGGGCAACTTCAAAACCGAGGTCGCCATTGCCGGCATCGAGGGCACCCGGGAACTGGACCACGGGGTCACCATCATTGCCGTCGGGGCCCATTCCTTGAAACCGGACGAATACCTGTACGGTAGGAACAGCCGGGTCTTGCGCTGGCACGAACTGGACGAGGCGTGGGAAAGCGACCTGGTGACCAACGCCCGGGGTGCCGTTTTTATCCAGTGCGTGGGTTCCCGGGAACCACAGCGGCCCCACTGCAGTCGAATCTGCTGCACCTTCTCGGTGCAAAAGGCCATCGAACTCAAGGAACGGAACCCCGATATGGATGTCACCATTCTGTACAGGGACATCCGCACCTACGGGGAACGGGAGGACCTGTACAGGGAAGCCAGGAGACGGGGCGTCCTGTTCATTCGCTACGACCTGGCAAACAAGCCCGCCGTGAAGGAGACCGACAACGGGTCCCTGGAAGTCTCTGTGGTGGACCATGTTCTCCAACGCCCCATTGTGCTAAGACCCGATTTCATCACGTTGGCCTCCGCCATCGAAACGCGTGGAGCCGATGAACTGGCCCAGCTATTCAAAGTTCCCCTCAGCCAGGACAAATTCTTCCTGGAAGTCCACATGAAACTCAGGCCGGTGGACTTCGCCACCGACGGCATTTTCGTTTGTGGACTTGCCCACTATCCCAAGCCCATGGACGAGAGCATCGCCCAGGCTCAGGCGGCGGCAGCCCGTGCCGCAACCATCCTCGCCCAGAAGACCATCGACGTGGAGGGGGTGGTGGCCCAGGTGGATCAGTCCCTTTGCAGGGGCTGCGGGAGATGTGTGGAGGTCTGCCCATATGGAGCTCCTCAGCTCCAGGAGCTCAGTGAGGACATGAGTGTCTCGGAAATCCAGGAGGCTCTCTGCAAAGGCTGCGGGGCCTGCGCCGTGGCGTGCCCCACGGGGGCAGCGGCCATCCGTCATTTCAACGACGGGGAGGTGCTCACCATGGTCGAGGCGGCCCTGTGCAAATGACATCGTGGTTGTCGGTGACGTGATCCTGGAGGGCTGATTGCTGACCAGCATAGAAGAGTGACCTGACTCCAAAACCTCACACAGGAGAAAGCCTGGGTCCAGAGAGGTTCTCCGAATGTCGGCTTTGGCCGACATGACGGACCTAAGCACAGGTTCCTTATTGTCTGGGGTATGCTTACAGATTCTAATTTCCTTCGCATATTCTTGGGTGCGGCCCCGACGCCCACAGGGGCCACACCGCGACCCGGGTGCCTGGAGCTTCGTGCCCGTTCCACCTACCCATGTACGTCGCTTCATGCTCTTCGTGTCTTGCTGACGAGAGGGGAAGACGCCTATGAGTGCAGATTTTGAACCGAGGATCATCGCCTTCTGCTGCAACTGGTGCGCATACGCCGGTGCGGACCTGGCGGGAGTCAGCCGGCTCCAGTACCCCCCCAACATCCGGGTCATCCGGATCATGTGTTCTGGACGGGTCTCCCCTGACTTCATTCTCAAAGCGTTCCAGCTTGGAGCCGACGGCGTGCTCATCAGTGGTTGACACATCGGGGACTGCCATTACCTGGACGGTAATGAAAAGGCGGCCCGCATGACCGCCATGACCCGAGAGCTCCTCACCCTGATGGGGATCGACAACGAACGCCTTGCCCTGGAGTGGGTCTCCTCGGCGGAAGCCACCCGGTTTGCGGAAATCGTGACCAATTTCACTCAGAAGGTCAAATCTCTCGGGAAATCCCGCCTCGGAGTTGCCGCATGAATATCGAAGAAGCCATCAAGGCGTACCAGACATACTATTGCCTCGATTGCGGGGTCTGCACGGGGAGCTGCCCTGTGTCACGGATCACCCCGAGCTTTTCGCCCCGGTTGATCGTGGAGAAGGCGCTGCTGGAACTGGGCGATGAATTGCTTCAGGACCGTGAGCTTTGGTCGTGCCTCACCTGCAGTCGGTGCTTCGAGCGCTGCCCCACCAGCATCAATTTTCCCGAATTCATGCGCTGCCTGAGGGAAGAAGCCGCCAAGCGGGGGCTCTCACCGGCCCTTTCCCACCATGGGATGCTCCAGACCATCATGGAGCTGCAGACCCAGGGCATCCGCCAAAAGAGGACGCAATGGGCTAAGGAGAGCGGCCGCATAGCCCAGACCGGGGAGACCTTTTTCTTCGTGGGTTGCATGCCCTATTTTGATGTTATCTTCCGAGACATCGGCGTCGACAGCCTCACCATCAGCCGCAAGGTCCTCAAGGTATTGAACGCGGCCGGCATCGACCCGGTGGTTTCCGACGATGAAGCGTGCTGCGGCCACGACATGCTGTGGAACGGCCGAACCGATGTCTTCATGAAGCTCGCCCGGCAAAACGTCGAACTCATCCGGCAGTCGGGAGCCAGGCAGGTGGTCTTCAGCTGCCCGGAGGGCTACCACCTGTTCAAGAACCACTATCCTCAGTTCCTTGGAGATCTGGGTTTCGAGGTGGTTCATTTCTACGATCTGGTGCAGAGGCTTCTCGCGGAAGGACACATCAGCCTGGGCAAAGAAGGGGGAATTCTCACGTACCACGATCCCTGCCGCCTGGGGCGCATGGCCCGGGTCTTCGACAGTCCACGGAACATCCTGGAACGGATGCCGGACACGGAACTGGTGGAAATGGAACGCAACAGGGAAAACGCCGTGTGCTGCGGCACCAGCGGATGGGCCAACTGTTCCATCGGGTCCAAGCAGATTCAGGTGGAACGCCTGAAGGAGGCCAAGGCCACGGGAGCTCACACTCTGATCACCGCCTGTCCCAAGTGCCAGATCCACTTGAGCTGTGCACTCACCAACATGAACCTGGACCTGAAAATCAAAGACCTGATCACGCTCATCGCCGAAGGAGTGCAGAACCCTGCCATGGTTTCCAATGAAGATCCAGGAGATGGAAAACAGGCAGTCCCAGGAAAACCTCAGTGCGCACATCCTGGCCAATCCACCTGAGGACTCAGGCCTTGGTGGTGTACAGGCGAAAGTGCGGGGATCATCATTTCAAAGAGGTGAATTGTGAGTGACGATGTATTAGTTATTGGTGGGGGAATCGCCGGAATCCAGGCGGCCCTTGACCTGGCGGAGATGGGAATCCAGGTGCACATGGTGGAGAGGCTCCCCAGCATCGGGGGCAAAATGGCCCAGCTGGACAAGACATTTCCCACCAACGACTGCGCCATCTGAATCCTCTCCCCCAAGTTGCTGGATGTCGGTCGACATCCCAGGATCAATCTGCTGGCTTACAGCGAGGTGGAGAATGTGAGCGGCGAAGCGGGAGCCTTCACCGTGCATGTACGCAAAAAGGCCCGCTACGTCAATGAAAACCTCTGCACTGGATGCGGGGCCTGCGCCGAGAAGTGCCCGACCATGGCGGTGGACGTGTTCAACGCGGGCATCGGCACGCGGAAAGCCATCTATAAGTACTTCCCCCAGGGAATCCCGTCGGTCTTCACCATTGACGCCACCGCCTGCCGCCAGTTGGGCCAAGGGAAAAAATGCGGTGTGTGCGCCAAGGTCTGTCAGGCCAAGGCCATCGATTACGAGCAGAAGGACCAGTTGCTCCACATTGAGGTCGGGGCGGTGATTCTCGCCACAGGCTACGAAGTCTTCGACCCCTCGGTGATCCCTGAATACGGCTACGACCGCATTGCCAATGTGGTGACGGCCCTTGAATTCGAACGCCTCCTTAGCGCCAGCGGCCCCACCGCCGGGCACCTGGAACGTCCTTCGGAGCTTGCCCTGCACGCGGAAATCGCAGCAGCGGAAAAAGAAGTGAAAAAGCTGCAGCGCCAGTTGAGCCAACTGGAGGAAAAGCACGGGAAAACCTCCAACGAAGTGGTTGACCAAGTCACCTCGGGGGCTTTGAGTGACAACGAGGAGATGAGAAACTGGGCCCTCCTCTCCCGGGACCTGATCAGCCTGGAGGTTCGTCTGGCCTCGATGGAACAGAGGAAGGCCGCGGCCCACAACGCCAGGAAGCTCGCCTTCATCCAGTGTGTGGGATCCAGGGACTTCCGATACA
>CAZURN010000164.1:0-7786 GCA_964623165.1 uncultured Syntrophobacteraceae bacterium
GAGTGACTCGGATACTCAAGGGAAAACTCCTCCCTCTCACCCTTCAGAACCGATTGAATCCCCTCGAGAGCTCGGCTCGCATGATCATCCCTTTCCCGTACGGAGTTCCGGATGACCTCCAGATAGTTGGTACCGGGACGCAAATAGGCCGGCCCAACGGCGCCGATTTGGTCTGCAGACTGCTCCCATGATTCGTTCACAGAGAGTATGGTCCCATTCTTGTCAAGGATTGCCACATGATTCTTCAACGAAGCCAGGACGGCACGGGTGAATTCCTCCGATGCTCTCATGGTCTCTCTCGCCCGACGCTGCCTTCGGTGGCTGACGGCAAGGGCCGAAATGAAGAGCGCCTGGATGACCAGGATCAATCCAAGACCGATGACTGGCCACCGATACGCTTCCCACAAGGAGAACTCCTTGTAGCGCACGACGCTGCCCTGGGGTAGGCTTGACTCGCTGATTCCCCAGCGGTCAAGTTGGCGCGCATCGAAGACATACTGATTCCAGTTCCCCTCTGGAAGCCTTACCCTGTTGGGCTCCTCCCCGCCGAGCATGCGCAAGGCCACCTCGCCCACTCTTTTCCCCTCGTCAACGTAACTCACGAGCTGCCCCCCTACGATCCCCATGCCCATGTATGTCTCGGAAACGCTGTAGATCGGGGCGTTGGCCTGGCTGGAAATGAGAGCCAGTGCATCAGGGGACTTGAAGGATTGACCGACGCCGTCCCGAGAGACGGACAGGTATAAGACCAATGAATCTTGGGGGAGGTTCGAAACCCGATGGATGAGCTCATCCATTGGGAGCCCGGACAGGTAACGAACTTCCACCTGGTTCTCGAGGGACCTGAGTGCGGCCCTGGCTATGGCTTCCAATGATTGATCGTAGTGTGACGCTCCAGCTGTGACAAAGACACTGCGAACGCGGGGATGCAGCCGGAGGGCGAGAGCCACAGTGCTCTCCATGTCCAGCTTGCCGGTCACCACGGCTGCATTCGCAGTCAATTGGATGCCCTCTAGGGATCGAGGTTCCTGCTCATAGACGATGGCCCGGGCATCAGCAAGGAACCTGTCCCCGTATGCAGTCAGAAAATCCACGGATGAGCGCAGGGCGGAAATGATCAGGTCAATCTTGAGACCGGAGTATTTCTCAAGGTAGAGTTCAACGAGCTTGTTGTGATAGCGTTCATTGGGGAACCGGGTCAGGTCCATGCATTCAGTGTAGAATTCGAATTCGTAGTCCTTCGAACCTGTCAATGTCGATCGAAGACTGGTATCGAAACTGATGAACCCCGGCGTGTGGCTTTCGTACGGGAAGAGAATCAGAACCCTTTTCCGGGTTGAGGGTGCGGACGAACCCGGCAATGCAATGAAACAAATGACTCCGACCAGGACAAGGAGAACTGTTCTTGTGATGCGGTGCATGGGGCCTCTCAGGGCTCGTTCCAGACTACATGATTGACCGGCGGCTCTCAGGGCTGACAGAGTATGGCCTACCCATGGTCCAGGATGGTTGAATTGACGATCGAGCGATACATGATTTCGCATCATGCCAAGTCATTTGACTGGCGAGCAGTGGCCCGGAACCTCTGGTGCCCTGTGTTGGACCAAAGTCCAATTTCTTCATACCGCGCAACTCGGATAAGTTCAACAATACTATCTCAGAAAAGCCACTTCGGTCTGGAGTCGAGACTTCTCATCGGTCAGATTCTCTTTTCCATGGTGATTCTTCCCGCCGACCTCACAGTACACCGCGCAGCCATCCATGAGAGGCTGCAATGGGGCGCCGGGAGTGGATGCACATGATTCCCCAATCTGCCCTGCCGAAACTTGTTTCCTGTGGGGCTGCTCTCGCTGCCATGCTTTTCAATGATTGCCGGATGGGTCTCACATACGCGATTCCTAACCAAACATTGACTTGCAGGGTTGTGATCGCTCTTGCGTGGTGGTTCGGAATTCTGTCGAACGCATCCCCAAATGGTGCTATACGTTCAACAAAAAGCGAATCTCTCGGTGTCGAATGTGACAGCTCACCGCAGCGTCCCCTGCCAGCGGGAGGACACCTGGAACAGGCCGACGGGACCGCCTGTAGTGCAGCTCTGTTCTGCCAGAACATCATCAAGATGAGCGCCGAACTGACCTCCTGCGATCCCACCTACGGGGGGGCTGCAGCAAGTTTGTGGAACGTTTCCCGTGGATCGCTGGGGGATAAACCGCTTGGGACAGGATGGCATCTGGAATGAAGAGGATGGGTTCTATTGCGACATTGTGAAGCTTCCCGACGGAAATGCCCAATTCGTCAATGTGCGGTCATTGGTGGGACTTCTCCCCATCTGCGGGCACTGCAAAGCGGACGGGCGCAAGGCCCTGCGCTACACCAGCTCGACTGCAATTTGGCATGATACCCTCTCCAGGCCGCACCATCCGGTTTCCCTTTTGCTTTTTGGGCTTTGTCTACTCCACACGATTTACCGATGAAACACGCATCGAGGGGGCCTCCATGCCGCAGACACAAGGCGACATCACCCGCACTTTTCTTGGGGTGCTCTTCATTGGAGCCCTCATCGGGACATCCCTCTGGATCCTCAAACCATTCCTTGGGGCCGCCATATGGGCGGTGACCATCGTCACAGCAACCTGGCCCTTAATGGCCTCGATCCAGAAACGACTTTGGGGACGGCGATCGTTGGCGGTAGCGGTAATGACCGTGATCCTGCTGTGCGTCCTGGTGGTGCCTCTCTGGCTGGCCATCACCACCATTGTCACCAACGCCGATTCCCTGGCTGGTTGGGTGAAGTCCATCTCCAACTTTCATGTCCCCCCACCTCCCGCCTGGTTGGGGCACATACCTCTCATCGGTGCCGATCTCACGAAAGCATGGGAAAAGGTTGCCGTGGCAGGAGTTGAGGATTTCTTGAAGAGGCTCGCCCCATACGGCGGCAGTGCCATCAAGTGGTTCATTTCCGAGGTGGGCAGCTTTGGGATGCTGGTCCTTCAATTTCTGCTGACCGTCGTGTTTTCGGCACTGCTCTACGCAAGAGGTGAACATGCGGCAACGAGGGTGATGCGTTTCGGACGCCGTCTGGCTGGAACAAGGGGTGAACATTCGATCATGCTGGCTGGACAGGCTGTGCGGGGCGTCGCCCTTGGTGTGGTGGTGACTGCCCTGGCTCAGTCGATCTTCGGCGGCATAGGTCTCGCCATCGCCAAAGTCCCTTTTGCGGCCGTCCTCACGGCGGTGATATTCATGCTGGCCATTGCCCAGGTCGGTCCCTTGCTCGTGATGGTCCCAGCGGTGATTTGGCTCTATTGGACCAGCAGCCCGGCCTGGGGCACATTCCTTCTGATCTGGTCCCTGGTGGTCGGAGTCATGGACAACTTTTTACGCCCCGTTCTCATTAAGAAGGGCGCCGATCTTCCCCTGCTGCTGATTTTCTCCGGCGTGGTGGGTGGCCTAATCGCGTTCGGCCTCATCGGCATCTTCGTGGGACCCGTGGTACTCGCCATAGCCCACACCCTGCTTTCAGCATGGGTTGACGAGGAAATCCCCGAGGCCGATCAGCTTCCTCCCGCGAATCCCACACAAGGCATTCCCGAGGAGGACTTTTCCGAAACCTGACGCCCGCAGGCAGTACGTTTTCACCTCACCAGTTTTCGAGCGGGAGGCGGACGAGTTGCTCAGTCCCTGGTTCTTCGTGGACCTTCCCCGGTTTGGGGATCCCATTTTTTGGAATGGTTCTAACCTTGACGATCATGACCACGTCTCCTCAAGAACCCGGGACACCTTATCCCCTGCCCTGCCATTGGACCAAGGTCCAATACCGCCCGGTCATGAATTGTGTTTTGTTCCATGCAGCCGACGTCGCGCATGGAATCAATCGGCAATGCAGGCCGGATGACACCTGCCGCAAGTGCAAGTGACCATGGTTCTCTGAGTCGCACCCTTTCCCGTGAACCTGAGTCTGTGTGCAGTAGTTAGAATCTGTCTCAGAGGGCTCGGTTCAGCCTGAAGTCAAAAGATTTCGCTGGACCAATTGGGGTCTCATAGGGGATTTCTCACTGCGCTCCACTCCGTTTGGGATGACCGCACTGTGACATTGAGACAGTTTCTTCGGACCATCGAGGAGGCCGACCGTGAATCAGAACGAACTAGATTTTTCCATATCCAGACTGGGGGACTGCCGCGTCCCATCTCCCATGGCCATCGGGCGCTTTGTGGATGACATCGAACACGTTCTCTATCACCATGACCTGAAGGAAATGGAAGCGTATCTCAAAGGGGGGGAGCCACCGCCCTCCTTCGAAAAGGCCGGACCGAGAGCCAAGATCTATTTCGACCCTTCCAAGCTCAAATGCGGGATCGTGACTTGCGGTGGATTGTGTCCCGGGTTGAATGACGTCATCCGGGCCATCGTCATGAGCCTCCACCACCATTACGGAGTTCAGACCATCTTTGGGTTCCCTTACGGTTACGAGGGACTGTCCCCCCGCTACAGACATGTGCCTTTGGAACTCACACCCAAGTCGGTGGCCCGGATTCACGAACAGGGAGGAACAATCCTGGGTTCTTCCCGGGGCCCCCAGGATGTCTCCGAAATGGTCGACACCCTTGAGCGGATGAATGTGGGGATCCTCTTCACCATCGGAGGGGATGGCACATTGCGCGGTGGACAGGCCATCGCGGAGGAAGCAGGGAAACGAGGACTGAAAATCGCCGTCATCGGGGTTCCCAAGACCATTGACAACGACATTTCCTTCGTGCAGAGGTCATTCGGGTTTGAAACGGCCGTCACGGAGGCCGGCGACGCGATCACGTCGGCACACACGGAAGCCACAGGGGCCAGAAACGGCGTCGGGCTGGTCAAGCTCATGGGGCGCGAATCGGGCTTCATTGCCGCGTTGGCCGCTCTCGCCTACAATGACGTCAACTACTGCCTGATTCCCGAAATTCCTTTCACCCTCGAGGGCTTTTTCAAGAACCTTGAAGAGCGGCTGGACAGAAAGGGTCACGCCGTCATCGTGGTGGGAGAAGGTGCAGGCCAGGATCTCATGCAAAGAACACAGGAGCGGGACGCCTCGGGAAACATCCGATTCGGTGACATCGGGACTTTCCTGCGCGATCATATCATCGGCCATTTCAAGGGGCTTGGAAAAGAAATGAACCTCAAGTACATCGATCCCAGCTACACCATTCGCAGCGTCCCCGCCAATGCCCACGATTCGGCGTTCTGCCTCCTTCTCGGCCAGAACGCGGTGCATGCGGGCATGGCGGGCCGAACCAATATGGTGGTGGGTGACTGGGGCGGCGCCTTCACCCACGTGCCGATACCCATGGCCGTTTCCAGGCGAAAGAAGGTCGACCCGACCGGATGGCTGTGGAGCACCGTGCTCGCCTCCACGGGCCAGCCTGCAACCATGTGATTTTAGCCCCGCTCCGTGTGAGGGAGACGCTGACTCGAGGAGCAGTCGCCAGGCAGCATTTTGTCAGCCTTTGATCGCAAGTCAGGCGAAAGGAGCAACCCATGAACGGGAACAGGGACTTTTTTGAGGCACTCTGCGAGGCATTGGAGAGAATTGTTGGCTCCCTCGACCATGACGAAGTGATGAAGAATGTCGTGGAATCGACGGTCCAGGCAGTGGGAATCAAAGCGTGCAGCCTCCGGTTGCTGGACCGCAGGCGGCGAAAACTGATCCTTGGCTGTTCCACGGGACTCAGCGAGGGCTACATCCGCAAGGGCCCGGTTCTCGTCGAAGAGTCCGCCCTGGACAGAGAGGCTTTGGGAGGCAAGACCGTTTACCTGGAAAACGCTCAAACCGACCCCAGGTTTCAGTACCCAGAAAAGGCGAAGCAAGAGGGCATCTTCTCGGTGTTGGTGGCCCCACTGACTGCGGTGGGAGTGCCCATAGGGGTCATAAGGATCTACGCGGGTGAGATTCGCCGCTTCGACGATGAGGAGATGAAGTTCCTGGAGGCAATGGCACGCCTGAGCGGGCTGGCCCTTGAGAATGCCAGGATGCATCAGACGCTTCGGGGTGATTTTGACCTGCTCGTGGCTGACCGCTATCGCATCGACGAAAATTAGCGAGGAGGGGAACCGCCATGTTAAGAATGGGAATAAACGGATTCGGCCGGATCGGCCGTCAGGTCATCAAGGCGGCCCTGGAGCGTCACCCGGACACGCTGCAAATCGTGGCCATCAATGACTTGTTCGATGTACAGACCAACGCCCGTCTGTTCAAACACGACACGAACTACGGGTTGTTTTCAGGAACAGTGGAGGCGAGCGGAGAGGACCTGCTGGTGAACGGTTTCGCTATCAAATCCTTCTCTGAACGGGAGCCTTCCAGGATACCCTGGGATGACTTCGGGGTGGACCTGGTGGTGGAGTCCACGGGCCTTTTCACCACAGGCCCAAAGGCCTCGGCTCACCTGGAAGCGGGTGCCAAGAAAGTCATCATATCGGCCCCCGCCAAGGAAATCGACCAAACCATCGTCATGGGGGTGAACCACGAACACTATGATGCGGAAAAGCATCGGATCGTTTCCAATGCCTCATGCACCACCAATTGCCTGGCCCCCCCTGTCAAGGTTCTTCACGAGCGATTTGGCATAAACAAGGGATTCATGACCACGATCCACTCGTACACCAACGACCAGAGAATCCTGGATCTGCCGCACAAGGACCCCCGCCGGGCGAGGGCCGCGGCCCAGAACATCATACCCACCACAACCGGGGCGGCCAAAGCCCTGGCACTCGTTATTCCCGGAATGGAGGGCAGGTTTGACGGATATTCTCTAAGAGTCCCCACACCAACGGTTTCCGTGGTTGATTTCACGGCCGTCCTCGAAAAGGAGACCGACACCGAAAATCTGCGATCAGTCCTGAAGGACGCTGCCGTGAAGGAACTGAAGGGAATTCTGGAGTGCTCTGAGGAACCTCTTGTCTCCAGCGACTATAAGGGCAATTCCAACTCCTCCATCGTGGACATCGACTTCACCCAGGTTCTGGCAGGCAACATGGCCAAGGTCGTCTGCTGGTATGACAACGAGTGGGGATACTCCTGCCGTGTGGCGGACTTGGCTGACTATATCTACCGTCAGGGAGGGTTCTGAAAAGGACCTGATCTGAACAGGACATCTCAATGAAACTCCAATGGATAGGAGAGAAGCATGCCTGTCGCCGATTATGGGACTTACTGCAGGATGCTCGATAGAGCCAAGGAAAACGGGTTTGCCTACCCGGCCATCAACGTCAGTTCACTCACCACGGCCAACGCCGTTCTTAAGGGGCTTGCAGAGAGCCGAAGCGACGGGATCATCCAGGTGTCCACCGGCGGAGCGGCTTTCGCCTCGGGATCCGCGGTTAAGGACATGGTGCTCGGGGCCATTTCCATCGCGGAACATGTCCACAGGGTTGCAGACCGCTACAACATCATGGTCGCTCTCCACACGGACCATTGCCAGGCCCAGATGCTTGACGGTTTTCTTATCCCCCTTGTGGAGGAGACGGAGCGCCGCCGCATAGCCGGGCTCCCTAACCTTTTCAACAGCCACATGTTTGACGGAAGCGCGCTGCCCCTGAAGGAAAACCTAGACATTGCCGTTCCGCTTCTTGAACGGTGTCACCGCAACGAATTGATCCTGGAGGTTGAGGCCGGCGTGGTCGGCGGCGAGGAGGATGGAATCAAAGCCGAGGGAGCTCCCGCGGAGAAGCTCTACACCACTCCTGAGGATATGCTGGAAGTCGCCCGCCGCCTTGGGGCAGTCAAAGGCGCACGCTTTCTCCTGG
>CAZURN010000165.1:0-7675 GCA_964623165.1 uncultured Syntrophobacteraceae bacterium
GGGAGGCCGAGGTCGGCGCCTTGGTGTAGGGGAGTCCACGGGCCAGCCTGGAGAGATCCGGGCTCCTTCAGAGGGTGGAAGGATTCGGCGGATTGATCCAAATCAGGACTCGGGGGCCCGAAGCTTCTCTCCGGGTGATTCGGGAGGGCGAAGCCGGCGGATGGGCGCTGGAGAGTCTCCTTTCGGGGCAGTTCCCCAAGGGAATCAGGGGAGCGGCACCTCAGCGCCGAGGGGCCAAATGATGGAGCGAAGAATGAGTCCTCCCACACAAACAGCCCCTCAGGGTCAACAGGCACCGGCTCAGATCCAACGTGGACAGCAGATGCAGAGGAGTATGCCCCAGGTACAGCAGCAGGTGCCTCAGATCCAACGTGGACAGCAGATGCAGAGGAGTATGCCCCAGGTACAGCAGCAGGTGCCTCAGATCCAACGCGGACAGCAGATGCAGAGGAGTATGCCCCAGGTACAGCAGCAGGTGCCTCAGGGTGTGGCCCCCCCAGGGGGTGCTAAAGGCCGGGGCAGGGCTCCCAACGCCGAGGATGAGAACCAACCTCTCCGTGTTCGCTGAGAGACCGGCCTCATTCCCAAGGATCTAGACGCGTCTCGAATTGAGATCATGAACCCTCCCGGAGTTCACCTGGCTCCAGGAGGGTTTTTATTTACGTGAGGTTCCGATTTGCCAGGGCTCTTATTCACAAGCGTGAGACAGTCATTCATTCAGCTGTCCATTTCAAGGCATTCACTCCGTTCTTTAGGCAGAAGCACATTTTGAAGCACGCAGCTTTTGCAAACTGGATTTGTCAATCTGACACCGGCGCGATGCGACTCGAACTGAAGGAAATGGGCTTTGGCGCTTCTTTCAATGGTTCAGGCATAAGACGGGGTTGGTTTCAGGAGAGAAGTGCGCGCTGGACCCTTATGGGCTCAAGCAGTCTTGCATCCAAGAAATGGGAAAGGGTTAGCCTTAGCGGCTAACCCTCCAGTTTTCTGGCGGGGTGGAAGGGACTTGAACCCTCGGCCTCCGGCGTGACAGGCCGGCGTTATAACCATCTTAACTACGACCCCGTTGTATGTGGCTGGTGGGCGGAACAGGGCTCGAACCTGTGACCCTCGGCTTGTAAGGCCGATGCTCTCCCAGCTGAGCTATCCGCCCGCGCGGCGCACCCGGGAGCAGGTTGCGGGCCTTGCTGCCCAAGCGAGAGCTACTATCTATGTGATGGCCCCCCAAAAGTCAAGCGATTTTGTCCAACACTCCCAGCGGATCATCTCACAGGACGGAATTGTGGTGCTCCCTAAGGGTTCAGTGCGTCCTGATCTCGTCCGTGGAAGGCTTCTCTGGTTCGAAAAGCACCGCCTTGCGCGATGGACCCTCGGCGTCGCGGAACAGTTCCTGACCTTCCTCCAGAATGAGGGCTCTCTTCAGGACATCGTCCATGTGCTCCACGACCTGCACTTCGATTTCTTGCAGGATCTTGGCGGGGATATCTTTGAGATCTTTGGCGTTGTCCCTCGGGATAAGGACTGTCTTCATGAGACCTCGGTGGGCCGCAAGAATCTTCTCTTTCAGTCCCCCGATCGGGAGCACGCGGCCCCGCAAGGTGATTTCACCGGTCATGGCCAGATCGCTGCGAACGGGAATCTTGGTCAAAGCGGACACGATGGACGTCGCCATTGTGATTCCCGCAGACGGTCCGTCCTTGGGGATGGCTCCTTCCGGCACGTGGACATGGATGTCAAGGTTCTGGTAGAAATCTGGTTCAATCTTCAGGCTGGCGGCTCTAGAACGTACATAGCTCAATGCCGCCTGAGCCGATTCCTGCATGACCTCGCCAAGCTTTCCGGTGATGGTGATCTTTCCCTTGCCTGGCATGGTCACAGTCTCGATGCCGAGCAGGTCTCCTCCAAACTCGGTCCATGCCAGCCCCACAGCCAATCCGATTTCATCTTTCTCCTCGGCCCGGCCGTAGCGGAACTTGGGGATGCCGAGATACTCCTGAATGACCTCTTCTGTGAGTTCAATCCGGGTTCCTGTCCCCCTGCGGACCACTTCTTTGGCGACCTTACGACAAATGGTCGCGATTTCCCTCTCCAAGTTGCGTACACCAGCTTCTTTGGTGTAGTGCCTGATAATGTAAAGGAGATTGTCGTCGGAAAACGCTACATTTTCGAGCAAGAGGCCGTTCGCCTTACACTGCTTGGCCACCAGGAAGTTCCTGCCGATGTTCTGTTTTTCGAATTCAGTGTATCCGGCAATCTGGATGATTTCCATCCGGTCCCTCAATGGAGGCGGGATCGAATGCAGCGTGTTGGCCGTCGTGATGAAGAATATCTCGGAGAGATCGTAGTCTAGATCGAGATAGTGATCGTTGAAGGAGAAATTCTGCTCCGGATCAAGAACCTCCAGCAATGCTGCGGATGGGTCACCCCGGAAGTCCATGCTCATCTTGTCGATTTCGTCCAGACAGAACACCGGGTTGTTGCTCTTGACCTTCCGCAGGGATTGGATGATTTTCCCTGGCAAGGCTCCGATGTATGTTCGCCGGTGACCTCGAATCTCAGCTTCATCCCGGACTCCTCCGAGGGAAAGCCGTATGAAGTTGCGGTTCATGGACCGTGCTATGGATCTGGCAAGGGAGGTCTTGCCGACACCCGGAGGGCCCACGAAACAGAGAATGGGTCCCTTGATCTTCTTCACCAGGGCTTGTACCGCCAGGTACTCAAGAATCCGCTCCTTGGGTTTTTCAAGGCCGTAGTGGTCCTCATCCAGAATGCGTGTTGCCTCGTCTATGTCGATCTTATCTTTGGTCTTTTCAAACCAAGGGAGCGATAGGATCCAGTCGATGTAATTGCGCACCACTGTGGCCTCAGCACTCATAGGGGACATGAGCTTCAATTTCTTGAATTCCCCCCGGACCTTTGCAGCGGCCTCCTGACTCAGCCGTTTGCGCTTGATGCGCTTCTCAAGTTCCTCCAGTTCGGACTTAAAATCGTCCTTCTCTCCCATTTCCTTCTGAATAGCCCGCATCTGTTCCGTGAGGTAATACTCACGCTGGGTCTTCTCCATCTGCTTCTTCACGCGGCCCTTGATGCGTTCCTCTGTCTGGATGATCTCCAGTTCGGACCGAATGTGACCAAATAGCTTCTCCAGACGTTGGCCGACAGGGAGGGTTTCCAGTAGTTGCTGCTTCAGTTCCAGCTTGAAGGGCATGTAAGAGGCGATGGTATCTGCTAGCCGTGAGGATTGATCTACCGCGGAAACAGCGTCCAGGATCTCCTGGGTGATCTTCTTGTTGTGCTTGGCATAGTTCTCAAAGGCCGTGCGAACACTGCGCCTCAATGCCTCTGTCTCGATGACCTCACCCTGAGGTTCCGGAAGCTGCTCCAGCTGCACGTAAAAGTACTCCGGGTGAGGGATGAAATGGAGCACCCGGGCACGGACCTCTCCTTCCACCAGCACCTTCACCGTACCGTCGGGAAGTCTGAGGATCTGCAAAATATTGGCGACGGTTCCCACCCTGTATATGTCCGATTCTCCCGGGTTGTCCGTCTTGGCTTTCGTCTGGGCAGAGAGGAAAATCTTCTTGTCCGTGGACATGGCCCTTTCCAGGGCATTCACCGACTTGTCCCTTCCCACAAAAAGGGGGATTACCATGGACGGAAAGACCACAATATCCCTGAGAGGCAACAACGGCATCGCAAAGGAATTGTTGGATATCTGTTGATCGTCCTTGCTTCGCGTCAGTTTGAACATGTTTTTCACCCTCTTGCGAAAAACCTTTAAAGAAATTGGACCTTTCCGGGGAATCAGGGAGGGCCGCGACGATTCCCCGGGTGAAGGCGATTAGGCTGACTCCTGGCTCTGGCCTCGGTAGAGCAGCAAAGGAGCAGATTCCTTCAGGAGCACATCCTCATTGATGATGCACTCCTGAATTTCGGGATGCGAGGGTAGGTCGTACATAATGTCAAGCATGATATTCTCCATGATAGAGCGCAGCCCGCGTGCACCAGACTTGCGCCTCATGGCTTCTTTGGCAATGGCCCGAAGAACTGCATCAGTGAATCTCAGCCGCACGTCTTCCAGTTCGAAGAGCTTCTTGTACTGCTTGACGAGAGCGTTCTTGGGTTCGGTGAGAATTCTTACGAGTTCGTCTTCGGATAGCTCGCGAAGGGTGGCTATTACCGGCAGTCGCCCCACAAATTCCGGGATCATGCCGAACTTGATGAGGTCTTCTGGTTGGACCCGGCCCAGAACTTCACCCACATTCTTTTCTTCCTTGCTGCGGATCTCGGCTCCGAACCCAAGCCCTTTGGCCCCGATGCGCGAATGGATGATATTCTCAAGGTAGTTGAATGCACCACCCACGATGAACAGAATATTGGTGGTGTCGATCTTTATAAATTCCTGCTGGGGATGCTTTCTGCCCCCCTTGGGCGGTACGCTGGCTACGGTTCCCTCGAGGATCTTCAGCAGGGCCTGTTGCACTCCCTCGCCAGACACGTCTCGGGTGATGGATGGACTGTCAGATTTCTTGGCAATCTTGTCAATCTCGTCGATGTACACGATCCCCCGTGAAGCCTTCTCGATGTCGTAGTCGGCTGCCTGAATGAGGCTCACGAGGATGTTTTCCACATCCTCCCCCACGTAGCCCGCTTCTGTGAGTGTGGTAGCATCGGCGATGGTGAAGGGAACGTTGAGGATACGGGCGAGGGTCTGGGCGAGCAAGGTCTTGCCAGATCCCGTGGGCCCGATCATGAGAATATTGCTCTTTTGCAGCTCCACGTCATTCTTGTCGAGCTTGAGCTCAATGCGCTTGTAGTGATTATGAACTGCAACAGAAAGGATCTTCTTGGCCTGCTCCTGCCCAATGACGTACTGGTCCAGGAAATGCTTGATTTCAACGGGCTTGGGAATCTGGGTGGCTCGAGCAGCTTCCTCTCGCTCATATTCCTCCGCGATGATGTCATTGCAGAGCTCCACGCATTCATCGCAGATGTACACGGTTGGGCCCGCGATGAGTTTCTTCACCTCGTCCTGGCTCTTCCCACAGAAGGAGCACCTCAAGTCTCCCCCTCTGTCATCCCTCTTCTTGGCCATCCAATCCTCCTAACCTTCATATTGAACAGGACAATCCACAAACCTGGGTTGCCCCGCGTGTGACAATGCCTATGAGTGCAGTCGTCTGACCACACTCAGAATCAGAATCATTATAACTACACCAGCAGCTTTTAGCTAGCTCAAATGCGCCGTGACCGCCCCCTCCCTCTCGTTGATCATATCGGTGCCGTCAACTGGTGCCGGTTTCTGAGAAGGGTTTGCATTTCCCACCAAGGGGAAGAAAACCCAATTGGCAAGTCCAGCACGAGGGAGACCCCTTCCCCCCAAGAATCGAAATGTGCCAGTTTTTTCTGAAGTGCTTCCACCAAGGGGATGTGGATCCGGCCTGGGCATGTCCCTGGGCCAGAGCGCACGATCCATTCGAAGCCGATCCGCAATCCGGCTGTGACCCCCTCGTCCCGTATCGGGGAAACGCAAGAGTGAGTGGCTGTGCCTTTTTGTTCCAGAAAACCTTGCCATGGGTGGAGAGGAACTTTGAAAGACTTTACGGGTCATGACAATGAGTGGCTGGCAGCAGAAACCGGAAAAATCGGGGGGAGATTGAGAGAACTGGGGTGTTTTCATCAGAGCAACCCGCCGGAATCACCCCTTATTGGCTCCTGAGTGCAGGAAAACAAAAGGATGTCAGGAACTCAAGTGTCAACCAAAGAAAACCAGGGCCCGGGAGTTCGCTTTCGATCCAGGGTCGATCCCCAACACCTGGTGGTTGGATGATCATTTCAAAAGGTTGGATGATCACTCCCTTTGATCGCATGAACCTGTGGTCACTGCATCCCACGGTATTTCCGATTGGGGACCCTCACGAGACGGCTCGCATCTGCGGCCCCGTTCTGTTGATGATTACCTCATCCACAAGTCCGTATTCTTTGGCCTGGGCCCCGGACATAAAGAAATCCCTGTCCGTGTCTCGTTCGATCTGATCCAGCGGTCGACCCGTGTGGAGCGTCAGGATATGATTTAGTTCCTCCCGCAGACGCAGAATCTCCCGCGCCTGAATGTCCACATCGGTCGCCTGGCCCTGGAAGCCCCCCATGGGTTGATGAAGCATGATCCGGGCATGGGGCAGAGCGAAACGCTTTCCCTTGACACCCGCGGCCAGCAATACGGCGGCCATGCTGGCGGCTTGGCCCATGCACAGGGTTGAGACGTCTGGCTTAATGTATTGGATGGTGTCGTAGATGGCCAAGCCAGCGGTGACCAGGCCTCCCGGTGAATTCACGTAGAAATGGATATCCTTGTCGGGATCCTCCGATTCAAGAAAGAGCATTTGAGCAATAATGACATTGGCCACGTCGTCGGAGATGGCGGTTCCCAAAAAGATAATCCGGTCTCGAAGCAAGCGCGAATAAATGTCGAACGCCCGTTCTCCCCGGCTGCTCTGTTCAATCACAATGGGGATAAGCGACATGGATCACTCCTGACTCTGAATGGTTGGTTCGGTGGCCGCGTCGGTATACACAGCTTCCGCTTCAATGAGTTTGAAGACCTTGTCAACGATCCTGTCTTCCTTGGATTGTTCCACGATGCCGCTTTCAGCATACTCGGTTCTGACGGTATCAATGCTCTTGCGGGTGAAACGGGCCACTTCCTGATAAATTCCCTCCACCTCATCGTCCGAGAGTTGGAGGCTCTCCTGGTCGGCGATGCGTTGGCAGATCAGTCTCCAGCGCACATTTTTCTCGGCTTGGGTGCGATAGTCGGCACGAATCTCGGGTGAGTTGAACCTGGACCCATCAATCTTGAGTCCTTGACTTTCGAACTGGTGTTGCAGGAGTCCAATGAGTCGGTCGACCTCCCGTTCGACAACCTTGGGTGAAAGCTCGAAACTGATGTTGGCGACCAATTGATCCACTATCTGACGGCGCACCTCGGAGGTGATTCTCGACTCCTCCCGTTTGTGGAGTTGCTCCCGAATGGTCTGGCGCAAGGCCTCCAGACTGTCGAATCGTCCGACCTCGCTGGCAAAGTCGTCATTCAGTTCGGGAACGACCTTCTCCTTGATCTCCTTGATAACGATATCGACCGAAACCCTCTTGCCAGCGATATCTAGGGTGGGAAAATCTTCAGCATAATCCAATTCAATGGTGAACTTGCCGCCCAATCCTCTCCCAACCAGATGGCCATCCAAGTCGGGGTGGATGGCTCCCTTGCCCACTTCCAGCATGTAGTCGCTCAACTGGCCCTTGCGAAATACGCTCCCGTCCACTGTGGGCGTGAAATCGATGACGACCACGTCTCCTTCCTGGACCGGACGCTCGTTCTCGAGGGTGCGCAATTGGGCATGCTGCTGCCGAATCCTTTCCAGCTCACGTTCTTCCTGGTCCGAATCGATCTGAACAGAAGGGCGCTGGAGAGTCAGCCCCCGGTAGCCAGCCAGTTCAAATGGTGGACACACATCAATGATGGCCGCGTAAGTGAAGGTGCCGTTGTCCTCGAAGCGCATCTCGGTTACATCGGCCTCAACAAGGGGTTTGACGTCCGTCTCGCGAAGCGCTTCAGGGAAGGTCTCCTGAATGAATTCAGAGGAAACCTCGTTCTCAACCGCTTTGCCGTAATAGG
>CAZURN010000166.1:0-7659 GCA_964623165.1 uncultured Syntrophobacteraceae bacterium
CTCACCATCCTCCTCACCGCCCTGCTGCTCTATGCCCTGATTCGCCGGGACACCATCGCCATAAGGCGTTCAGAAGAAGCCCTGCGAAGGAGTGAGGCGCGGAACCAGGCCCTGCTCAATGCCATTCCCGATCTAATGCTCCGCATCGGGAAGGACGGCACCTTCCTCGACTTCAGGGGGGCCAAAGGTTCCGCGCAGACACTACCCACCGGAGGGTTCCTGGGAAAGACTGTCCATGAAGTGCTGCCTCCCCAGGTTGCCGAACAGACCATGGCGTCCATTGACCGAACACTCCAGACCGGTATTGCGAGCATCTTTGAATACCAGCTCCCGAGACGGGATAGAGTGGACTATCAGGAAGCCCGCATCGTGGTGAGCTGGGAAGACGAGGTGCTCGCCATAGTCAGGGATATAACCGAGCGAAAACGGGCTGAACAGGAGAGGGAGAGTCTCATCCTGGAGCTCACGGAAGCCCTTGCCAAAGTGAAAACCCTGAGCGGGCTTCTTCCTATTTGTGCCTCGTGCAAGAGGATTCGAGATGACAACGGGTACTGGCAGCAGATCGAAGCGTACATCGGGGAACACTCTCAGGCGGAATTCAGCCACGGTATTTGCCCTGAATGTGCAAGACGCTTATATCCCGATCATTACAAAGGGTGACGATTCATACAACGTCTCTTGAGAGGAAGGGGCATGGCGAAACCGGAAGAAATGTATCAGTGCCAGACGACGAATTGCGGGTACATCTACGATCCTGACAAAGGCGACCGGAAGGGGAAGATCCCCAAAGGTGTGAAATTTGAGGATCTGCCGGAAGACTGGAGGTGCCCCATTTGCGGTGGCACCAGGAAATGTTTTCGACCCCTCGCTGGGCCAGGATCCGCGCAAGATGTTCGCTGCGAGCTCCCGACGCAGTCCGGGGCTTCCGATTGATTCGGGTTTCTTCCCATGGAAGGTGGGTTGTCACTAAAGTCGGGAGCGTATGGCTCTTCTGAGTTCCTGGCTTCTTGCATGACAATCATCGATCATCGGTGGAGAGGTTCCGAGGATTTTACGGGGAGGTGGCCGTGGCTACCTCGCCCACAGGGTGTGTGACTCACAGAGCTTTCTCCCTGTAAAAGAAATCGTCGTGAAGGGCCTGAGTGATGTACCGCTCCGCGAAAACATGCAGAAGAACCTCCGGTCTTCTCCTTTCGATGTCATCGAGACGGTAGGGTGCGAACGGTGCGATGTTCACGATGGTCCTGAAGTGCATGTGCAGGAAAGGATAAAGCCCGTCGCCGAAGGAATCGTGTCGGAACAGCAGAGTCCCTTCGCGCCTGTCCTTTCTCGTGGTTTCCGTACCGATGCGGGTTTCATTCACTTCGGGCAGCAAGTCCTGCATGAAGAGCATCTGGGCGAGGTCACCCCCTGCCGGGTTCGTTTCCACTCTCACGGCGTCAGTGGGAACGGAAATGGGGTGGAGGGAGGGGATCTTTTCGGCCATGTGTCGCATGATCTCCGAGTAAGCGACATATGCTCCATAGCTGTTCCAGTGGGAATCCGTCTTCCAGTAAAGGGGGCGCTCGCCTCTCGCAATCTGAAACCTCTCCCTCAAATCAATGATCCGCATGGTCGAGTGCTTTTCCAGGTGGGACACAAGCTGGTCCAGGCGTGTTGTTGAACGGTATTTCACGATGTCGTCTGGGAGGTATTCCCCATACACCGTGTTCTTGTTGGGCACTATGACCACAAGGTAAAGAATGTTCCTCTTGGAGAACTGCCGCTGGTTTTCTTCGAGGCGTTGCCGGAGCTTTGCAAGTTCTGAGTCTGGAAGTGGGATGGTTCCCCTGTGGTCGTTGATGCTGTTCCCGTCTGCAAGGGCTTCGGAACAGTAAAACAGCCAGTCATCTTTTCCAATGATGACACTCGGTATGGGGGAGACTCCTAGGAGCCTCGTCTTCAAGATGCTGTTCCAGCGAATCAGGTCGGGGCGGAAGCCGAAATTGTCGGCGGCAAAACTGTCGAATTGGCGGGGCAGGCTGGACAAAGCCTGCAAGGTGAACCGCGGAGGCTTGGCCAGTTCCCGCTTTTCCGCCTCCTCGAACTCTGGATAGAAACGAAGGCTCATCTGGAGCACCGGTAGCCAGAGAAGCCCGAAAAAAACTGCAATGCAGGCAATCTTGCCAACCTTTGAGGCCTTGACCATGTTCTTGTAACCCTAGTCTATCCAGCATTGCTCCTGTATTTGCCGAATCCCTCCGAAGAGCAAATCGATCAGAACTTGAAATAGATGAAGGGGTTGTGGGTGCCTCCCGCAAGAGACATGCACGAGACAAGAAAGAGAGTCCCCAGCCATGCTGCATAGGTCATGTTTACGCCCCAAGACGCGAGGCGCTGCGATTGGCGCCGGTCTGTGGACAGCGAGACAACCCGGTTTTTCAATGCCTGAGACACGGGCATGCAAAAGATCGTCCCGAGTATCATGCAAATGATGACTTCTTCATTGAGGAACAGGGCCGGGTAGTATTCCCCGCTCGTTGCCGGGCCAAGCCCTGCCATGGCTTTCAAGAAGACCCAACTCTGGAACGGAGTCTCTCCACGGAATATGAGCCAGCCGATAATGACGACCAGCATGGTGTACCCATGCCTTAGAGGCCGCCACGAAGCCCGGATGATAGATCCGATGGAAGTTCGTTCCGCGACAAGAAAGAGCCCGTACCAAGCACCCCAGAGAATGAAGTTGAGGCTTGCTCCATGCCACAAACCGCACAGGAGAAAGACGGTAACCAGGTTGAAGTAAGTCCTCCATTTGTTGCAACGGTTGCCTCCGAGGGGAATGTATAGATAATCCCTGAACCATTGGGAGAGGGAGATGTGCCATCGGCGCCAGAATTCCTGGACGGATTGTGAGACATAGGGAAAGTTGAAATTCTCCGGAAAATGGAACCCAAAGGATTTGCCGAGGCCTATGGCCATGTCCGAATAGGCTGAGAAATCAAAGTAGATCTGAAGGGAAAAGCAGATCACCCCCAGCCAGGCCAAAGGCAGGGAAATCTCGGCACTTGGCAGGGAGAAGAGCCGGTCGGCCACTGCAGCCAAGGGGTTTGCGATGAGAGTCTTCTTTGAGAGTCCCGTGACGAATCGCTCGATGCCGGTCAAAAAGTCCTCGGAAGTCACACATCGTTTCCCCAGTTGGCTCTCCATGGAATGGCAGGGGATGATCGGACCCGCGAGCATTTTGGGAAACAAGGACAAGTAAAGCGCAAAATCCAAGAGATGGAGCCTTGGGGAGACTCGCAGTCGGTAAAGGTCCACCAGATAAGAAATGGCGTGAAAGGTGAAAAATGATATTCCCAACGGTGGGGGGCTGATGCCCGGGGATTCCCACGCATCGGTGGAGTGGCCCAGAATGGAAGCAAGTGCGGAAAGGGCGAAATAAAGATACTTGTGAAAGGCGAGTAGTCCCAGGTTGAATACGATGCCGGAAACCAGGAGGCACCTAGCTATTGGCCGAGGTCTCTCCGCAGCTTCATCCACTGCACTGCCAGGGTGGTCCAATGACCCACGTTCCGGGTTAGAGCCCTCCAGAAGGTGGATGCACACCCCTAGCAAGTAGTTGAGCAGGATCGAAAACAGGAGAACGGCCCAATGCTCGGTCTCACCCCAGCCATAAAACACAAAACTTGCCAGAACGAGAAAGGCGTTTCGCCCCCTGTTGGGGAGGAGGAAATAGACGGTCCAAACGACAGGCAGATAGAAGAAGAGAAAAACGATGGAACTGAAGACCATGAGCGCACTTCAAAGGCATTCGATGTGATTTCAGCACGGAGGCGCGGCCGACCGGAACATCATGGAACCCTTGCTGTCTGCGCCACCGGAACAATGACCAGCATCCAGCCATCCACCCTGCAGTGGTGCACGGTGAATCAGAAGCTCATTCAGACGCCATGTATCATAAAGAATGTGCATGGTTCTACTTGAAATTCGGATTCCTGGTTAGTTTCAGGACAATGATGGCCTGAACTCCATCCGAATATCTGCTTGTTTTCCGTGACAGTCTTTCAGGGATGCCGTATGAACAACAGTTCCGGGGGGGGGCGGCTGAAGGCTTAAAGGAATCCAATGGTTCTTTGATCCGGGAAACGCCAGCATTTCAATTGCAGAGGGCATGAAGCAGATGGAGCAGGTGAAGGCCCGCTATCAAGCAAAGGATAGAGATTCCAAAGTCTCGTCGCAGTGTTGAGAAATGCCCGGCTCACCCGGACACTCCTGCCGGGGGGCCGGGCCCTTTACATGCTCACTATCTGTAATGCCCAGGAACCCACTCGCCATAACGGTTGTAATGTCCCGGAACCCAGATCCTGGACCGGTAATGGCCGGGAACCCAGTATCCGTAGCGATCGTAGTGTCCGGGAACCCAGACTCCGCATTCGTAGTCACAGGGTGCAGAGGTGTATCCGTACGAGTAACTGTACCCGGCTCGCGCATAGGGCGGCGGGGTCAAAATCAGCCCGGCGGCGACTCCGGCGGCTCCCCCGATGGCTGCGTCCCTGGCGCTTCCGCCGATGGCAAAGCCCATTGCTGTTCCCAATGCCCCAAGTGCCAGTGGATCAAATGCCTGAACATCGGCCACCACCGTTGCCAATACGAGCACTGGAATCATCAGCAAGCTCAAGACCAATGATTTCCTTGTCATGTTCAGCCTCCCTCACTGTGATGACGCACTCCCTTCATGTGCTGCAATGCCCTTTTCATCTTGCGCCCATGGATAGGCAATTAGCGTGCCAGTCTTCACTCCTTCAAGAGGGGCGTGTGAGTGGGTCGCAGACGTGTTGCGATGCGCCGTTAGAGTCCCCGTTCAATTCAGAGATAAGCATATTCATGATATGTCCACATTTTTGCGAGCATTGCGGTTCACCTGGAGGGCGGTTCCTCTTCCTCCATGACAAATGAGCCGTCTTCCCTCTGCACGATCCTGAAGTTACGTCCGTCAGGAGACGTCGTGCGAATGGGGCCCGAGTAAGTTCTGGGGGCTCCTTGATCACGTCTCTTGCGCCCCCTGAAAAAGTGCACCAGGATACCCAATGCACCAGCGGCCAGAGCTATGCCTGTGATGATCCAAAGCATTGCATTTTCCTCTCGTTCCCGCCATGTGCTCCTCAGGGGGCAATCCTCTGGGAGGGGCAGAGGTCAGTACGCTGTTTTCCCTCAAGCGACAGACGTAGGCTGCCGATAATCCAGGCGAGCCAAATGGTTCTCTGTAATATCTTCCCGCGGAAAGCCCGGGTTGCCCCACCTGGGCTTTCCCATTTCGAGCCGATGGTCCTCCTCGTGGGCCGCCTTCCAGTGGCAGATTCTCACTGCATTCCCACAGTGTCCCGATCGAGTGAATCGAATGCAGTCATTTTATTGATCCATGCCAAGGGGCTGAAGACCATTCAGAGTCCCAGTCATTGTGCTCTCTCTGGCTCCCAATTTGCTTTAGCGCTGCGGTAATGGCCGAAGCTGGGGCTTTCGGCTTTGCGGGTCTTTTTAGTCGTGGTAAAGTCATCCGTGGCTTGACTGGTCAAAGGCTAACAAACCAAGGGGCGGTGGATAGCCAGTCAGGCATGGACCAGCGGACAGAGTTTTGCATCAGCGCCATGGCCAGTCCGTCATGACAGGATTGAAGGTGCATGCCGGTAAGACCCGCACACCTAGCACTATGCCCAGGATGAGGATCTTTTTCAAACAACTCTTTTGAAGGAAGTGCCATGAAAAACCCGGGAAGAACCTTCCACTTGATCCTGGTCGCGATGATTCTCATTGGAATGAGTGCCTGCGCATACCCGGAACCATACTACCGCAGTGCGTCACTTCCGCCTCCTGCGGCGTCGCCTGAGCCCTACTCGGATCTGAGGGTTGGGATCAACGACCGGAACTTCGTCATGCAGATCTATGATCGCACGAACATAGGATTCCGCAGATTGCCTCAGGCCGAGCAACTCCTTTACGACAAGGGGTATGACCGGGTGAGGCGTGAAAGGGATGCGGATTTCTCTATCGATATCACGATCTCCATGGGTGTGAGAGACAATCCCGATGTGCGTGCGGGGCAGACTCTGGGAGGCGCTCTTGCCGGTGCTGCTGCCGGGGCCATCATCGGGGGAGCCGTAGGTGATCCGGGACCGGGAGCGGCCATCGGCGCTGCCAGCGGAGGTTTGCTCGGCTTGGCGGCTCCTGCGGCAACCAGCGTGGCCCGAATTGACATCAAGCTTCACAGCTTCACGGAAGGACGGGGCTCCTTCGCAAGCACTACCATTGACCTTGACCGTGTGCCTCCTCCTGACGCCTATCGCGTGATCGATGGGGAGATATCGAGGATGCTCCAGGTTCTTCCGAGGAGGTAGGTCGGTCACACTGCAGAGTCCAGTGATTTCGACCGCGAGGGGCGTTGTGCGGCATGTGGGATGCCGCTTGGAGGACAGTGAGAACCCTCCGTGAACTCTTCACTTTCATGCTCATGGAGGAGCGTGGTGGAGTGCCCAATATATCTCGACTTCAATGCGACCACGCCCGTTGACCCTCGGGTTTCTGCGGCAATGCTTCCCTTTCTGCATGAACGTTTTGGAAACCCGTCAAGTGGCCATGTCTACGGATTGGAAGCGCGGCGGGCTGTTAACGTGGCTCGCATGCAAGTGTCGAGATTGCTGGGATGCGTTCCCGAAGAGATCGTGTTCACGAGCGGTGGATCGGAATCCAACAATCACGCCATAAAGGGGGTGGCATGGGCCAGCCATGAGAAGGGAAACCATATCATCACCTCAGCCATCGAACACCCTGCTGTGCTGGAGGTGTGTCGGTTTCTGGAATCTGGTGGGTTCGAGGTGTCGGTGCTGCCCGTTGACGAGCAAGGACTGCTGGACCCCCAATCAGTGAAAGATGCCTTAACACCGCGGACTGTCCTCATTTCCATCATGCATGCCAACAACGAAGTGGGTACGATCCAGCCCATCAGGGAAATCTCCGCCATGGCAGCACCACGTGGGGTGCTCGTGCACACGGATGCTGCCCAGTCGGTCGGGAAAATCCCCGTCAAAGTGGATGAACTGGGAGTGGATCTGCTGACGGTGGCTGGGCACAAGCTTCACGCACCCAAAGGGGTGGGGGCCCTGTATGTGCGCAGGGGTGTCTCCCTGGAGAAGCTGATTCATGGTGCCGGTCACGAAATGCATCGGCGAGCTGGCACGGAGAATGTCCTGGAGATCGTGGGTTTAGGAGAGGCCTGCGCCATGGTCGACGAGGATCTTTACCGTTACAATGCGTACATGCGGGAAATGCGGGACCGATTGGAGTCGGCAATCATGGACAGGGTGCCGGATGCCACGATTCATGGCCACCCTGTAAAGCGTCTTCCCAACACGTCGAGCATTGGCTTCAAAGGATTCGAGGCGGGAAGACTCCTCTCCCGTCTCGAATCAGTGGCTGCGTCGGCCGGGTCGGCGTGTCACGGGCACGATATTCATGTCTCTCACGTGCTGAGGGCCATGGGAGTGCCCTTGGAGTTCGCCAAGGGGACCGTTCGGTTTTCGACGGGGCGTTGCACGACGCGCGAAGAGATCGACAGGGCCGCGGCAGAGGTCGTTCACGCCCTGCAGGAACTCAGGAACGGTTAAGGTCGAGTAATTCGGCGACTAG
>CAZURN010000167.1:0-7625 GCA_964623165.1 uncultured Syntrophobacteraceae bacterium
AACGAATTGAGGGGTCACATGCCGATTGCCATTTCAGACAAATCGATCAAGCGTGAATTCATCGACAAGATCGCGCACCTGAGCGGGCAGGACATTTACAAGTGCTTTCAGTGCGGCACCTGTGGAGGGGCTTGTCCCATGTCGGGCGAGATGGACGCCATGCCTCGCCGGGTCATGCGGATGGCGCAGCTTGGCCTTGAGGAAGCGGTTTCCGCCACCAAGACCTGCTGGACATGCGCTTCGTGCCACACCTGCACAGTGAACTGTCCCAGGGGCATTGATCTGGCCAGGGTGATGGAGGCCATCCGTCTCCTCACCTTGAGAAAGAACGAGAACATGGTGGAGGTTTCCGGGTTGCCCGTCGAAACCGTCAGGGACCTGCCGCAGATCGCCCTGGTCAGCTGCTTCCGCAAATTGACAAGTTGAGAGGTGTTATGAAAGTCAGCTACTATCCCGGATGTACTTTGAAAACGAAGGCAAAAAACCTGGAGGATTCCGCGGTCGCATCCTTGGAGGCTCTGGGAGTGGAGTTGCAGGAGATTTCCCGCTGGAACTGCTGTGGGGCCGTCCACTCTCTCGCCGACGACGACCTGATTCACCACGTGGCTCCGGTGCGGGACTTGGTCCGAGCCATGGAGCAGGGCAACGACAAGGTCGTGACCCTCTGTTCCATGTGCTACAACTCCCTCGCCCGGGCAAACCTCATCATGAAGAACGATGAAGTGAAGCGCAAGACCATCAACGACTTCATGAACGAAGAGCAAGACTACCATGGGGAGGTAGAGGTTCTCCATTTTCTGACCTTCCTGAAGGATGTGGTGGGCTTCGCGAAAATCCGCGAGAAGGTAAAATCCCCTCTGAATGGTCTGAAGGTCGCCACCTACTATGGCTGCACCCTGTCCAGACCCCGAGAGGTAGCCATCGACCCCCCCGGAGAAACCGATCTCATGAGCGCGTTTCTGGAGGCCTTGGGGGCCACACCGGTGAGTTTCGGCGACGCGTTCACCTGTTGCGGGTCCTACCAGATCCTTGCCAATCCCGGAGCGGCCGTCAATGTGGCTGCAGGCATCATCGAATGTGCAGCCAAGGCTGGCGCAGAAGCCCTCACCTTGAGCTGCCCCTTGTGCGAGTACAACCTGGCCAGGAAACAGGCAGACATGATGGAAGGCGGGAAGATCGACAAGGACCTCCCCGTTTTCTACTTCACCCAATTGCTTGCGGCCGCCCTTGGGCTCGACAATGAGGCCTGCCGTTTCGACCTGAATCCCAAGTGCTCCGCGGAAGTCCTCAAGGCCAAGAACCTTGCCGCAGGAGCATTGGCTGGCCTGGCATGAGAAGGCTGCCTCGCCCTGGGCTAAGAAGTGGAAAGAAATCTGAACACGGAAAGCGGTTTTCAGGACAACGCCAGTAACCGCTTGCGGGCTGCCTTGGAACGTTTGGTCCTCCGGTTTCCGACACTGTCTCAGTGGGCGCGGGAAACTGTGTGTGAGTGATGAACAGTTGTGAATAAGGAGAGTGAACAATGTCCCAACACGAGTGCCAATGTGCAACAGCAAAGCAGGTTGCCACGGGAGACCGGGCAATCCTTCCGGAGGGTGCCAGAACCATCCCCGTGTACATCATGGGGAAGAAGTATGAAGTCCCCGAAACCTTGACCATCATGAAGGCCATGGAATACGCGGGCTTCAAGTTTCTGCGCGGAGCCGGCTGCCGAGGCGGCATCTGTGGCGCATGCCCGACCGTCTATCGCAAGGAAGGGGATTACAAGCTCTATTTTGGCCTCGCCTGCCAGACTGTTGTCGAACCCAACATGTATCTGGCTCAGATTCCGTTCTATCCTGCAAATCGGCAAGCTTACGACATCGACACCATTGAGCCCGCAGCCGAATCCATCCATGCTCTGTATCCCGAACTCTTCCGCTGCGTGGCGTGCAACAACTGCACGAAGGCCTGCCCCATGAACGTGGAGGTCCTCGACTACATTTCCGCAATCAAACAGGGGGACATCACCAGGGCAGCCCAACTCTCCTTCGACTGCATCCAATGCGGGATGTGTGCCAGCCGCTGCATGGGTGAGCTTCCCCAATATCACATCGCCCAACTTGTCCGGCGCATCTACGGCAAGTACATTCAGCCCCGCGCCGAACACCTCAAGAAGCGGGTCAAGGAAATCGAATCCGGCAAGTACGATGGCATGCTGGACCTTCTCCAGAAGATGAGCCACGCGGAATTGGAAAAGCTCTACAAGGAAAGAGAGCGGGAACCCGATCTTGCGCCTCCAGGCACCTGGGTGCCTCGGGATACCCAGTACCTCTAGTCTGTATCCCTTTGAATGATCGAATAGACTGTTGACTTCGGAAAAAGTGAAGGAGAATCATATGGGTTACACCCCTGAAATGAGAGAATTGATCAAGCGGGTGGAGGCAACACGCCCCGCGCGCGTCGAAAAGGCCCGCCGCGGAGAGCATTTCCCTGCCCTGACCCTTGAAGAGAGGGCCGTTGTTCTCGAGAAGTTCCATCCCGATTACCAGAAGGAAGGGCGTCGCCCCTTAAAGGTGGGGCCTGACAAAGGCCTGGTGGTTCCGGACGAGATTGCCCGGCTCCTGGAATCCAAGTCCATGCTGAAGACGGACAAGGTCGATCTGAGCAAGCCGGACTTCGACTGCGACGTGCTCATCGTGGGCGCGGGAGGTGCAGGTTCCTCGGCGGCACTCATGGCTTCCCAGGAAGGCCTGAGCGTCCTCATGGTCACCAAGCTCCGGCACGGCGACGCCAACACCATGATGGCCGAGGGAGGAATACAGGCAGCCACCCAGGAATGCGATTCCCCCTTCTACCACTACATGGACACCATCGGCGGTGGCCACTTCACCAACCAGCCCGACCTGGTGGCGGCCCTGTCACACGATGCGCCCCTGTCCATCGCGTGGCTGGAATCCCTCGGCATGATGTTCAACAAACTCCCCGATGGCAGGCTCGACGTGCGTCACTTTGGGGGATCCTCCCGCAAGCGCATGCATTCCTCTGGTGACATGACAGGCGCTGAAATCATGCGGGTGCTTCGCGACGAGGTTAGGAACCGCAAAGAGAAGATCACCACCATGGAGTTCACTCCCGCCGTGGAAATACTCCTCGACGAAACGGGCAAGTGTGGTGGGGCAATCCTCTATAACATGGAAACCCGCGAATTCTTTATCTGCCGCGCCAAGGCGGTGGTCATCGCCACTGGCGGAAACGGACGCCTCCACATCAAGGGCTTCGCCACCACCAACCATTACGGCGCCACCATGGACGGCGTGGTCATGTGCTACCGGGCGGGCGTGGGAACCACCTGCATGCCTTCGACCCAGTACCATCCTACCGGCGTGGCCTATCCTGAACAGAATGTGGGCCTCCTCATCACGGAAAAAGTGCGCGGCCTCGGTGCCCACGTGCTCAACATCGATGGCGAGCAGTTCTGTTTTCCCCTGGAGCCCAGGGACGTGGAATCCGCTGAGCTCATCAAAGAGGCCGTGGAAAAGAACAAGGCCGTGATCACCCCCACCGGCCGTTTCGGCCTTTGGCTGGACTCTCCCATGATCGACCTTCTCCATGGCGAAGGGACCGTCCGGAAAGAACTCCCCGCCAAGTACATTCAGTTCATCCGCCACGGAATCGACATCAGCAAGGATCCCATGCTGGTGTACCCGACTCTCCACTATCAAAACGGTGGAATCGCCATCAACGCAGATTGCGAAACGGTGGTGCCCGGGCTGTTCTCAGCCGGTGAGTGCACCGGCGGACTCCATGGGGAAAACCGCCTCATGGGCAACAGTCTGCAGGACGTCATCACCTTTGGCCGCCGTGCCGGGGTGAGCGCCGCCAAATACGTGAAGAGCGGCGTTGATCTGAAAAAACTGACCATGGACCATGTCGTGAAATTCGAGAAGGAACTGGCGGAAGTCGGACTCGATAACCCCATCGTGGCCCCGATCCTGCTCCCGGACTATTCCACCGACGAGGTGACCATGCGCAGAATGGCGGAAGCCATTCAGGAAGCAGAATAGCCTGGATCAGGGTGGCCTGAGTTGACGCTTCGGGGAGGGCGCGTGCTCTCCCCGATTTTTTATTCAGCATTTGGCCTGCATTTTGCTCCTCAAGGGATCAGCACCATCACCCGAAGTCAAAGGAGGATGTCATCCATGGCAGGTATCTATAGGATCCGAACCGCATTGAAGACACTCGCCGCGGTGCTTTTCCTGTGTGGTCAGTTGCTCGTGGCAAGCCCATCACAAGCCCAGCCTGTGAATCTATCCGGAAAGTGGGAGGCAACCTATTTCTTCAGCAGAATCACTGTGGATATGGAACACAAGGGGCCTTCGGTGCGGGGCGTCATGGTTCTCTATGACCCATCCGGCGACATGAGCACCTATCACTTCGAAGGCATTTTCTGGGAAGGACGTCTGGAGGCGAGACATCACAGCGGACACGCTTTCGAAGGCACAATGCGTGAAAACGTGCTCACCGGGACCCTGACCATGAAAACCGGGGAAAAATACCCCATCTATGTCACTGACTTCCGGCGAATCCAATGAAAAGCAACCCATCAGCCGAAACAGCATGATCCCAAGGACATTCCATTTCATCTTCGGGCTGAAGCCGGAACCCCAGGAGTTTCACCTAGTGCATTACCTCTGCATCCTATCATGCCTTGAACTCAACCATCCTCACTCGGTTTTCTTCTATTACCATCATGAGCCGTTCGGGGTTTATTGGGAGCGCATCAAGAGGTTTGTGAGACCTATTTGGGTAAACCCCAACAGGAAGACTCAGGGGGGACAAATGCATCACGCCCACCAGTCGGATTTCCTGCGGCTTGAAATCCTGAACGCTTGCGGGGGGGTCTACGCGGACATGGACACGATCTTCGTCCGGACGCTCCCGGGGGAACTCTATGCCAGTCAGTTCGTCATGGGGAGGGAGGGCGGCCACGGGCTGTGCAATGCCTTCATCATGGCACGAGAGAGCTCCTCTTTCGGCACCCGGTGGCTAGCGGACATGGCCGGCGTGTTCGGTTGCTCATGGAATTACCACTCGGTAGTCTATCCGGGAAAGTTGGCGGCAGAATGCCCGGACAGCATCCGGATCGAACCTCAGGAATCCTTCACCAAGCACCTTTGGGACGAAGAAGGCCTGCACAACCTCTTCGTCGCCAGGGACACCCGCCTCGAAGCATCCTACAGCCTTCACCTCTGGGCCAGTCTCGCCTGGGATACACACCTCGCGGGCATGACCGAGGAGTCCATCCGAGACGGCACCAGCACATACACATCCGTGGCTCAACAGTTTCTGAAATGAAGTCCGCAAGTTGCGATCTAGTCCAGGAAGATCTCCAGAAGACTGCTATGATGGTCAGTCCAAAGCGGGATTCTCTTGCGACTCCCCAACCCAGTCAGGGGAGAAGACGGGACCGTTGCAAGGATCCCCTCGTCGCGGCTCAGGAGCATCCATTCGGATGCACAGATGAGTCTTCTCTCATCCTCCCCTGAGACAACCCTCGCTGCTTTCAGGCCGCAATGATCCGCCAGTCTCTGAACCACAGGCGCCAGGCGAAGGTGCTTGTTGGTCGTATGAACGGCAAGAATTCCATGGGGAACAATGTGATCAAGGTAGACGGTAAAGACCTCGTGGGTCAGGAGGTGCGTTGGGATGGAGTCGCCGCTGAAAGCATCCAAAACCAGAAGGTCGAAGTGTTGAGGAGGTTCCGCTTCCAACGAGAGGCGCGCATCCCCGAGTACCACTTGGCACTCTCCGCGACAGTCGTCGAGGTACGTGAAGTACTGGCGAGCCAGCGCCAGTGCGGCAGGATTGATCTCGTAAAATCGATAGGAGTCTCCCGGTCTGGCGTATGCAGCCAGTGTGCCCACGCCAAGACCAACCAACCCCACCCGAAGTCGCTTTTTGTACCCCAGTACTTGGAGCGCTTTGGCAACCCCGCTCGCAGGCCCATAGTAGGACGTGGGGAGGGTACGTTTTGCGGGATGGATGAATTGCCGGCCGTGAAGGATCCGTCCATGGGTGAGCATCCGTTCGTCAGCACCTGAATCTGAGTCTTTGCTTTCCAGCACAGTGAGAATTCCATAGAAGTTGCGAACGCGCTCCACCGGATCGAGGTTTTCCCGTGACCATCCAATCATGAGAAAGAGCCCTGCCGCCGCGGCAAAAATGCAAGCCCATTGCATCGCGCGCCCGCACCGGCGGGTTGCGGCTGCAGAAGCCAACGCCCCAGTGGCAAGAAGGTATGAACCCGCAAGCCCGATCTCCCATTCGAGGAAAGAGGAAAAGATCAGTGGGGCCACCACGGCCACGAGTGCGCCCCCGACCGCACCGCCCAAGGCCGCAATCAAATAGAATTCCGTGAGCCACCCGGGCCCCGGTTTCAATCTGGCGAGCTCTCCGTGGCACACCATGCAAACCACGAACAGGCTGATGAAGTAGACTCCAAGCTCCTCGCCGACATCGAGAAAGAAGTCAAACCTTGGGAAATGCTCATAAGCCGAAAGAAACAAAACGGCTGCAGCGGCGGCCAAGGTCCAAGCCCCGCGCAGATACCAGCCTCCGTGCTGAAAACAAACGATAAAGCTCAACAAGTAGAGGCTCAGGGGCAAAACCCATAGGAACGGAACCGCCGCAATGTCCTCACACACCTTGTTGGTGGCCGCCAGGAGCATGATGGAGCCACAGGCTGGCAGTATGAGCCAGAAGACACGGTGCATCGCGGACGGCCGTTCCGATTCCCAGGCATTCTCTTGCAGAGAAGCCTCAGATCGTGCCATCGGAAAGCCCTTGGCGCCCCACATCAGGAAGGACACCACGATGAGCCAGATGGCATAGAGAACAAAAAGCAACGACCATAGCCAGGATTGTCGGGTCAGGGTGAAGGATGGTTCAATGAGGAAAGGATAACAGAGGAGGCCAAGGAGAGAACCCACATTGGACAGGGAATACAGGCGGTAAGGGTCCCTGCCTGGATTTGCGGCGGCATACCAGGTCTGGACGAGAGGGCTCGTCGCTGAAAGAAGAATGAATGGAAGACCTATGGAAGCCAAGAGGATACCCAGGATGGACAAGACTGGGGAGATTGTTGAGAGGCTTCTCCAACCGGGATTGGGTGCAATCGGCAAGAAGACGAGGGCTGCTGCGGAAAGCGATGTATGGGTCAGGATCTGTCGCCGAAGAGACCTTTGACGCTCGAGCCGGTGGCCGTAATAGTATCCGACACACAGTGCCGTCTGGAAGAAGAGCATGGAAACGGTCCAGACGGCTGGAGCACCTCCGAACCAGGGAAGCATGAATTTACTGATGAGGGGCTGCACGAGGAAAAGGAGAAACGCCCCGAGGATCACCACGGTGCCAAGGATCCAATTCGTGAGCTTTGGACATGGAAAAGAGAAGGTATGCAACGACAGGGCCATGTCAATCCAGTGAGGGGGGCTTCAAACCACTGTCCGCAGGCGAGGCCAGCCATCCTTGGGAAGATTCAACCGGGTATGAGTCAGAATACTCTGTACCTCAAAAAAAGAGTTCCGCTCGGCTGGAGGGGGTGCCGAGCGGAACCAGGAGGGGTTTGGAGAAGGCGACATGTT
>CAZURN010000168.1:0-7567 GCA_964623165.1 uncultured Syntrophobacteraceae bacterium
ATTCGCCATAATGCGAAAGAAGGGCGTTTTGGGCTTGACGACGAGGAGAAGTTCTGGGTGAAGAGGTCGATTGATCTACATTCGGGAGTAACAAAAATAATCAAACTTGTATTCTTTGAGAAATTCAATGCGCGCATTGGTGACATCGAATTTGAATGCTTTCGAAGCCCTCGAAAAGAAGCGCGTATTCTGAACCTGGTGAAAGGTCATCCAAACTTCATGCAGGGCTATTCTGTACAGGATGATCATGAGAACATTGTTCGCGTCCTGGAATTTATATACGGAACATCGTTAGCAGAGCACATCAGGGAAATCTCAAGGACGATGAACCATGAGACGTATTTCCATGAATACTTTCCGGAAATCTTGAACAATTATATTCTCTGCGTCGAAGGTATTCGCTTCCTCCATGATAATGGAGAAAAGCACGGAGACATCCGAAGAGACCATATTCTTATTGACCGAGAAAGTGGTCAATATCGATGGATTGATTACGACTACAATTTCCGCCACCGAGAAAATATATACGGATATGACCTGTTCGGTCTCGGAAATGTTCTAATGTACTTGGTGGGTATGGGAGATGTTCTGTATCAGGACTTGAAAAGAGCCAATCACCCTTCTCTTGATCATTTGGTGGAAAATGATGTCAACATTGTCTTCAATAATCGAATTGCCAACCTTAAAAAAGTATATCCATATATCCAAGACAATCTAAATCGAGTACTGATGCACTTCTCAAAAGGTACTAACGTCTTTTATGATCATACGACTCAATTGATTGATGACCTTCAGGAAGTACGATCCACCTTTCCAAGATCGCCATAAAGGAGCAGACGGATCTCTTGGTAATGTCTTGGTCGATTTGCTAAAATAAATATTTAGCAAGTGATTATGTCGTATATTCCCATTCTATGAAAGGAATAGAGTGAGATGAACTTTGATGTGAACCGAAACATCTTGATTGCTGCAGATGAGTCTCAAAACGCACACCGCGCAGTGACTTATGTTGGGAAGCTGTTGGGGGGAATTAAGGGTTTTAAAGTCACAATTTTACATGTCATTAGCGAACCCGAAGAGGATTATTTCCAAAAGAAATCAGATAGAGATCGGTGGTATAGTGAATATAGCCAACGGGTTGGTCAAATGCTCGAGATGTATCGTAACATTCTGATTGATGCTGGATTCAGCCCTGAGGATGTATCAACCCGTTCACCCGTTCGGTATTGCCCATCGATGGCTGAATGTATTCTCGCTGAAACTGATAGTAGGGAATACAGCACATTGGTACTGGGGAGAAAAGGGCTTACTTTCAAGGAAGAATTCTTGTTCGGAAGCATCTCAGGAAAGATCGTCAGGACCGCCAAGAATTGCACCATATGGGTGGTTCAATAGCAGGGAGTTTTGCCTGAATCGTCTTGGAAGATTTCTGACCCTGTGGGGGATAAGCGTTTCGAGGTCTTTCCAGACGAACTGCAGCAGTCCACACACCTCGCCATTAGAGCCCTCAACCTTATTGAGCGAAATAGCTCTCAATAGACAATCCGTCACAATTGCTTATTGACCGTTCAGCATTCAAGGCGCTATGAGTTGACCGGGGGGAGGAGGTATTGGCCGCCCCATGGTGATTCCCATACTCGGCCATGCATTTGTCTTTTTTTTCCCGTTCCTCTGTTCAGTAGCGTCATCCCACGAACCAGAGCGCCGGAGAAGTATGATCGATGACAAGGACTGCAAGCAGCCATAAGGTTTTCACAGGGATCCTCTTTGCCTTGCTGTTCCTGCAGGGCGAAGGCATGTCGGCGGTGCCCGAGGACCTCCTGACCACTTACGAGAGGGCGGCATCTGTCAGTCCCATTCTCGGCAAGGCCGGAGCCCTCCTTAGAGCTGACAAGGCAGGGGAGCCCCTGGCCAAGTCGGCTCTACTCCCAAGAGTGGGGCTCAATGGCGGGGTGAGTGGCAACAGTGCGGACATATCCGGTTTTGGCAAGGATTTCCTCGGCAAATCCAATCTGCCCGGATTTTCCAGTGAAGTGAATAAAGACTACTTCGGGGCCAATACCAGCGTGACACTCACCCAGCCCATCCTCGACGGCCAGGCCTGGGTCAACCTCCGCTCGGCCAGGAGCCAGATCCGGGCTGGGGAGGCGGCGGTGGCGGCGGCCGAACAGGATCTGATGCTCAGGGTTTCTCAGGCGTATTTCGGGGTTCTTCAAGCGCAATCCGATCTGAGGGTGGCTCAAACGCAGAGGAGCCTCCTGCGGGAGACCCTCAATCAGGCTGAAGCTTCCTTGAAGGCCGGAAGTGGTGACATCATCGACGTGCGGGAGGCCAAAGCTCGGCTGGATGGCGCGGAATCCCTCCTCGTCGGTGCGGAAAGCGCCGTGGAGGTGGCCAGGCAGCGTTTGCAGCGATTCACCCGTTCCCCTTGCGACAGACTGGCGGATGTCGGTCCTTTGATTCCGGAAGGGCCCCATCCGGACAACGCGGATCCATGGGTTGAAATGGCGCTTGAGACCCAGCCGGCTCTCATCCAAGCCCGAGAGCAGCTGCAGGTGGCGAAGGACGGAGTGGAGGTGGCTTCCAGGGCACGGTGGCCCAAGGTCAATTTGGGGGTGGGCTACAACTATCAAAAGGGGGGGTTCCTCCCCAGCATTGAGAACAGCCAGGCACAGGTGGGAGTCAACGTGTCCGTCCCCATCTTCACCAGTGGGGAGATTGATGCGCGGGTCCGGCGGGCGGAAGCACAAGCCGCCGCCACCAAGCACCAAATGAACGACGTGGAAGACCAGGTGAGGTTAAACACTCATACAGCTTTCCTGGTTTTGAAGGACAGTGTCGCCAAATGCAAGGCTGCTTCAAGCGCCCTGGATTCCTCCCGGACGTCCCTCGATGCAACCCGCGCGGGCTTCGAAATCGGTACCCGCACCATCGTGGACGTACTCAACGGGATTCGGGATCTCACCAGGGCCGAGGCGGACTACCACGCTTCGCTGTATAATCACGTCATGGCACGCATCGATCTCAAAGCGGCTGCAGGGGTACTGAGCACCAGGGATCTTGAAGCGGTCAATGCCCTGTTGATCACTGGTGCCGATCAGGATGCCCAGCCGCGCGAGGCGGGCAAGTGAGCTCATTCCCCGCTGACTATCCGGATCATGGCCAGGAGGAGTAATGGATCCATGAGTAAGAGCCTTCGCTGGATACTACCGTTTCTAATCGTTGCCATTGGGATTGCCGTAGCATACTGGCTTTTCGTGGGACGAAGGGATAAGCCGAGAACTGCGGTTCAAATCTATGGCAACGTCGACCTGCGCGAGGTGCAACTCGCCTTCCACGCTACCGGCCGCATCACGAATATCTTTGTCGAGGAGGGTGCGAAGGTCCAGGCCGGGCAGCTGATCGCCGAGTTGGATTCAGATCGGTATGCAGAAACCTTGGACAGGGCGGTTGCCCAAGCTGGCGCACAGGAACGCGTCGTGGCGGAGTTGCTGGCTGGAAGCAGACCGGAAGAGGTCCAGACGGCACGCGCAAGGGTCCAGGCCGCTCAGGCGTCGTTGGCCGATGCTGAACAGATTTACCGGCGGGCAGTGGCCTTGGCGAAGTCCCAGTATGTTTCCAGGCAGAAACTCGAGACGGCCGAGGCGGCTTTGAAATCAGCCCAGGCAAATCTGGATGCGCAACGGCAAGCTCTGGAACTGGCTGTGAAAGGTCCGAGACAGGAGACGATCGATGCGGCCAAGGCAAAGCTCAAAGCAGACCGGGCACTCCACCGTCTTACAGAGCGGGAGTTGGCGGACACCAAGCTTTATGCTCCCGCAGCGGGAGTTATCCAGAACCGCATCCTCGAGCCGGGAGACATGGCGTTTCCTCAGACGCCTGTAGTGACCCTCGCCCTCAACGATCCCGTCTGGGCAAGAGTCTACGTTTCCGAACCCGACCTCGGCAAGCTCTTTCCTGGGATGCGCGCCTGGGTGAAGACGGACAGCTTTCCGGAAAAGGCTTACCGGGGCTGGGTCGGTTTTATCTCTCCCACGGCCGAGTTTACTCCAAAACAGGTGGAAACAACGGAATTGCGTAGTAAACTGGTCTATCGAGTAAGGGTCCATGTCTGCAACCCGAATAACGAATTGAGATTGGGGATGCCCGTCACTGTCGCGATTCCCCTTGACCAGCCCATGCCGTCCATCGCGACGGAGGCCGACAGCCCTTGCGGGGAAGAGTGACATGACCCTTCAGGGGGAAGTCTCCGAGACGGCAGCATTTTCCATTTGCGTGACGGACTTGGTGAAAACGTTTCGCAGGGCCGGCAGAAGCATCAAGGCTCTCGACCACGTGTCCTTTGCCGTCGGGCATGCGACAGTGGCTGGCCTCATCGGCCCCGATGCTGCCGGAAAGACCACTCTCATGCGTCTCCTCGCAGGCCTTCTGCTGCCGGATTCCGGTAGATTGGAAGTCCTTGCCATGGACGTCCTCAATTGCCCTCTCGAAGTGCAAGAAGCCATCGGTTACATGCCTCAGCGTTTTGGCCTCTACGAGGATCTCACGGTTCAGGAGAACCTTGACCTCTATGCAGACCTCAAGGGGGTTCCCAAACCAGAGAGAGCGCTCCGCTATATGGAGCTCATGAAGATGACGGGTCTCGGAGGCTTCACCAGTAGGCTTGCCAGGGATCTTTCGGGGGGGATGAAACAGAAGCTCGGCCTCGCCTGCACCCTCGTGCGGTCTCCGCGTCTCCTTCTTCTGGACGAGCCCACCGTGGGGGTCGACCCTGTCTCCCGCAGGGAACTCTGGAATATCGTTTACCGCCTCGTGGAACAGGAGGGAATGACGGTCCTCCTGAGCACCTCTTACCTCGACGAGGCCGAACGTTGTCAGGATGTCATCCTCATGCACGAGGGCAAGGTCCTGGGTCAGGGTCCCCCGGAGTCTTTCAGCCGACGAATTGAAGGACGCACCTACCAGGTGAGGGCCGGGGAGACTGAAAAGAGAACCGTGCAGCGGCAGTTGAGCAGGGCTCCTGGAGTGGCTGACGCTGTGATTCAGGGTGGGGGGGTTCGCTTGGTGATGGAGGATGGAGGGGATTTCAACCTGGAGGGTCTCTTCCCTGATCGCCCCATGACGTCCATGGTCCCGGTGAAGCCCCGGTTCGAAGATGGGTTCATCATTCTCCTCAGGGACCAGTCCAAGTCGTCTGCAATTTCCCGCATGGACCTCAAGACGACCGCGGCCAGGGAAGGAAGCGGGGACATCATCGTGGTCCACGATCTGAGGCGACGATTCGGTGACTTCCATGCGGTGAAGGGCATCAGCTTCACGGTGCGCCAAGGGGAGGTGTTCGGATTGCTCGGGGCAAATGGAGCGGGCAAGTCCACCACCTTTCGAATGCTCTGCGGGCTTCTTCCGGCAACCGGCGGAAGAGTGCAGGTGGCCGGACGGGATTTACGCCGCGCTGCCGCCAGGGCCAGGGCACACATCGGATACATGGCTCAGAAGTTCTCCCTCTACGGAGATCTCTCCGTGCATGAAAACTTGACCTTTTTCAGCAGGATTTATGGCCTCCACGGCAAGACCCAACGCGACCGGCTCGCGTGGGCTCTCGAAGAGTTCGAACTGACCCGGTTCGCGGATGTGACCTGCGGCGAGCTCCCTCTTGGGTATAAACAGCGGTTGGCCTTGGCGGCGGCCCTTATGCATTCGCCGGAAATAATCTTCCTGGATGAGCCCACTTCCGGAGTGGATCCCCTGGCCAGGAGGGAATTCTGGTCTCGGATCAATGATTTGGCGAGTCAGGGAGTGACCGTACTGGTGACCACCCATTTCATGGAGGAAGCAGAATACTGTGATCGGCTTGTGATCATGGCTGAGGGTCGTATTCTGGCGGAAGGGACGCCCGAGGCGATGAAGGAGAGAGTCCGCGTTCTAGGCCGCCCGGAACCCACCATGGAAGATGCCTTCATCGGGCTCATCGAAGGGAATGGAAATTCGGGGGAAGGGCCATGAACCGGAAGGGCGGGGGAAGAGCCTTGAAGCGCCGCGCCGTCGGCATGCGTCTGAAAGGGATGATCCGCAAGGAGTTCCTGCAGATATGGAGGGACCCGTCAAGCATCGCCATCGCATTCCTGCTTCCCTTGGTTCTCCTGCTCATCTTCGGTTACGGCGTTTCCCTGGATGCCCAGGATGTCCCGGTGGCCTTGGTGGTGGAAGAAGCGTCGCCAGCGACAGCGAGCTTTGCGGCTTCCTTTGCCAAGTCTCGCTACTTCAGACCGCTGGAATACTCCACCATTCAAGAGGCAGAGGAAGCCATGACGCAGCGGTTGGTCAACGGCATCGTCTGGTTGCGGTCCAATTTTGCTGCGGATCTCCTCTCGGGCGGGACGGCTCCCGTCGGGGTGGTGGTCAACGGCGTGGATGCCAACAATGCAAGGATCATCCAGGGCTACATCCAGGGGGCCTGGCTTTCCTGGCTGGAACACTTTGCCCGGGACCAGGGCAAGTCCCTCAAAACGGCCATTTCCCTCGAGCAGCGGGTTTGGTTTAATCCGGGCAATCGGAGCAGAGATTATTTGGTGCCAGGACTCATCGCCGTCATCATGACACTCATTGGAGCCCTGCTCACGGCCCTCGTCGTGGCCAGGGAATGGGAACGAGGCACCATGGAGGCTCTCATGGTGACTCCAGTGACCGCCCGTGAAATCCTCATCGGAAAGATCGTCCCCTATTTTTTCCTGGGAATGGGAGGGTTGCTTCTGTCCGTGGGCATGGCCGTGTGGCTCTTCGATGTTCCCCTGAGAGGATCCCTCGTGGTCCTCCTGGGGGCTTCTGCCTTGTTTCTCGTCGCTGCTCTGGGCATGGGTCTGCTCATTTCCACCGTGGCCAGAAACCAGTTTGTGGCCGGCCAGATAGCGATCCTTTCCACCTTCCTCCCAGCGTTCATCTTGTCAGGGTTCATCTTCGACATCGGGAGTATGCCGCTGCCCATCCGCGGGGTGACCCACATCATTGCTGCCCGTTACTTCGTTTCCATCCTTCAAACGGTCTTCCTGGCTGGAAATGTCTGGGAGGTCCTCTTTGTCAACGGGTTGGCCCTCTTCGGCATGGCAATGCTGTTCCTGGCCATCGTCAGGAAACGCACCCGCAAGCGGCTGCAATAGAAGGAGTCAACCGTGTGGCGGCGCATTCTGGCTCTGACCCTGAAAGAATTCCTTGCCTTGCTCAAGGACAAGCGAAGCCGCATGGTCATCATTGTTCCGCCCCTCTTGCAGCTCATCGTGTTTGGATATGCGGCCACTTTCGATCTGAATCAGATCCCATTTGCGGTCTACAGCGAAGACACCGGCGGGGAGGCGAGGGAGCTCATCGCCCGCTTCACGGGATCCCCCACGTTCAAACTGGTGGCCTGGCTGGACCGTGAAGAACAGATTGCTCCTCTTATCAATGCCAGAAAAATTCTCATGCTTCTGCGCATAAGGGGGGACTTCTCAAGAAACCTTTTGCTGCAACGGACGGGATCCGTTCAGGTGATCATCGACGGGCGCAATTCCAATACGGCCCTGGTGGCTCTTGG
>CAZURN010000169.1:0-7549 GCA_964623165.1 uncultured Syntrophobacteraceae bacterium
CTATGGACCCTGTGTCAAATCATGGGTCCGAGAGGGGGATGCCCTTCACTGCGGTTGAGGTGAGGCACTTCCACTCAGAATCGCGAGGAATCTCCCAGGCTTCATGGAATTCCCTCCTGCACTTGAAAATGCCCGGCACCCAAAGGATCGACACTTTCAAATCACCCTCCTCGTGCAATAGAGGTCCGCTCGGGCTCTCATGTCTGGCAAGCGTCCTTGGCTCATTGAGTTGTTGCGGGACCTCGATCGCTTCAATCACCTGAAAGTTGGAGCCGTCTCAGAGGATGATTAGATTGCGCAGAGAAGGGAGGTGAAGAGCCATGAGCCAACATGCAGCAGAAATAAGAGATGAACATGTTGTCAATGGAGTCAATGTGGGTCGGCTCTTTGATACCGTGGAAGCGATCAAGGGTGAACCAGCCATTGCCAAGTTCAGGTTCCGCATTCGCAATACGTGGATCGATGGAGGGCACAATCACACGACGATCAAGGACTTCCATGGCGCATTGAGAGATTTTCCCCATGAGAAGCCCTTCGAATTGGATGCGGACGAGCCTGAGGTTCTGCTCGGCCAAGACAAAGGACCAAACCCGGTTGAGTATCTCCTCACAGCTCTTGCGGGCTGCCTGACATCTTCCCTTGTCTATCATGCAGCGGCGAAAGGGATTCAGGTGCGGGGGGTCGAGTCGCGCCTGGAGGGAGACCTGGACCTGCGTGGTTTCTTGGGTCTGTCGAAAGACGTTCCCGTTGGATATGAGGAGATTCGAGTCTCGTTCAAGATCGACGCAGACATGACGGCACAGGAAAAGCAGGATCTGATCGAATCAGCCAAGAAGTACTCGCCGGTGTTCAATACGGTGTCAGGCCCTACCAGAGTGACGGTTCAGCTTGGAGATGAGTGAAAGCCAATGGACGACCATAGCACGGGCAGGAGACAACACATGGCTTGCCCGTGCCATCCAGAGTCGTAGTCAATACTCACCGAAGATGCATGCACCGTCGGCAGAATCCTGCAGTCCCGCATCGGACGAGCAGGGATTCAGTCCTGGCGAATGGGGGGCGTTTTGAAGCGTGCCCTCAGGGTGTGAACATCTCAACCCTGCTCGTGGAGTGTTTCATCGTCCCAGATTGAGTCTTGTCAGTGGCACCTGTGTCATTGACCTGACATCCGCTTCAAGATTGTCTTGCGATATGATCGCTCGCAAGCCTCAAATCACGACGATCCTGAGGCAGGCTCAACCCTGACCTTGGTCCATTAGAAGTCAGCCGGCCTCAGGGCAGTGGCCGCCTCTCTCCTGAAGCAGGCCACATCCTCAAGACAATCCGTCTCATCCCTGCAGCCATTTCACAGGAGTTCTTGTGCGTTCCCGGGTCGCAGAGCCTCAAGGGCAATATCATTTGAGTACGATCATTGCATGGAAGGTTCCGTGAGATTGTTTCCTGGACGAATTGTCTGCGAGCAGCGTCGTATGGCCTGCGGGTGTTCTTGGGGGGGGCAGGTCTTGCCGTCGTGCGAGGAGGGGTTGTGGAACGGGGTGCTCGAGGAGCGACTCTGGAGGTCAATGGCGACGAAACCCTACTGCCGGTTGTGACGTCATTTGTCGAGAAAGCGGCTCTGTGCTTTGGGTTAGGTAAAGATGAGGCACTGAGGCTCACCCTCGCCAGCGAGGAAATCTTTGCTTTCCTTTGTCGCCGTGTGATGCCGAGCGAGGGGATCGTCAAGATCCTGTGCTCAAGCGGAGGGTATTGCGCTCGGGCAGACTTCTGTTTCCAGGCTGACGAGCTAGATGCTCGGGCGTTCAACCTCACAACGGCCCTCTCGTTGGATGATGACTCGGATCTGGATGATATGGGGCTGGTCATGGCCTCCAGGCTGGTGGACAGGTTCAAACTGATTCGCGATCAGAGCAGACGGGTATGCCTCTCCATGATCAAGGAGAAAAGCTACCCCCTCCAGGAGATCGGACGTCCAGCGGCTTTTCGTCCCCTCAACGAGTTCTCCATTCGGGCACCGAGTCCGGAAGAATTGAAGTTCATCGCTCAGCTGGCCAGAGGGTGCTACGGCGGTCAATACCTTTCCGACTTCTTTCAGTATCCCGGCAAGCTGGTGGATATGGTCGAATCCGGTGAGTACCGGGCCGTGGCGGCAGTCGGGCCTGCCGGCGAGATTGGTGGCGCCATCCTGTGGCACTGGGTGGGCCGACAGACCATTGAATGTCTCGGCCCTTATGTTTTCAGCCACGAGCTGAACGGTTCAATCCCCGAGTCTCTTGTCGAATCGTGCATCGGCGCCATCGCCCGCACTCATGCTGTCGGGCTCGTCAACATGCATCCCACACCCCAGCTCCCCGAGCATCATTTCGAAAAGCTGGGGACTCTGACGATCACTTCTGACGACGGCTCTTCAGTTCCTCTTCAAGCCTGGTTTCGACTGATGCATGAGGATACGGGGTGTGCCGTCTGGGTTCATCCAGAGGTTCGGGACTTCGTTGAGAGAGAATATCAGCGACTCGTGCTTCCAAGAGAGATTCGAGCAGCCGGAAATGTGGGAGAAAGCCTCCAGGGCCATTCCGTCGTCTTTGCAGAATTCGACCGTCTACAGCATCGTGTGATGTTGCGCCCGATGTGGCCAGGAGCGGATTGCGAAGAAAACATCGCAAAGCATGTTCAGCTCATTCGCCAGGAAGGGATCCCCAATGTCCTCTTCTTCATGGACCTTGGCCAGGCGTGGCAGGCCGACTTCGCTCCAGGGCTCCTTCGTCATGGCTTCATACCCTGTTATCTTCTCCCGTATGGGGGCGAAGCCGATGTGATCATCTTCCAGCTTTCGGAGGAGGCGGCATGAATACTCAGCCTCCTCTTGACACGCTGGTCCCTGACTACATCAAGCGATTCGAGGCCTACATCCCGAGCAAACCGGACGATGTCCTAAAAAAGCTATACGGCTGCTCAAAACTCTACCGGCTCAACAACAACGAAAACCCTCTGGGGCCTCCGCCCGCCGCATGCAAAGCCATCCAACGGTTTCCTCCGGCGAATGCCTCCGTATATCCCAGCGGCGATGCATATCACCTGCGCTGCAAACTTGGCGAGACCTATGGCTTGCATCCTGATCAGTTTCTCGTGGGGAATGGGGCCAACGAGGTCATTGCTTTTGTCATCAAGGCTTTCTGTCAACAGGGTGACAATATCATCACCGCCGAGAAGACCTTCGCCGTATACGAATGGGTGGCGGAGTTTTCGGGATTTGAAGCTCGCCTGGCGCCGCTGAAGGATTTCGGGGTCGACCCGGAGGGGATGCTGGAGAGGATCGACGAACGCACCAAAGTTCTCTTCGTCTGCAACCCGAACAATCCCACCGGAAGCTGGTGGAATGAGGAAACGCTCCGTGCGTTTCTGGACCGAGTCGACGGCCGCCGGATCGTTGTGGTGGACGAGGCCTACCGTGAGTTCATAGAAGGCCCCAGCTTCACCGATTCCATGACGCTCATTGCCGAATATCCCAATCTGGTGGTTTTCAGAACCTTTTCAAAGATGTATGCCCTCGCGGGGCTTCGAATCGGATACCTGGCGGGAAGTCACGAAGTGGTGGATATCATCAGACGAACATGCGTCGTCTACTCGGTGAATGGAGTGGCTCAGACGGCCGCATTTGCCGCCTTGGACGACGAAGAGCACGTCTTGCGCACGCGGGAGCAGGTCCGGCAGGCAAAGGGATTTCTCCTGAAGGAATTGGATCTCATGGGGCTCCAGGTGGTTACGGGAGAGGGCAACTTCATTATGGTGCACCTTCCCATGAGCGACAGTCTGGCCTATCGCAGACTGATGACCAGAGGGGTCATGGTCCGCAGCATGACGGGATTCCGCTTTCCCAACTGGATTCGGGTTACCATGTCTCACATGGAAGCCATGGAAAGCTTTGTAGATGCGCTTTCCGAAATGCTTACGGGCATATGACAAGTTCAAAGATGCGAACTGGGAACGAACTTCACTGCTTTGAAACCATTCAATGAGTCACAGGAGGAAGCATGAAGCGAGAGTGGATCCTGATCTGTGCTGTTTCCGTGCTTGTTCTGGGATGGGCTTGTGTGCATGAAAGTGAAGCGTCTCGTCCCGTTTCAAAAACCATGATCGGCTGCGTCGTTGGCGGCAACTTCTATTCGGTGGGCAACAGGTTTCCTGGCGAGGGGAAGCGGGCTTTGGTCGTCTACAGGATCACGGTTCGCGACATGAATCTTGCCCCCTATGAAGGCAAGAAGATCCGGGTCCAGGGCCACTTGCTTCCAGGAGACCGATTTACGCCGGACCTGTCATCACTCTCGGTGCTTGGTCCTTGCGACAATGCATCCAGCAGGGCCATACGAGAACAGAGTCTTTGACAAGCTGGCATGGTAGCAAAGGGCAACCTCATGGTCGAGCGAAAGCTCTTCACGTTTGAGTTCGTTTGCTTAAATCTCGTTTCGTTCTTCGCCTTCTCCAACATGGCCGTGTTTTACAGCTTCTTCAGCTACCTGGAAAGGATTGGGATTCCGGTCGAATGGAGGGGTCTTTTGCTCGGGCTTGAGCCCATGTCGGCTTTTTCACTGCGGCTTGCCGTCATTCCGTTGCTGCACCTCGGGAACGCCGCTGGTGTCATGCTCTTGGCACTGCTCATGCTGGTCGTGGCCCTCGCCTCCTATGGGTGGCTGATGACTGTTCCGGGCCTCATCTTTCTGCGAATATTCCATGGAACTGCGTTCGTCTTGCTGGTTTCATCCAGCATGGCTCTCCTGGTCCATTTCATTCCCAAGGAACGAAGCGGAGAGGGGTTCGGGTTTGTCAGCATCGCCGTGCTGATACCCTACGCGCTCATGCCACCCGTCACGGAAGCCCTTCTGCCGCATGTCGGCAGCGAAGCGGCGGTCTACCGGGTCGTTACGGTGTTGGCGGTCCCTGCTTTTCTCATCCTGATTGCGCTTCGAAAGAAGATCAAGCTGTCCCTTGCCGGCACTACCGCTGCGTTGTCCCGCCGTCCAACCCTTGAGGAGATTCGCGTGAACCTGAAGGAATCCCGGGTGGTGCTCCTCCTGGCGGTGAATCTCTTCCTGTACCTCTGTTATGCCACCGTGTTCTTCTTCATGAAGGAGCATTGTCAAAAGATTGGCATCACGAATGTTGGACGGTTCTTCACGATGGCAACACTGGTCATGATCGCACTCCGCCTGTCGGGCGGCAGCCTGTTTGACAAAGTCAACAAAGTGAAAGCCCTTGGGGTTTTCATGGGGATGCTTGTTCCATGCTTCATTCTTTTTGGAAGGATCGACTCCGACCAGACGCTCATCCTCCTCGCTCTGGCCTATGGACTGTGCATCGGAGCCATCCTCCCTCTTCTGAATTCGGCGCTCTTTGTGGTGTCGCCGACTCAGCTGCGGGGCCTGAACACCAACCTGTCCCTGTTCATGATGGACGCGGGCTTTTTTCTCAGTCCGTATGCGGGCGGACTCCTCCTGGCCGCAGGAGTCTCGGTTGCAACGATCTTCACGATGTGTGCGGGCGTCCTTGCGATGAACCTGATCCTGCTGGTCGCGCTGGGGCGAGTGCCAGGACCCGTGGAAGCGGAAGCCGCACTGCAGTCGGATCATTGAGACCCGGGGAAGGAATCGCGTTTGAAGACCGTGATGCTTGGGGTGGGAACCAGCGTGGCGCGCTTTGACGCCCGGGCGAAGGTCACCGGGGGGGAGAAGTATGCTATCGACCATTATGGTGACGATCTCCTGTGGGCGGGTGTCAAGAGGGCTGGAATCCCCCATGGGTGGCTGGTCGGCATTGACACAGCCGAAGCGTCGGCGATTCCCGGAGTCTTTGCCGTGCTCACCCGGGAGCACATTCCGGGATCCAACCGCCAGGGCATTGTCCACAAGGATCACCCGGTTCTCGCCGACGAAAAGGTTCGTCATTGCGCTGAACCCGTGGCCCTGGTCCTGGCGGAAGACCGTGAGGTGCTGAAGCAGGCGCTGGCCCTCATCCGGATCGACATCGAGCCGCTACCAGCTGTCTTCGACCCCGAGGAGGCCCTTAGACCTGATTGCCCCTTGGTGCACGATTCCGGAAATACGCTTCTCCATGCCGTCGTTGCCGCAGGCCAAGCGCGAGAGGCGCTCGACGCGTGTGAGGTCTTGGTGGAGGGCTCATTCGAGGTTTCAGGGCAGCAGCATGCGTTCCTGGAAACCGAAAACGGCATCGCCTGGAGGGAGGAGGACGGCCGAATCGTCATGATCGTCTCAACGCAGGCGCCTTTTCGGGACCGATTTGAAATCGCGCACGCGTTGGGGATCGAGGTGAGTGCGATTCGGGTCATCAGCCCGCACTTGGGGGGTGGATTCGGTGGAAAGGACGGCGCCACGGTGCAGTGCCTGCTGGCTCTCGCAGCTCTCCATGCGGGAGGAAGACCCGTCAAGATGTGGTGGGAGCGCGAGGAGAGCTTCGTCGGAGGCTACAAGCGGCATCCGGTGCGGATGCGCTATCGGCTGGGAGCTGCTCTGGACGGCACACTCTGCGCCTTGGAGTGCCGTCTGGTCTACGACACCGGTCCTTACGCGCACCTGGGTGGCGAGGTCATGGCGCTCGGCATGGAACATGCCGGTGGCCCCTACCGCATTCCCAACACGCACATCGAAGGCTGGTGCGTGTACACAAACAACCCCATCAGCGGTGCCATGCGCGGCTTTGGGGTCTGCCAGGTCTCCTACGGCTTCGAACGCATGATGGATCGGCTGGCAGCCAGGCTCGGCATGGACCGCCTTGACATTCGACTGAAGAACGCTCTCCGGCTCGGCGACAAGAACTGCGCAGGGGTGACCCTCGTTCATTCCACAGGGATGGTCCCGTGCCTGGAAGCCTTGGGCCGACACCCGCTCTGGACCCACCGCAATCAGTGGAAGCGGGAGGCGGGTCCCTTCAAAAAGAGGGGTGTCGGCATCGCTGCTGTCTTCAACGCCATGGGTTATGGCCGCGGCCTCCCGGATTCGGCAATCGCCAAGGTGGAACTGACCCCGAGGGGTAAGATCCGGGTCTACAGCGGGGTGGCCGATATGGGTCAGGGGAACGCCAGCGCGTTTGTTCAAATCGCCGGTGAGATCCTGTGCCAGGACATGTCGCAGATGGAACTGGTGTTGCCGGACACCGACCGGACTCACCCGTCGGGTTCCGCTTCGGCCGGGCGAACGACCTATACCTATGGGAACGCTCTCATTCAGGCCTGTGAGGCATTGAAACAGAAGCTCATGCACCGGTCGGCGCTCATCCTGATGCTCGATGAAACCACCGGGTTGACCCTTTTACCGGGCAGGGTGCGCCACCTTCCAACCGGAAAGGAAGTCCCTTTCGAGGTTCTCGGGAAGGTCTTCCCTGACACGGACCGGTTTGCCATGGGACAGTCCATCATGCCGGTCTCCCAGGATGTTCCCGACACGGGAAAGGAGTTCACGATCGGCTTTCCCCATGTCCTCTTTTCGTATGCAGCCCATCTGGCCTGCGTGGAAGTGGATGAGCTGACCGGAAAGACGGAGGT
>CAZURN010000170.1:0-7362 GCA_964623165.1 uncultured Syntrophobacteraceae bacterium
TGCTCCTTGAACCGTACATGGCTGTGGAGATCCTCGTTCCTGACGAATTCCTTGGGGAAGTTCTCGGCGATGTGAACCTGCGCAAGGGGCGTGTGGAAACCATCTCTCCCCGTAAGGCCATTCAAGTGGTGAACGCCGTCGTGCCTCTGTCACAAATGTTCGGCTATTCCACTGCACTCCGTTCCGCGACCCAGGGGCGTGCCACCTTCACCATGCATTTTTCCCACTACGACTTGGCCTCGGAGTCATAGACCCGTTTCCAGACCTATCCAAAGCAGACCGAATCGCCTATGCGATCCTCATTCTTGCGGGAGCCGTGATCCAGAGTGGGTCTTCCTGGGCCAGCCGCCTTGGCCCCTGCACACGAATCTGGCACAGGGTCCCCAACAGTGAGGCCAATGCGAGACTTCTGACAGTCCCTCGGCTGTTTTCCAGATTCGCAATCGGGTTTGGAAAAATCAAATTCCTTTGGTTAATGACTTGCCAACAGTGGGCACATGATTTATTGTGGCGCCACTCTGGGGTCTATGCAGGCGGCCAAGTCAGGCCCAGCGAGGGCCATGGCCTCCCGGCGAGTTGAGCCGGTCGAGGCTGTATGGCACTGTCCAGAAGGTGCGGGGTCGACGACCCCGTTGATGGCTCTTTGCTTGAAAGGCAGGTGAAAACTGAATGACGGAGGGTGAAACAAGAGAAAGCATAGAAAAGAAGATCAGGAAACTCCGTAAAGACTTTCAAAAGAATGTCCAACCTGTTCTGCGTCGTCACAATTACTATCTCTCCAAGGGTGAGCGCCGTCGCATCAAGAAGAAGAAGGCCATAAAGCGCATTCAACGGCGCGAACGGCGCATGACGCGATCCTACTAGGAAGTTCCTTGCTCCCGATGCGGAATCAGGAACCACACACAGCTGGGGACTAAACAATGAAATCTGAAAGCCATTGTCCGTGGGATTAGAGTTGGCTCGCCTGCGCACTCCATTTTCCCGCAAATAAAAAGCCCCGGGTGGAACGAACCACCCGGGGCTTTTTCCTGTTGGGCATCTCAGCGGTGCTTCAGGATGTTTCGGGCGATGACCAGGCGCATGATCTCGTTGGTGCCCTCATAGATCTGGGTGATCTTGGCATCCCTCATGTGCCTCTCCATGGGATATTCCTTGCAATAACCATAGCCACCGAGAATCTGCACCCCCTCTATGGCTGCCGCCATGGCGACATCGGAGGCGAGGAGCTTGCCCATGGCCGCTTCTTTTTCATAGGCCTTGCCATTCTGTTCCAGCCAGGCAGCCCGCAGAGTGAGCAGTTCGGCGGCATCGAGCTGGGTGGCCATGTCCGCGAGCTTCCACTGGATGGCCTGGAAGTTCGAAATGGGCTGCCCGAATTGTTCTCTGGTCTTGCTGTACTCAATGGCCTCCTCGAGGCAGGCCCGTCCAATGCCCAGAGCCTGAGAGGCGATGCCGATGCGGCCGCCGTCCAGGGTTGTGAGCATCTGACGGAACCCCTCCCCAGGCTTTCCGAGGAGGTTCTCCTTGGGAATCCTGGCATCCTCGAACACCAGTTCGGCGGTCCCCGACGCGTTGATGCCGAGCTTATCCTCCACCGTGCCCACTTTGAAACCCGGCGTGTTCTCGAAATCGATGATGAACGAACTGATCCCCTTGTATCCGGCCGACTTGTCGGTGATTGCGGCGAGAACGCAGTAACGGGCCACATTCCCATTGGTGATGAACCGCTTGGTTCCGTTAATGACCCACTGGTCACCATCGAGGACTGCGGTGGTGCGCATGCGGGCCGGGTCTGAGCCTGCACCGGCTTCTGTGAGCCCGTAGCAGCCGAGGGCCTCCCCACTTGCGACAGGGCGCAGATACTTCTGCTTCTGTTCCTCGGTGCCGTAGGTATACACCGGGAAGTTGTACAGACTATTGCAGACGCTCATGATGACCCCGCAGGACGCGCAGGCCTTGGAGATCTCGATCATGGAGAGGACATAACAGACATAGTCCATGCCGGCTCCGCCGTATTGCTCGGGAATAGTGATTCCCATGAGTCCCAGTTCCCCCATTTTGGCGCAGAGCTCAGCGGGGTGTCTGTGAGTGCGGTCCAACTCGGCGGCCACGGGCTTGATCTCGCGCTCCGCAAACTTGCGTGCCATGTCCTGAATCATCTGTTGTTCTTCGGTCAGTTCAAAATTCATGGTCCTCTCCTGGATGTGAGCAGTCCATCTTCAATCAGCCCGGGCAAGAAGGCTCCAACGCCGATTCCTGCCAGTGCCTTCAGCTCGCGAGGGTTCCCTGGAAATTGGGTTTGCGCTTCTCCAGAAACGCCGAGACCCCTTCCCTGCAATCCTCGCTCGCGAAGCACAGGGCAAATGCCTCAGCCTCAAATGCGCAACCGCTCTTGAGATCCATATCCATGCCCCGGTCAACGACCCGTTTGACCGATCTCAGCACTCCGCGGCTTCTTGATGCAAGCAGGGAGGCCACCTTGAGGGTTTCCTCCATGAGTCTGTCCGCAGGGAACACCTTCGCCACCAAGCCGAGGTCCTTGGCTTGCTGAGCGTCGATCATCTCGCCCGTCATACACAGTTCCTTGGCCTTGGCTCTCCCCACACTGCGCAGCAGCCGCTGGGTGCCTCCGAACCCCGGGATCAAGCCCAAGTTCACTTCAGGCTGCCCGAACCTGGCCGTCTCAGCAGCATAGATGAAGTCACAGGCCATGGCCATTTCACATCCCCCGCCCAGTGCAAACCCGTTGACGCAGGCAATGACTGGAATGGGCAATGCTTCGAGCTTGAAAAAAACTTGCTGTCCCTTTTCTGCGAACAGCCTCGCCTGCAGTGGATTCATTTTGGGGAACTCGGTGATGTCGGCTCCAGCCACGAAAGCCTTTTCGCCGGCACCGGTGAGAACGAGCACCGTGACACCGGCGTCCCCAGCAACCCGGTCAAGGACATCGGACACTTCCTCCAATGTCTTTGGGTTCAATGCGTTGAGCGCCTTGGGTCGGTTGAAGGTGAGGATCCCAACCCCTTCACGGATTTCGAAAAGTATATTCTCGTAGCTCATGGCACTTCCCCTCCCCCTGTTGACCATTGAACCTTCGTCCATCCCAACACATCCGATGGACCGCAGATCAAAACGCGTCAGACCGTCGCACTCACGGACGCTCAACGGCGATGGCCGAGCCCTGTCCGCCACCGATGCAAAGGGTTGCGATTCCCTTTTTGGCATCCCGCTTAATCATTTCATGGAGCAGCGTCGTGAGGATCCGGGCACCGGATGCTCCGATGGGGTGTCCGAGAGCGATGGCCCCCCCGTTCACGTTGACCTTGGCAAGGTCCCACTCCATTGCCCGATTGACCGCAATGGCCTGAGCGGCAAAGGCCTCGTTGGCTTCGATCAGATCCAGTTCGCCCACGGACCATCCAGCGTTGGCCAGCGCCTTTTGGCTCGCCCGCACGGGTCCGATGCCCATGATTGCGGGATCGACCCCACTCGACGCATAACCTCGAATGACGGCCATGGGCCTGAAGCCGAGGCTCTTGGCCCTCGCCTCGGACATGACCATCACGATGGCAGCGCCATCGTTGATGCCCGATGCGTTGCCGGCAGTGACTGTCCCCCCGGACTTGAACGCCGTCGGGAGTTTGGCAAGGGCCTCCAGGGTGGTCCCCATGCGGGGATGTTCATCCGTATCCACCACCAGGACACCTCCCTTTCTCTGGGGGACCTCGACGGGGACGATCTCGTCGCTGAACCGGCCACTCTTGATTGCCGCTTCCGCCTTCTGCTGGCTCGCCACTGCGAAAGCGTCCTGGTCCTCACGGCTCACTCCAAACCGCTCGGCAACATTCTCGGCCGTGTTGCCCATGTGATAGCCGTTGAAGATGTCCCAGAGGCCATCGTGCACCATGAGGTCCACGATGGATCCCTCACCCATCCGGTAGCCCCACCTGGCTCCCCTCATGCCGTAGGGAGCCTGGGACATGTTTTCGATTCCCCCTGCCACAACAATCTCCGCATCCCCCGCCATGATGGCCTGTGCCGCAAGGAATACAGACTTGAGGCCGGAAGCGCACACCTTGTTGACGGTGAAGGCGGGAACCTCATGGGGGAGGCCTGCGTGGATGGCCACCTGTCGGGCGGGGTTCTGCCCGAGCCCTGCCTGCAGAACATTTCCGAGGATCACTTCATCCACCTGGGATGGATCCAGTTGGAGGCGTTTCAGGGTCTCCCTGAGCACCGTTACACCCAGATCCACGGCCGACACGGAGTTGAAGGCCCTTCCGAAGGCTCCAACCGCTGTTCTCAAGGCACTGACGATGACGGGTTGCTGCATTGGTTCCTCCACATGAGGACAATGAAGATTGAGAAACGTCACTCTGAGGGCTGAGCGCGACGCCAAGACAGACCATGGAAAAGACCAACCGATCCTTGCCGGGAGGCCGCGAAGAATTCATGGAGACACCGACCACTCTCTGCCAAGACCCCGAAGCCGCAATCATGCAGGACAAACGGCGCTGAAACCTGGGTGGTGCAAAGGTTCATGCGGGTTCGACACACCCCAACAACAGCTGCCGGACACTTGCCTGTGATTCGCGACAACCGGGGAGCATTCGTAGTTCAATAGAATCAAAGACCGGGTGAGATGCAATGGCAGGAGCCCTGCTCTGCCTGGCGCCATGCCACCGTCAGGCAGGCTGTCGCATTGGGACGATCTCGGCGGAGTTTTTATATGAAATATTTTTGATTCTGTCAAACCGTTTGCCTTGTCGTCTTGCAGGGCGTGATGCTCGGCAGCGGACATCCGAGCAGTTCTCCGCCGAATCTGGAGAGGTTTTCCTGAGGACCGATGACGACCATGATGTCCCCTGCTTGGAGGACTTGCGACGGGGCGGGGTTGTAGATCATCTGTCCGTCAGTCTTCTTGATGGCGACCACGATTAGATTGTACTGGCTTCTGATGCCTGAGTGCATGAGTTCCTTGCCGACCAGGGCGGTTCCCTCCGGAACCTCCATTTCCTCCATGGTCAATTCCATGCCTTCTCCGGAGAGAGCCAACTCAAGGAAGTCAGTGACCGTGGGCCGCAGGATGTTATGGGCAATGCGATAGGCGCCAATGGAAAAAGGCGAGACCACCCGGTTGGCTCCGGCTTGAAAGAGACGCTTTTCGGTGTAGGGAGTACCCGCTCTGGCAAAGATCGCGATGTCCTTGTTGCAGTCCCTCGCCGTAAGGACAATGAAGACATTGTCCGTATCCTTGTTGACCACGGAAACGAGACCTTTGGCCTTGGTGATTCCCGCAGCCAGCAGGTTCTCCTCCTCGGTGGCGTCCCCAGACAGGTGGAGAATGCCTCTTTCGCGCAGTCGCAGCAGGAGGCTCTCATCGTTATCCACAACGACCACGGGAATCCCGCTTTTGAGCAGTTCTTCAACGATGATCTGCCCCATTTGTCCGTAGCCGCAGACAACGTAGTGGTCCTTCAGTTGTTCAAGCGATTTCTTCAACTTGCGCCTCCGATAGAGGTCCATGAGATCCACGTCGAGCATCAACTGGCTGAAGTAAGCCAGGTGATAGGCGACAAAGGCTGCTCCAGTGAGGATCAGAATAATGGTGAAGACCCGGCCCGTTTGGTCAAGCGGCTTCACCTCACCGAAACCCACGGTAGCCAGAGTGATCACCGTCATATACAGGGCCTCAACGAACGAAAAGCCCTGAAGAATCATGTAACCTCCCGTCCCTACACCTATGAGGAGGAGGGGGAGTAGGACCAGGGTGGCTCCATGACGGACAGATGTCGCCGAAAGCGATTTCAGCATGTTGAACCCAAGAGATTTTGCATGCGAATACCAAGTCCAAGAAATCATTAGAGGAAAAGGACACTGGACACAGTGTTCTTTACGCCAACTCAAACGGAAAATCAACGGGCAAAAGCGGGACAACTAAGTCTTGCACATTTCCGCCTTCTGTGGTAATGGGTTTCGGGTGGCTCAAACTTTGCCCATGCTATGCCGCATTCTGCCCGCTCTCGATCTCGGAACATTGCCCCCTGTATTTCCAGCACGGGTTGATTTTGCTTGACAAGGGCCGAGTCATTCCTATAATGCCGTTCGCGATTCGGCTCCACGTGCATGAGAGGAGCTGAAACGACGAGAAGAGCCCTTATGCGAGGGTTTTGGAATACGTCAGTTTGAGCACTGCAAGAAAGCCCTGCACCAAGATGGAGAAGAAACAGCATCCGGGAACCTCGGCAAGAAGGCCAAGCAATCGTGGGGTGACCGCGTCCCCCCGGGGGATTCCGAAGCTGACTCTCCATCTTTCTGGCAACACGTTGGAAAGTCACCATTCACTGACATGAACGGATCCCATTTGCTGAACCGGCATCCCCCTGGCCTGGAATGTGCGGAGGAAAGCCAACGGAGTCGGTTGCACTGAGGAAAGGAGGTGTACGCGGGCTTTAGTGGCAAATCCCTTTATCTCGTAGTTTGAGGCTAAACCACACGTCAAAACCTATTAGGAGATGAGAACTATGCCAAGTTACGTGATTCTTGAGAAATGCGATGGTTGCAAAGGGCAGGATAAGACTGCATGCATGTATATCTGCCCCAACGATCTCATGGTTTTGGACAAAGAGAAGATGAAAGCCTGGAACAGGGCTCCCGAGATGTGCTGGGAGTGCTACAACTGCGTGAAGATTTGCCCCCAACAGGCCGTTGACGTACGCGCCTACGCTGACTTCGTGCCCATGGGCGCCTCGGTAGTGCCCCTCCGCGGATCCGAAGACATCATGTGGACCGTCAAGTTCCGCAGCGGACAGGTCAAAAGGTTCAAGTTCCCCATCCGGACCACTCCCGAAGGCAAGGCCAATCCCCTTGGCGGTTATGAGACGGGCACCGACGACATCAAGAGCCCGATCCTCTGCACCGAGCCTGCTTCCACCGGTCAGGCCACTCTGCCCACCCTGAAGAAATAACCATTCCCAAAAGGAGGTGACAATATGCCTAATTTTGAAACCGTAGTAGTCGAGACCGATCTCCTCATCATTGGTGGCGGCATGTCCGCATGCGGCGCCACTTTTGAAGCAGCATACTGGGCGAAGAAGAACGGCTTGAAGGTGGTTGTGGTGGACAAGGCTGCCATGGATCGTTCCGGTGCCGTGGCCATGGGTCTTTCGGCCATCAACCAGTACATCAATTACGCCAAGGGCGTGAACACCCTGGAGGACTATGTCAAGTACGTCCGCCAGGACCTCATGGGCATCTCCCGTGAAGACCTGGTGTATGACATTGCCCGCCACGTGGACTCCTCCGTGCACCTGTTCGAAAAATGGGGCCTCCCCATCTGGAAGGATGAGCAGGGCAACTACG
>CAZURN010000171.1:0-7356 GCA_964623165.1 uncultured Syntrophobacteraceae bacterium
GTTTCGTGGTGACGGAAACCGACCTCGGCGAATGGATCATCCAACTGAGGCATGAAGGCCCATCCCACATGGTCATGCCGGCCATCCATCTGTCCCGTGGGGAAGTCGCCGAGCTCTTCACGAAAGTCACCGGGCAAACCCAGGATCCGGAGGACATCAACGGAATGGTCAAGGTGGCGAGGCGCGAGCTCCGCCAGGCTTTTCTTGAGGCTGACATGGGGATCACGGGAGCCAACTTCGCCATCGCCGAGTCGGGAACAATCGGACTCGTCACCAATGAGGGCAACGGGCGCCTGGTGACTACGCTGCCTCGCATCCACGTGGCCCTGGTCGGTTTTGACAAGCTGGTACCCGACCTCAAGACTGCCCTGCGCATCCTCAGGGCCCTACCCCGCAACGCCACCGGCCAGCTCATCTCGACGTATGTGACGTGGATCACCGGTCCCACCCAATGCACCACATGCTCCGATGGGCGCAAGGAAATGCACATCGTCTTCCTTGATAACGGTCGCCTTGCGCTGGCCCGTGATCCGGTATTCTCCGAGGCACTGCGCTGCATGCGGTGCGGGGCCTGCGCCAACGTCTGTCCCATCTACAAGCTGGTGGGGGGGCACAATTACGGCCACGTCTATATTGGGGCCATCGGGCTCATCCTTACCTATTTCTATCACGGCCGCAAGAAGGCGAGGGCCATCGTCCGAGCCTGCCTCAACTGTCAGGCGTGCAAGGGAGTATGCCCCACGGGCATCGACCTCCCGCACCTCATCAAGGAGGTCCATCGCACGGTTCTCGATGTAGAGGGCAAGAGGCCTGCGAAGAATCGGCTCCTGCAGCGGATCCTTCCCAACCGCAAACTGTTCCACTTCCTCCTCCGGAGGGCCTATCTCGCCCAGCGTCCCGTGACCGGAGGCGGGCCCTTCATCCGGCATCTCCCCATGTTCTTTTCAGGCGAACACCAGTTTCGAAGCCTCCCGGCCATCGCCAGGACACCGCTTCGAGACCAGTGGGAGAAAATCAGCCCTCGCGTGGCGAAACCCCGCTGGCGCGTGGCCCTTTTTGGCGGGTGCCTCATGGATTTCGTCTATCCAGAGCAGGCCCAGGCTTTCTTGAAGATTGTCAAGAACCGGGGAGTTCAGGTCGATTATCCTTCGGATCAAACCTGTTGCGGATTGCCCGCCAAGATGATGGGGGAGAATGCAGTGGCTCAGGAAGTCGCCATACAGAACCTCAAGGCCATTGATCCGTCGGACTATGACTACATTCTCACACTGTGCGCATCTTGCGGCTCGCACATTCGGGAAAACTATCCTAAACTCCTCGGCGCCGAATCGGGCCTTGGGGTCAAGATGCATCAGTTCATGGACAAGATCATTGATTTCAGCTCCTTCATGGTGAATGTCCTCAAGGTGGAACCGGAATTCTTCAGGGCCTCATCGACCAGGACCGCATATCATTCACCATGCCATCTCTGCCGGGGACTCGGGGTGACCCAGGAACCCAGGGAGCTCATCAGGACCGGCGGCATGCAATACGTGGAAGCGAAGGATGAGGACGTCTGCTGTGGATTCGGCGGGTCCTTCTCCCTGGATTTCCCCGAGCTTTCCGCCGAGTTGTTGAAGCGGAAACTTGATCACGTGGATGCCACTGGCGCCGAAGTTCTGGTGACGGACTGCCCCGGCTGTGTGCTGCAGTTGCGGGGAGGCATGGACAAGCGAAAAGGACGCAGGATCGCGGTGAAACACATGGCCGAGGTCCTTGCAGACAGTGTCAGATAGTGCACAAGACTCGGCATGGACAGGAAAGAAGACCATGACTCCAGGTACCACCACATTTCCGAGACTCAGCCCCGGGGAAGCTGCGGCCCAGATACGCCACGGAATGACGGTCGCCTTCAGCGGTTTCGCTCAGGCCGGAGCGGCCAAAGCGGTCCCAAGGGCAATCGCCGCCCGGGCCAAGGAATTCCGCGAGAAGGGAGAGCCATTCAAACTCAGGGTGTTGAGCGGTGCCTCCGCGGGCAGGTTCGTCGACGAGGAACTGGCCCAGGCCGAGGCGGTGTCCTGGAGGGCGCCCTTCATGAGCTCACACACCCTGCGCAAACAAATCAACAACCAGGAAGTCGAATACCTCGACATGCACCTGTCCCACGCGCCTCAAACACTGGGAGCCGGTTTCTTCGGGAATGTGGATTATGCCGTGATCGAGGCCACTGGCATCACCCGGGACGGTCGCGTCTACCTCACCAGCTCCATCGGCTCCAGCCCAGTGTTCTTGAAATATGCGGACAGGGTCATCATTGAGGTCAACGACTACCATTCCAAGCGCCTTCCGGAGCTCTCAGACATCACCGTGCTGCCTCTTCCTCCGCGACGCAGTCCCATACCCATTCACGACACCATGACCAAGATCGGCTATCCATACGCCGTGGTGGATCCGAGAAAGGTCGTCGGAATCGTGCAGAATGACGAGCCCGATCAAATCGACCCCTTCACCATACCCGACAGACAGTCCCGAAAGATTGCGGAGCACCTGGTTCAGTTCCTCCATGGAGAGATGATCCGCGGGCATATCCCCAAGGAATTCCTGCCCTTGCAGTCTGGCGTCGGCAATCTTGCGAACGGGGTCATGGCCACTCTCGGTTCGAACCCATTCATCCCGCCGTTCAAGATGTACACGGTGGCGGTTCAGGATTCCATCGTGGACCTCATGGAACAGGGGAAGGCGGTTGGGGTCAGCGCGACCAGCCTGAGCGTCTCGCCCAGGGTCCTCAACCGGATGTACGAAAACATGGACTTCTTTGCGTCAAGGGTTGTACTGAGACCCCAGGAAATCTCCAACGATGCCGGAGTCGTCCGAAGGCTCGGGGTGATCACCATCAATGCCGCAGTCGAAGTGGATGTTTACGGAAACGTCAACTCCTCGCACGTGTACGGCACGGACATCATCAACGGCATTGGGGGAAGCGGCGAATTCACGCGAAACAGCTTCCTCTCCATCATCATGTGTCCCTCCATCAGTCGTGGCGGCAGGATTTCCTCCATCGTCCCCATGTGCCCCCATATCGACAGCAACGAACACTCCGTGCAGGTCATCGTGACGGATCAGGGCTTGGCGGACCTGCGCGGCCTCGGCCCCATGCAGCGGGCCAAGCGCATGATCGACAACTGCGCCCATCCAGCGTACCGCGACTACCTGCATGCCTACATCAGGGACTCGAGGGTCGGGCACATCCGCCACAACCTGCGGAAGGCTTTCGAACTGCATCAGAACCTAATGCACCATGGGACCATGCTGCCGGATCTCAAGCTGTCGGAGATCGCAGAAATACGGTGATGGAATCCACTGGAAGAGAGAAGCGCATGGGCGCGTGTGAAAAGATGAGTGAAGGAGGCGTTGCATGTCCAAAGTGAGTGGTTTTCCGAGGCTCACCCCTGAAGAGGCAGCCGAACACATATTCCATGGGGCCACTGTCGCCTTCAGCGGATTCACCAACGCCGGCGCCGCCAAGCTCCTGCCCAAGGCCATCGCTGCCAGGGCCGCGGCCCTTCATGCCAAAGGCGAACCCTTCAAGATCCGGGTCCTCACCGGCGCATCCAGTGGGGAAAGCATCGATGAGCCCCTGGCCAGGGCTCAGGCCATGTCCTACCGGGCTCCCTACCAGAGTGGACCGATCCTGCGCAAGCAGATCAACGAGCAGGAAGTGGAGTACGTGGACATGCACCTATCCCACCTGCCCCAGACCGTGCTGGAAGGGTTCCACGGCAGGGTGGATTTTGCCGTGGTCGAGGCCACGGAGATCACTCTGGACGGGAGGGTGTATCTCACCACGTCCGTTGGGGCATCCCCAACCTACCTGAAGTATGCGGACCGCGTCATCGTCGAGGTGAACCGGCACCATTCGCCTCGCCTCCGCGAGATGGCCGACATCATGATCATGCCCCCGCCGCCCCATCGTTTCCCCGTGCCCTTCCGCGACCCCCTCACCAAGCTGGGATACCCCTATGCCGTGGTGGACCCCAAAAAAGTCATCGCCGTCCTGGAAAACGACGAACCGGACCATGTGCCGGGCTTTAGCGAGCCGGATGCCCGCAGTGAAAGAATAGCGCAGCACGTGGTGCGCTTTCTCCTGGACGAGATGCTCGCCGGACGAATTCCCAACGAATTCCTGCCGCTCCAGGCGGGGGTCGGCAACGTCTCAAACGGAGTCATGCGCGCATTGGCCCAAAACCCATACATTCCCACATTCAATATGTACACGGAGGTCTTCCAGGACTCCCTCGTGGACATCATGGAACAGGGAAAGCTCACCGCCGCAAGCACCACGAGCCTCACGGTGACCAATGAAACCTTGGAGCGCATGTACGCCAACATGGACTTTTTCGTGCCAAGGATCGTCCTTCGCCCCCAAGAACTGTCCAATCATCCGGGGGTCATCCGCAGGCTGGGTGTCATCGCTCTCAACACGGCGCTCGAAATCGACATCTATGGGAACGTCAATTCCTCACACGTCTACGGGATGGACATCATGAATGGAATAGGCGGCAGCGGCGAGTTCACCCGCAATTCCTACATCTCGATCTTCATGTGCCCATCCGTCGCCAAGGGCGGCAAGATCTCCTCCATTGTGCCCATGTGCCCTCATATCGACAACAACGAGCACTCGGTGCAGATCGTGGTGACCGACCAGGGGCTGGCAGACCTTCGAGGCCTGGGGCCCATGCGGCGGGCTCAGACCATCATCGACCGCTGCGCCCACCCCGTGTACAAGGACTACCTCTACAGGTACATCGAACGGTCCAGGAAAGCACACATCCGCCACGACCTGGCCACCGCATATGAAATGCACCTGAACCTTCTCGAACATGGAGCCATGCTCCCAGACCTAGACCTTTCGACCATCGATGACCACTGAACGCACGAGCGGCAAGCGAAGGTTCAAGGTTCCATCGAATCATGGTTCGAAATCACTCATGGAGCCTGTATCTTTAATTCGTCCGGATTAGATTGATAGCACCATGAATAGTTCATTCACTTCTTGCTTTTCTTGATCAAAGAAATGCGATAGAAACTATATATTGATGTAGCTATGATCGTAATTATTGGTATTGCAAAGATAATTATGTATATGAAAAGGCTCTCTTGCTCTGAAAACTGGAAGCGTGGTTCATGTCTCCCTTTTGGTATGGCAAAAATAAACGCGTAAATGATAAATGATATAAAAGTTGCAATGGAACCGCCAATGATTACTTGATATTTATATTCCCTTATTTTATTTTTTTGCTTAACTGATTGCTTTTTTTGTTTTACCAAATTTCTCTTTTTTGCATATAATGGCATAGTTAATACCTCAGCTATGAATAGGCGGGGGGAATCGAATGAGCAAGAGCGCTGACCTGGAACAGCACCAAACCCCACGGATTTGACCGGGCAACTCTCGTGCCCGTCGGTTTCCTGCCGCATCTCAGAGATTCGGATTCCCCGCGCGAACGAGCGATCTCGTCACATCGGGTCGCCTCTTGCCATCTCCTGCGCTAAAGGGAAAGTCTCGCGCGGCAACTGCAGCATCAGGTCTGTAAAGAAACGCTTATGGTATGAATGTGGACCGATACACCATTGCAGAAGCCCTGAGGACAGTTCTTCCTGCATCCTCAGTCCTGCGGTTGAGCCGCATCAAACCACGCACCGAGAGACTTCAAGATTGCACTCCTGATTGCCGCATCCGGTTTGGCCTCTTGCTCGAACCACCTGTTCGGCGGCAGGTCGAAAGACACCCCAAAAGACACGGGACAATCCAAGAGGAAAGGCCAATACTTCAAGTGAGCGTAAATGTCTGCCCCGCGATGATATGTCAATCCGCCAAACCCGTTTCTTCACGCACTATCATGGTGGCCAGCATCGTGGCCACCAGTTTCTCTTCCCCGTCCTTCCTCACATGAACCTCTCCGAAGCAAACCCTCAATGTGCAGCCTGCCTGGATTACACGGCCTCGGGCAATCAATTTTTCACCCTCGGCGGGCGACAGGGAATCGACTTTATATTCCACGGTCAACACCTCCGCAGAGGCGGGCATTTGGGTCAGAGCAGCGTAACCGCATGCGGTATCGACAAGCATGGTCACTACCCCCGCATGCAGGAAGCCATGTTGTTGTGCGAGATCTGGTCGAAACGGCAATTCAACGGTCACTTCACCCTGTTCCACTCTGGTGCAGGATGCCCCGATTGCTGCCATCACTCTTGACGGGCAAAACCATCTTTGACACGCTTTTCGATAGAGGTTTCCATGAAACCTCCCAGTGCACTCCGATATACCGACCGAGTGAAGCGGAGCGGCTCGCAGGGCGGGGTCTGCTCGAACGCCTTTGATAGGACGAGCGCGAGCGACGCCTGAAAGGGCATGAAGGCCAGTGGGTCAACAGCTGGTTGTGGGGCGTTGGGCATCTCATTCTTGCTGAAAATCAAAGACTGCTCTCAATTGAGCATCACAACCATGGTTTATCAGCTATCTTCACCTTGATATTATGATTTTGTAACCTTTCTACGCAATTTCGCCTCAAATCCAATATCAGGGGTTCCGATGATTCTTCCAAAGACACCTCTCAGGATAACCTGGAATCATGCCGCGGGCCATTTCCCACCGTCACCAGGAACTGTTTGAACACGCATAGTTGCCGGGGATCATACAAGGTCCCAACGTCTCAGCTTCCCGCCCGTGTCGACGAGCAGGGCTACACGGATCACTTCATGGTTTGCGGGGTACAGAGGATTACCTGGAAAGCTTTGGGGAGTCCGCTCTTGGCGAAACGGCACATTCTCGGTTGATCCGGTCCGAGTAGTCCCGTCCTTCCTTCCGTTCCTTTCTTGCGTGCCAGTCCCGGAAGAGCTGTTCGAGCTTGTCCTTGTAAGCCATAGCGAGCAGGACGAAAATAATGGCGGCCCCCACCAGCACAAAAAACTGTTTGTACTGGTGAAGTCTGATGAAATTGCCCCCCAGAGTCAGGAGTACGGTCCCAAACAGCCGACCGGCCCCCCCGATGACGACGAATTCGATGGAAGAGAGCTGCCCGAGGCCAAGGACATAACAGAGATAGTCCTTCGGAAATCCCGGGATCAGAAAGAGGAGAAACACCAGGAAAGCCCCCTTGTGATGCAGGAGATAGTCGAAACGCTGCATTGTGCACGGGGACACGAAACGGTCCACAAAGGGCTTCCCGAAGGTGCGGGAGAGGATAAACGCCGCGTACGAGCCCAGGGTGAGCCCGATGGTGGAGAGCAGAACCCCCAGGTACGGCCCGTAGATGTACCCCCCGAGGAATCCGGTCACCTCTCCTGGAATCGGGGCAGCCACCACCTGCAAGGCCT
>CAZURN010000172.1:0-7345 GCA_964623165.1 uncultured Syntrophobacteraceae bacterium
GCCACCAAGACACCCCTTCAGGCAGTTGACAATCTCTGCGAGTCCAGATCAATGCAGGAACCGACATGTGGAGCCCACGACTGCGCGAGTCCCTCGAATGGGCCAGCTCCTTCACAAGCCGGAGGCATGCAGCCTATAAATCGTAAAATGGCAGCCAGGGGTTGAGTGAAAAAGATTGGGAGGAGTTCTTGCGGCCCATGCACGGGGAATTCGCGGAGTGTTCCTCGCCTGAAAAGCTCTGAAGTGGAGATTATTGGGGTCAGGCCCCAGCGCCCGGGACAGCCACAAAGGCTGGGCATACTTCACAGCCTCCGAGGCGCGCACGCAGAGGATGAAAAACCAGTGCGAAAAGCACTTGACAGGGGGGAAAACGCGGTTATCATTCGCCTCAATTTTCTGTGGGAGAAATCCATTAAAATCCAAGAGGAGGTATGTGCCATGCACTGCGTAACGGTGAAGGCGGGTTCCGACTGCGCTTTCATGACAAAATCTGGCTGTGGGTACAATGGGGGCTCTTGCCACCAAATCATCGATCGATGTGATGGATGCCAAAAGATTGTGGATTTGCCAAAAGGCAAGTATTGTGCCAGCTTTCCCAATCCATCCATGAAGTGGCGCACCAGCAACTGCAACTTCGCCACTCACATCAAGGTCGAGACGCAGAGCCAGCAGCAGGCTAAGATCAACCCACTGAAAGCTTCCAAGCGAAGCACCAAGGGTAAATAGCCCTGCGGGCCCTGGCTGGTTGGTGAGAGCAAACCTCATGGGAAGCGACATGCGCTTCACGTGCTTTTGCTCTCACACCCAAACAATTCCTCCCGTCGAATACCCGCCTTTCGAGCCCCCTTAAACATCAAATTCCACTAAATCCGTCGTCATATCCGAACCGCATTTCCCCCCAAGACCCTATGGTCAGTTTCAATACTGTGATTTCAAACCGGAACTGACGAATCGTATCGATCAGGCCTTGTCACTCAATGGAGCTGTCTCGCTTTGTCGATCACTGCTGAAAACGACACATTTGGATTATTAAGAGTCTTGCCAAATGGACATTCGCCGAGCTTGGTGCCACTCACATTTTCGTTTGACTTCTGACCACTCGATCGTTATGGGATACTTTGCTGGCGGCTTGCCAGGGTATGGCTTGAATCACTCTTTTGAATGATCCAATTCCGGTCGTTGCATGCGGGGTGCAGATGGGGGCCCTGGACTGACTGACGATTTAATGGATTCCCCCAGTCTGCTCAGGAAAGGATATCACCGCCTTGGGACAAACGCTCATTCTCACTGGGACTCAAACTGCGGCGTTGGCTGCGAAGCTCTGTAAAGTGCAAGTCATCGCCGCCTACCCAATTACCCCCCAATCCAAGATCCCTGAAGTCCTCTCCGAATACGTCGAGAAAGGGGAATTGAAGGCGGAATTCGTCAGGGTGGAGAGTGAACATTCCGCCATGGGCGTGTGCATCTCTGCGTCACTGGTGGGCGCAAGGGTCTTCACGGCCACTGCCGCCAACGGGTTGGCATACATGCATGAGCAACTCCACTGGGCCGCGGGTGCCCGACTGCCCATAGTGATGCCCGTGACGAACCGCGGGTTGGGCGCACCTTGGACCATACTCAACGACATGCAGGACAGCATCGCTCAGCGCGATACCGGGTGGATGCAGTTTTATTGCATGAACAACCAGGAAATCCTTGATCATGTTATTCTGGCCTACAGAGTAGCGGAACAGCTGCTGATCCCTGTCATGGTCTGTTTCGACGGCTTCAGGCTCTCCCACACCATGATGCCCGTCGAGATTCCCAATCAGGACGTGGTGGACGCCTTCCTGCCTCAATATCAGCTTCCGTATCGCATTGAATCCGAAGCACCGGTCAACATCAACCCAGTGGTCATGACCGACCCTATTCCAGATTCCGAAGGAGTCCTCGCCCCCAGTTACATGGGGTTCAGACGGAGACTGCAAGAGACCTTCGAGAACGCTCTCTCGACGATATCGGAACTCGGAAGGTCATTTGGAGAGACTTTCGGGAGATTCTATGAAGACTGCCTTTACAGGTACAGGGCCAAAGACGCGGATCTTCTTTTCGTCACCATGGGGTCTCTTTCGAGTGAAGCGAGCGACGCCGCCGACCTACTGCGGGAACAGGGAATCAGGGCGGGAGTGATCGGATTGCGTGTTTTTCGGCCCTTTCCGACCACGGTTCTAGCCCATGCGACCTGTCCAGCGAAGTGTCACGTCGTTGTTGAGAAGGCTATCAGTTACGGTTACGAAGGGGCTTTGGCCACCGAGCTCAAAGCAGCCCTGTTCAGCACCAACGGAGGTCACCCTTCGGTTTTCAACTACATCGTCGGACTCGGTGGCAAGGATGTGAAACCCTCTGATCTTTTGGATGCAGCCCGGGATGCCATGGCGCACATGGAGGAAGGCAGGGTGCAAGAACACCCGAAATGGCTTGGTTCCGGGGTGTAGGGCATGGGGGGCACAAACACTTGGAGGGATCGACGACGCCATTTCAAATGAAATCACGATCCATCAACCGATAGAAAGAGGCCTGTTCATGTCAACAGCCATCATGGATCTTCCCGAAGAAGAGTACATCATGCCTGGCACCCGCACCTGCGCCGGGTGTGGATTGCCCATTGCATATCGTTACATCCTGAAGGCTCTGGGTCCTAAGACCATCATGACCCATCCGGCTTGCTGCCTCACAATCCTTCACGGCATCTACCCCAAGACCCCCGTCGCCATCAATGCGGTCAACAACACGTTCGCAAGCACGGCGGCTTCGGCCGCAGGACTCGCTGCCGGGCTCAAGGCGACCGGCCGGGATGACTTCACTGTTCTCGCGATGGCAGGCGACGGAGGCACGTTTGACATGGGCATCCAGGCGCTAAGCGGTGCGGCTGAACGAGGCACTGACATCATCTACGTCTGCTACGACAACGAGGCATACATGAATACGGGCGTCCAGCGGTCGAGCGCCACTCCCACTGGGGCCGTGACCACCACCACCCCCGTGATCCCCAAGGAGCAGCCCAAGAAGGACTTCATCCAGATCATGGAGGCCCACCATCTCCCATATCTTGCCACCGCCTGTTCCGCGTATCCAGGAGACGTGTTCAACAAATTCCTCAAGGCCAAGCAGATCAAAGGGACCCGGTTCATCCACCTGACTGTCCCGTGCCCACCAGGGTGGGGATTCCCCACCAAGGACACGGTCAAGCTTGGCCGCTTGGCCGTGGAAACGGGTATCGTCGTGCTCTACGAAGTGGAAAACGGTGTGTTCACCCTCACGGGAAAGAGTCTCAGTATCGCCAGGAGCGGCCGCAAGAGACCTGTTGAGGATTACCTGAAAATCCAGGGACGGTTCAAGCGCATGACAGATCAGCAAGTGGTTGAATTCCAGCAGGAAACGGATAAACGATGGGAAGACATTTTGAGGAGGGCAGGCCTCTAGTGGAATTGAACTCCCACGCCCTCCCTATTCACTGCATCAATACGGACGGCTGAACATTTCGTATGGGTCATGCCCGCATCAGCATCATTTTGCCCCCTGTTGTCCCAAGGCATTCCGGGTTGGCGGCTCACTCCCACCAGCGCAGGAGCACGCTGCCCCAGGTGAAGCCCGCCCCAAAAGCCGACATGACCATATAGTCGCCCTTGCCAATTCGCTTTTCCTGCACCAGGACATCATAGAGACAGAGAGGGATCGTTGCCGCGGTGGTGTTGGCAAATCGATCGATGTTGACCACCACTTTGTTGGGGTCAATTCCCATGCGGTTCGCACTGGCATCGATGATTCGCAGATTTGCCTGATGCGGCACAAACAGGGCGATGTCCTCCCCCTTGAGCCCATTCCGCTCCAAGATCGCCACCGAGACATTGGCCATCTCGGTGACCGCGTACCTGTAAACCTGCCTGCCTTCCTGGTAGACGAAATGTTCCTTGTTTCTGACGGTTTCAAGGCTCGCCGGGCGTCGGCTTCCACCTGCCTTCATGTGGAGATAGTCTTCACCCGAGCCGTCCACCCGCTGCACATAATCCAACAGCCCGAAGCCCCGTTCCGGGCAAGGTTCGAGGAGAACCGCGCCGGCGGCGTCACCGAACAAGACGCACGTGTTGCGATCCTCATAGTCGATGATGCTGCTCATCACATCACTGCCAATGACAAGAACCTTCTTGTGCCTTCCACTCTCAATCAACTGGGCTCCGGTGGTGAGAGCAAAGATGAAACCGGAGCACCCTGCCGATAGATCGAAGCCCCAAGCGTGATTGGCCCCGATGCCACATTGAACGAGGCAGGCCGTGGCAGGAAACAACATGTCCGGAGTCACCGTACCGACAATGATGACTTCAACCTCCCCAGGCTCCACCCCTGCCCTCTCCAGGCAGTCTTGCGCAGCGCGTATCGCCATGTGGGAGTTTCCAAGCCCGGGCTCCAGAATACGCCTTTCCCGAATACCCGTTCGAGTCAGGATCCATTCGTCATTGGTGTCCACCAGTTTCTCAAGATCCTGGTTGGTCAAGCGCCGCTCCGGGACAAAGCGTCCCACCGCCCGAACATATGCCTTTGGCTGTTCCATCACTTGCTGCCCCTGTCTACATGCTTCCCTTATAATACCCGCCATCGATCTGGATGGATGCGCCCGTGATGTATGCGGCCTGTTCCGAAGCGAGAAAAGTGACGAGCGCCGCAAATTCCTCCGGGGTCCCCAATCGTCCCATGGGGACCAGCGCTTCCCAACCCTTGACAACTGCCTCCGGTGTCGTGCCTTTCTTGGCCGCCACATCGATGGAGAGTTTCCTTACCCTCTCGGTCATCGTGTAGCCGGGACAGACGTTGTTCACTGTGACATTGAAAGGCGCCAGCTCATTGGAGAGGGTTTTGGCCATGCCGATCACCCCCATCCGCACGGTGTTGGAGAGGATCAACCCATCGATGGGCTGCTTTACGGAAACGGAGGTCATGTTGATGATGCGGCCCCAGCGCTTCTCTTTCATAATGGGAACGACTTCCCGCGTCATGATGATTGTGCTCAACAAGTTCAGTCGGACCCCGAACATCCAGAGTTCGTCGTCGATTTCCAGGAAAGACTTGTCCGGAGGCCCCCCAGCATTGTTCACGAGCACATCCGCCGTGCCGAAGTGCGCAACACCCTTTCTGATAAAATTCCTGGCCTGTTCTCCGACGGTCACATCGGCGGGAACACCGATGATCTCCCCGCCCGTCTTTTCACGAATCTCTTCAACCGCTTTGGGGAGTTCAGGGTCATCGAGAGCGCAAATGACCACTCTTGCCCCCTCGCGCGCCATCTCAATGGCAACCGCCTTGCCCAAACCCTGACTCCCTCCCGCAACAAAGGCCACCTTGTCCTTTAGACCTAGATCCATTCCCTTCTCCTCCAGTTATCATGGGATTCCCGCGATTTGTTCTCACTTTCGCACATATCCCTACACTCCGGCCCAGAGCTGCGCACCAGGACAGATCCCACCGCTTTCATCAACACGAATCGTGCAGCAACCCGAGCATGCCCTTGGTGTAGACGCCGTCTTCGGCATAAATGTAAAAGGGGGGGGCAACCCGCAGCTGTTCTCCGCCTCCCTTGCGGCACTCCAGGTGCACGAGGCAGGCTGGGCTGTGGGGCTTCGAGTGCACCATGGTCAACTCTTTCGGACTGAATCCGTTTTGCTGGGCAACGACCAGCAAGTGTCCCAGTCGCGTCGAAGGATAGATGACGGCAAGGCGTCCCCCGTGAGGAAGGAGATGCCCCCCGGCGGCAAACACGTCGGCGACGGATCCAAGGAGTTCGTGGCGTGCCTTGGCCCGTTGCGCGCAGGGGTTGATTCTCCCGGATTCGAGACGGCGGTACGGAGGATTGCTCACTACCAGGTCGAAGCTGTCCGGCGGTAGACGACCCGCCAGTCTCCTGAAGTCCAGGTGTTCGATCGTGATGCGCTCCGAAAACCCGTTGGCCTCCACGTTGCGCTTTGCCAAAGTGACAAGATCAGACTGAATTTCAAGGCCTGTAAAATCCCTTCCCAGGTTCTTGTATGCCATCACCAGGAGAACCACACCACATCCAGTACCCAGGTCCGCTACCCGGTCCCGGGGCCTGACCCTGGTGAGACCCGCAAGCAAAAGAGCGTCCACTGAAAATCGGTAGCCGCCCCTTTCCTGGATCAGCACCAGCTTTCCATTGAAAAGAGCATCGCGGGTGAACAAGAGAGATGCCTCTAGATAGCGACCTTCTCATCCCCGTCCAGGAGACGGATTGCGAGACCGCTCCCAACTTTGGGATAAAAGTAGGTGGACTTGTGTGGCATGATCAGCCCAGCACTGGCCACTGCCTCCACCTGTTCGATGCGGGTGTGATTGATGAAAAAACCCGCCTCGTACTCTCCGGACCTCACATGAGAAAGCGCTTCGAGAAGGTTGTGCTTGAAGTGAATGTTCTGCTCGTTTGCGAGGAAATCATCCGACAGATTCAACAAGTAACGCAATATGACCTGGTCCAGCACCACTACGTCCAGCCGGTGGAGTACTCCGGCCAACCCCTTCGCAGTGAGATAATCCGAGATCTTGTCCCGCTTCGCATTGAGAACGACGAGTGGACCGCCTCCATGGCAACAGAAACCGATGACATTCTCCTTGCGGGCTCCCCCACCAAGAAGAGTCTCTGTCCACGCCTGTTCACCGGCAGAATCCTGCTGGAAGCTGGCGATGTCGAAGAAGGCACGAGCCGCGTCGAGGAACTCTTCGACATCAATTCCATTCAGGTTCCTGAGCATCCGGTGCGTGGGAAGGATCGTCAATCCGACGTCATTCATGTTTGACAAATACATCATGATATATTCGTACGATTCATGTGGATCGGCCGTCTTCGATCGCTCCCGGCGGATTGTCCGATAATTGAGTCCTGTCTCATAGCGATGATGCCCGTCGGCAATGAATATCGTCTTCTCCACCATGAGATCCACCACCTTGCGGAGAACATCGGGACGCTCAACTTTCCAGACTCGATGCGTCAACCCGTGGATGTCGGTGAAATCAATGACGGGCTCGGGTTCTCTTCCCTCTCGAAGGGTCGAATCAACAAGGTTTTCCGGGTCTCCGTACAAGGAAAAAACGGGGCTGAGATTCGCGTGACAGGAGAGCATCAAGCCAAGTCGTTCATCCTTGATATTTTGAAACGTTTGCTCGTGGGGACGAACCGTTCCGGAACGGAAGTCTTCAAGTTTCAAGGCGCATATAAAACCATTTCTGGTCTGACGCGTCCGGGAATCCAGGGAATAGTCGAGTTCATAATGGTAGATGCACGGATTCGGGTCCCTCACGAGGA
>CAZURN010000173.1:0-7338 GCA_964623165.1 uncultured Syntrophobacteraceae bacterium
TCCTGGAGGATTTCACGGCACACCTCGTCATCATCCGCAATGAGAACTCGGATGGTCTCTTCATGTCCATTCCTCACGGGGGTTGTCATACGTAACTCATCCGGGCAATTCAAACTTTGGTGTCGAAGATGCGACCTCTCACTTCCTTGGGACCTGTGCGGGCTTTGATCAAGTCGGACAAGGGGACTTGCCGAACCGGTTCGCAGGCGGGAGGCTCCATCGTCTCCAGACCAACTCGGGCAATTTGTCCGAAATTCATGGACGGATTTGAGGCGAGGGGCTCTGGGCCAGCAACAATCTCTTCCGAAGGTCCATCCCCTTCCTTGTGCTTCGGATTGGAAGACCCCCTCTCCTTCCCTCCCTTTCCCTGATCATCACCGACTTTTCTGGTGGCGCTCCCTTTGCTTTTCGAGACGGGTTTGATGGTCCTGGATTGTCTGTTCGTAAGCTCTGGCATGATCCGCTGGTCCGCCATCAGGGGTTGCGACTCGTGGATTTTGATTTCCATACCGCACCTTCCTGGTCTGGTTTAGGCACGTATAACAAATTAGCCTGAAGCCCGGAACAATTATCTGTCTGTTGAGTGAAGGCCTTGCCAATCACTCACAAGTCAAGGACTTGACGTCGGATCAACCAGATATGCGCACAGTTGGCTGGCCAAAGCCTCTGCCAATGCGGAGAGCCCATGTGCTGGTGCCCCAACCTTCGTGCTCCAAAAGAAATCACGGTCACGACCCGGCTCAGACAGTGCACTCTGCTGGAAGTGCCAGACTACCTTTCCCAAGCGGGAGTCCAAAATTCTGACATCAACCTGCAGTTCGTTCGGCATTGCCCCACTTCCGCCGAGAACATGAAGGACCGATGCAGAAACCAACAAATCGCACCCTGCCTTGCGCGACAGCCAGACCGCTTCCAGGTCGCTTAGAGCAAGCTGTGGAATGGCCTTGACCTCCCTGAAGATCCCGGTTTTCAGAAACTCCTTCATGTAGGCCTGAGCGACCTTCTCCGTCGTATCCGCTTGAGCGGGGGGGCCCTGGAAACGGACCAGACCAAGTGTTGCACCGGCATAATACCTTGCGGACGATTTCGTGAGGACCTCAATGGGTCGCAGCACCAGGGAAGGTTCCGACTTTCCGCCCCAGTTGAAACCCTGCGCGTCTCCAAACCCCATGGCCATGATGAAGCCCACCACCAGCAGCAACATGCGGAGCCAGGAACTCACCCGGCACAGTCCTGAATTTGACTTGGCGCACACATCGGGTGCTGGATCTCTCTGCATGGGGTCCCTATCGGGTTCCGGTCTCTTGTCGTGAATGAGCCAAGGGGATTCCATCGCCATCCAACTCATGTCAACCGCTACAGGTATTTCTGGAGAATCGCCTTCAGCTTCTCATATCCGAGGGGTTTCGAAAGCACGAGGTCAATCCCGTGCCTTGTGAGATCTTCTTCCTCATACTGAGTTCCCCAGCCCGTAATCAGAATGACAGGCACGAGAGGACTCCTGTTCTTGACCTTCTTCGCGATTTCCCATCCACTCACAACAGGCATCCCCATGTCCGAGACGACGAGGTCGAATTCCTCCTTTTCGATCAGTTCCATTGCCTCTTCAGCATCCGCAGTGGCAGTGACCCTGTGACCACTCATGCGAATCATGTCCCGCAAGAGTCTCAGAATCTCCTGGTCGTCGTCCACCAGGAGCACCCGTCCTGACATCGCCTCCGGGGAGACTCTGATAGTGGAAGTCAGCTTGGCTTCGTCCTGGGCCCTCGGGAGCCAGATACGAAATGTACTCCCCTGGCCCGGCTGGCTCGTGACCTCGATGTTCCCTCCATGTCGGGTGATCAGGTTCCAGGCCACGCTCAACCCCAAGCCTGAATTGCCGACTCCCTTGGTACTGAAGAAAGGATCAAAAACTCTTCTGATCACCTCTTCCGGCATTCCCAGGCCTGTGTCGCTCACTTCGATCCATACGGACTCTCCTTGGCAGCCGGTCCTGATGGTGAGCCCCCCCCCAGTCGGCATCGCATCGACCGCGTTCAAGATGATGTTCGCCAGCGCTTCCCGCAAGTCCGATGCACTCACGCGGACCACACAGTCGGAAGCAGCATCGAGCCCAAGATCAATGGTAAAACCGTGCTTTTCCAGCGAGTTCTTCCAACGAGGCCGCGTCAGCTCCACCACATCGTCCAGGACTTCCTTGACGTTCACAGCACTTGCATGGCCTTGGGCTTCTCCGTTCTTTCCAGCAAATGTCTGAAGACGTTTCAGGGTTTGAGCCGCATCCTGAACAGCTGAATCGATGTTCTTCAGTCGACTGCGTATCGTTTCATCGCTGACGTGCAGCATGAGCAATTGCGTGTTCCCGAGAATCCGCATCAACATGTTGTTGAAATCGTGGGCCACGCCTCCGGCCATGGTTCCCAGTGCCGCCAGCTTCTCCGTCCTCAGAAGCTGCTCCGAGAACGCCTTCTTTTCGGCCATGTCGTAAACCACGAGAAGATAGCCCGATGTCGCCTCCTGCTTGTCTGAGAGTCTGGTCAGGTAGATGTCGACCGGCAGGAGCTCTCCCTCAGGAGTCCTCATGAAAAGATCAAGGGCTTGCCTGCTGCCCGCCTCTGAGACTTCATTGAGCAAGTTCCTGAACGCAAGTGGGTCGTCAAAGAAAACCGAAGGCGATGATCCGATCGCCTCATGTGCCTCCTCGCCCTGGAACTTCGCCATGCCTCTGTTCATCTTCCGGATGATCCCGTCGGAGTCCAGGAGGCAGATGCCTTCGCGAGAGTGATCAATGATCCTCTCCAGGAGCTCGTTCATGAGAACCAGTTCTTGGTTGCGTGCCTCGAGTTCCCTGGTCTTCCGGTCCACGTCCTGTTCGAGGAGTTGATTGGTATCACTGAGCCGTTCATGCAGGGATGCGGTCGTGATCAACTGTCCAATGATACTGCCCAAGAGGACCCAGCTCCGCCTCTGTTCGGGAGTGAACTTCCTCGGATGAGAGGCGCTCATGTTGAGAATCCCCAAATCGAGGAGCGGCACGCAGACGAGACTTACTGGACTCACCACCGCACGCGACTTGGGAGGGATGGGATGTTCCCTTGCGTCCCCTATGAAGACCGGCTCTTGACCGGTATATACTCCACCGGCGATGTCGTGGCCTGTATCGAACGTCAATGCTCTGTGATACGCACGACCGATGTCCTCATCCAGCAGGTCGGGCAGTCCGTATCCGGCAACAAAAGCGAGGCATCTCTCCGCAGGATTCCACAGCGCTATGGAACAGTTCTCGAAGTCTGTCTCCTCAATAATGATGCGGACCAGGTTCTCGCATGTCTTTGTCACGCCGAGCTTCTGCGGAAGCAGCTCCATGAGCCGGGAGAACATGGACAGGACATTGGTCTTTTCGACCTCCTTGCGCCTCACTTCGAGCAGTTCATTCCTAAGCAACTCTTCAATATTCATATATATTTCTACTCTCACTTGAGCAATTGCCAAAGTCTGTTCACTTCCTTTCCCACTTCCTGGACCGTTCCGACATGTTCCTGCCACTCGCCCTCCGAAATGCGAAGAGCCCGACACAGGGTCTTGACGGATGCCCACTCGACAAGTTGTGGGTATTCTTCACAATGAGACAAGGCATTCGCGAGGGACACAATCTTGACATGAGGCTGAAAAGACCGACTCCTCTCCGGTGAGTGATGGAAAGCCATCACCATTTCATATACCGGAGGAAGCCCCCACTTGACCGCAATCCATTTTCCAACTTGAACATGGCAGAGGTCAAAATGAGACTCAGCCTCCCAGGTTGGGATCTCCTCGTTTTCGGCGAATTGGGTCACTAACTCAAATTCATCCCGATAATGGACGAGCATCGCCAACCACCCCAGATCATGGAGTAGGCCGAGGTCAAAGGCTTCCTCTCTGGTTATCCAAGTTCTTATACGGGCGATTTCGCTGGCGTGTTTGGCCGTGGAGAGAGCGTGCTTCCACAGCCTCTCTCGATGCAAGCGGCCGAACTGTCCGGTGACCGGAAAGGTACCGAGCAGGAGGCTGAAAAGGCACATGGACCTCACTTCATGGAAACCTACGGTCATGACCGCCCTGGAGAGTGTCTCGACCTTGCCTCTCAGGCCGTAGTAAGCTGAATTGGCAATCCGAAGGACTCTTGCCGCAAGACCCTCATCCTTCTGAATTAGTTCCACGAGATCTGCCGCTGAAGCATCTTCTTTCTCGACCACGCGAAGCAAGCTCCGCAGGGAACAAGGCATCGGGGGAAGCGACTCGACCTGAGCGAATCGATGGAGGACCGGCTTGCCCTCCTCTGTCTCGAAGTGTGTTGACATCATAGTTCACTTCACATGCCAGATGTTGTTCACAACGATGCCGCACCTGTGATCAAGTCGATCAACCAGTGCTGCACCGACAGGGGTTCCCCTCACCCACGAAATGGCATCCACCCCATTGGCAGCGTTGAACGAATTCAATGGAAGCAGACCAAGTGAAAACCGTTTATAGGATCCACTCACCACCCTCCCGGCCTCGTTCCAGGACCAGGTGAATCCTCCCCTTTCAGGCGCTCTTCGCCCTGCCACGACTTCTATTTCATCGGTAGAAAACAGCACACAGTCAAAGCTTTTCTAACGGAGGCAACGGGAAGTTCGCGCAATGCACTGTCGGTCGCCAATTGAGGATTCGGTCAGCTTCCACCCCCGACAGTCAACACAGGAACAATCGTCAGAAGGATGACACATTTGTATGACCGCCGAATCACCCACGGATTTCCGCGCAGGAGCTTTGAATCATGTGCTGGCACTTCTCTTGCATAATGACCGCTCGGAATCTCTGCGAATCAGAAGGACTGATCTCCTGGGTTCTTTCAACTGAATTTCACAGCTTTCGTTTCCTATGCCGCCCGCTTTTGCTGCTCCTGGGAGAGTCAAGACTTCAAAGCGGCCTGAGGGTATCCATGAAGACTCAAATCGACTGGCAGAACCAAACAGTTCTCATCACTGGCGGCACCGGCTCTTTTGGAAGGAAGTTCGCAGAGATTATGCTCCACGAGTTCCATCCAAAGAAGCTCATCATTTTCAGTCGAGATGAGCTCAAGCAGCACGAGATGCGTCAGGTGCATCCCGATACGGCGGATTCGCCCATCCGGTATTTCATCGGAGATGTCCGGGACCGTGAGCGACTCTACAGGGCATTCAGCGGTGTGGACATCGTGGTCCATGCTGCAGCCCTGAAGCAGGTTCCAGCCTGCGAGTACAACCCATTTGAAGCCATTCAGACCAACATCAACGGTGCTAAGAACGTGATCGATGCCGCCATAGATCAGGGGGTGAAGCGGGTCATGGCGCTCAGCAGCGACAAGGCGGCGAACCCCGTCAATCTCTACGGCGCCACGAAGCTTTGCGCCGACAAGCTTTTTACCCAGGGGAACAGTTATTCGGGTGAAGGTCGCACCCGCTTCAGTTGCACACGATATGGAAATGTTGTGGGCAGCCGAGGAAGCGTCATCCCAGTGTTCAGGAAACAGCGTCAAAATGGGAAAATCACCGTCACCGACCCCCGAATGACCCGTTTCTGGCTTACCCTCGAACAAGGCGTGCATTTCGTCATTCAGTGCATTGAGCAGATGCATGGGGGAGAGGTTTTTGTTCCAAAGATCCCCAGCATGCGAATCATGGACTTGGCCGAGGCGGTTGCACCGGGCTGTCAGGTGGAGTTCATCGGGATTCGACCCGGGGAGAAACTTCACGAACTCCTGATCTCCAGCGAAGAATCACGATACACGGTTGAATTGGGGGACAGGTTCATTATCAAACCGGTCTTCTCCTACTGGAGTGCGAGCAATTGGAGCCATGCGAAACCTGTTCCTGAAGGGATGACCTATTCAAGCGACACGAACGATCGCTGGCTGACTATTGAGGAACTGCGCAAGATGATCGGGGAGAACTGAGGTGAACACCACGCTTGCCATTCATGGGGGAAGACCCGTACGGGACGTGCTGCTCCCCTATGGCCGACAGTGCATCGACGAGAGCGATGTCCAGGCTGTTGTGGAGGTCCTGCGATCCGACTGGCTGACCACGGGTCCCAAGGTGGCCGAGTTTGAACATGCTTTTGCGGACTATGTAGGGGCACGGGAGGCGGTGGCAGTCAGTAGCGGAACTGCCGCACTCCATGCAGCCATGTATGCACTGGGCATCGGTCCGGGTGATGAGGTCATTGTGCCGACAATGACCTTTGCCGCCACGGCCAATTGCATTGTCTACCAGGGAGGCATACCAGTTTTTGCCGATGTGGAAGCTGACACCCTCCTCATGGATCCTGCAGACGTCGAGTCGAAAATAACGCCTCGCTCCAAGGCAATCATTGCTGTGGATTATGCTGGCCAGCCATGTGACTATGATGCTCTCAAGGCGATAGCCAATCACCACAACCTCGCCCTCGTCGCCGACGCATGTCATTCACTCGGGGCTGCCTTCAATGGAAGTTCGGTCGGCACTCTCGCCGATCTCACTGCATTCAGCTTCCATCCTGTGAAGCACGTCACCACCGGAGAGGGGGGCATGGTCACCACATTTGACAAGGATCTCTCGCGCAGAATGAGGAACTTTCGCAATCATGGAATCACCACAGACTTCCATCAACGTATATCCCATGGGTCTTGGTTCTATGAAATGATTGATATTGGACACAATTACCGCCTGACAGACTTCCAATCGGCACTGGGTTTGAATCAGCTCTCGAGCCTCCCAGCCTGGATCGACAGTCGAAGGGAAATCGCTAGACGTTATGACCAGGCGTTTCGTGTACTTCCAGAGATCTCATGCCCAAGGTTGAGCAGGCATGCCACACACGCCTACCACCTTTATGTAATGCTCATTGATACAGAAGGGCTGGGCACAGATAGAGGGGTTATCTATCAGGCGCTGCGAGCAGAGGGAATCGGAGTTAACGTGCACTACATCCCAGTGCACCTTCATCCCTACTATCAGCGACGTTTTGGCACTGGTCCAGGCATGTGCCCTGTAGCTGAATCAGCGTATGAGCGACTGATCTCACTTCCCATATTTCCTGGCATGACGGCAGATGATGTGGAAGATGTCATTCGCGCCGTCCATAGGGTGATCGAGCATTTCCGAAGCTTCCGTCATCAGTTGCCAAGTAGAGGGGGACCGTGAACAGAATACGAATAGCTGGCAAGGAAATTGGTGAAGGCGCGCCTATATTCATCGTGGCAGAGGTGGGAACCACCTGCAACGGGGATCTTGGAACGGCCCTTGCCCTGGTAGATGCAGCCAGGGATGGAGGAGCTGACGCCATCAAATTCATGGT
>CAZURN010000174.1:0-7332 GCA_964623165.1 uncultured Syntrophobacteraceae bacterium
TTCGGGGGAGCGGCCATCAGCTCCCGTCCCCAAAAATGACTGAAGGTGCCCAGAAAAAGGGGTGACTGAAGTGTTCCCCTTCCCCCCCTTGGATGAGGTGCAGTTTGCTCCTCCGCAGGGCTTCCACCCGGTTCGCGCCCTCCTTGAGGTGCCTGTAAAAGCCGGTGTTGAGCAGTTTCGCGGACTGGGATTCCACGGACCATAAATTCACCATGAGTGCAGGAGTGCCGGCGTACATGAAGGCTCGCGTGAGCCCGATCACCCCTTCTCCCCTAACTATTTTCCCCATTCCGGTATTGCAGGCGGAGAGGCTCACGAAATCCGCATTGAGCCTGAGCTCGAAAACATCAGCCATGGTCAGAAATCCATCCCCCTTGTTTTGCGGGTCCGGATGAGAAAGGACGAGGGAGGGCTGCCGCACGCTGTCCACCTCTTCGGGCAGAATGCCATGACAGGAGAAAACCAGATAGCGGTAATCCTTCAATCTGTCTCTCTCATTCATCTGCATGATGTTGCTCCGGGAGGCGGCATCCCGCAACTGGAGCGGCTGGCTCCCTTCCGGAGCCTCCAGGAGATTCCTGATTTCCTTGGCTTCGTCCTCGGTCTCCGGCAACTCCACAAACCTCCCTCCCATGAGCTCCATGAAGGCAAGACTCCGAACACTCATCTCCTGCGCATCCTCATCCGAACGCAAGGGTTCCTCTGGTTTGGTTGGCGGGGGAGCATCGCCATCCACTGCCTTCTCCTTGCCTCTGTAAATCGGGTTTGCAAAGGCGACGAGAGGGTAGCGGGGGTTCTCCCGTTTCCTGTCCGCTGATTCACGAAGGGTCTTGAGCAGGGAGGCGGAGGAAAGATAGGCCAACGGATGGCTCTCTATGAGGAATCGCGGGTTTTCACCCTTGGTCGTTGCAGGAGGCAACAAGGCCTCATACGGGAGGATATAGAGGCTGCCGCTCGGGACGACATAAAGGAGTCGAGCTTTGGAGACCTTCCCTAGAGCGCCTTGAGGGATCAAGAGGTCGTGAAGCTCACGCCCTTTCTCCAACAGCCCCTCCTTGGATTCCTGGATGACCCTCCTGATGACGAATTCCGGCTGTCTCTTCTGTACGGCTTCCAGAACGACCCGTAAACCGTCCCTGAATTCGTGGACCCTGTGAGCCAGGTCACTCTCACTGACAGGGATGCTGAGAAGTTCGAAGTGCTCACGGCTCATGCTCCAGAGCACGGTCTCTTTGTCCAACACTCCATAGGCGAGGATGAGTTCGCCAGGCCGAAGAACCCTTTCTTGGAGTTCCACCAGAGAGGCTGGCCTCGGATGTTTGAGGGCATAGTAGTCAGGAAAGTCTCTTTGGAGTTCTGCTTCAAAGGCTCTCAAGGCGTCTTTCAACTGCCCCACCCTCTTGGAGAGAATCTCGATTTCCACCTTGTTTCTTTGCCCGGGGGGCCTGGATTTTTCTTCGGCCAGTGATTGTTTGCACCTTGCCAGTTCTTCCTCCAGTCCGTCTTCTCGGTCCCTCAATTGCTGGGGGAGCCACGCAAAGTGCTTCGCCCCGCTCTTGCCCATTGCCTCGAGGAAGCTCCTGCCCTGTTTGCGCTCGAAGATTTCAAAGGAACGCCTGTCGTAACCCTTGGAGGGGTCTTTCCGGTGCAGAATCAGGAGCAGTCCCACAAGTTCATCGTAGACCCGCATCTTGTTCTCCATGTAGGTGCCCCTGGCACCCTCTTCGTTCAGGCTGCCACGAAGGCCTTCGATGGTGTCGACTGCCCTTTCGTAGTGAACCAAAGCCTCCTCATGCCTCCCCTGTCTATTAATGATGCGACCCAGACAGAGTTCGGAGCGCCATATGAATTCCACCTCTCCCAACTCCGAAAAGATCTCCCGGCAGCGGGTCGCCGCCTCCCGGGCTTTGTCCAATTGCTTCATTCTGCTGAGGGCATCGCTCATGTTGAGAAGGCTGACCGCTTCGCCTTTTGGGTCCTGAATCTCCCTGGCGATGGCAAGGGATTGCTCAAAATACTGGAGAGCCTTGGAAGCCTGGCCCAGGGGGAAGTGGGCAATGCCGATGTACAGAAGGTCATATTGTTCCTGAACCCGGTTCTTCATTTCCCTGCTGATGGCCAAGGCCTGTTCATGATAGGTCAATGCCTTTTCCGACTGTCCCATCATGCGGTAAACCGCTCCAATCTCGCTCAAAGCCGCTGCCTCAAATCTCCGGACATTGTAGCGTCGAAAGACCTCAAGCGCTCTCTCGAGGTGCTTGATGGCCTTGGGGTATTGTCCCAGAAATCGGTTGATCGTTCCGATGGAGAGCAGATCCTCACCGATCCTGTCATTATTGATGCTCTTTCGGATGGAAAGGGCCCTTCGGTGGTGTTCCAATGCCTTCTCATAATGTCCGAGGTCTCGGTAGACCTTTCCGGCAACAGTTAGGGAAGTGGCCGCCAAGCCGCCCAATTTGAGCTCAGTGCTCAGTTCGTGGGCCTCTTCGAGAAGCTCCAATGCCTTTCCATACCGGCCCATCTGACGATACACCCGTCCAAGTCGAACAAGACAATCGACCGTCGCCCTCTTGTCTCCCGAACGTCTGGACTCGGCCAGGACCCTCTCGAACTTTTCGACGGCTTTCGGGTAATCGGCCTCGGCAAAAGCCTCACGGGCCTCTTCCATCGGCGTTCCAGCGGCTGAAATACCTGGTGGCAAGCCAGATGCCGTGAATGCCATCACAAAGACCCAAAGGACATGGGCTGTCTTATTCATGGTTTCACATCTCCTGCTCGTGGTGCACGGGCCGGCAGACATCCTGAGCATTACCGGGATTGGCGCTTCGTGGAAAAGAAGCCTGAAGTCTCCTTTCGTGGTATAGTGGTCTTGCACCCACCCCCAGCTGCCAGTGAGAATCAGAGCATGGCGAATCCTAGCATAATTCCGCTGCTGTTGCTCCAACTCGTTGATCAATATGGATGGTTGTGTCGGGGATGATGTCGAGAGCTTTGCACGCCAACGCTGAGGACCCATTATGCCTGCCCACATTCTGATACAGAATCCTCTCTTCGCGTCGCTCTCGCTTGAGGAGGCGGAGCATCTCATCTCAACTCTGAAGAGGATTCATCTCCCTCAGAAGAGCATTCTCTTCCATGAGGGTGAACCGGGAGATTGCTTTTACATCGTGTTGGAAGGGAGTGTTGATGTCATCAAGGCCTTGGGCACGCCTGAAGAACGGTTGCTCAAAGTGCACGGGCCGGGAGACACATTTGGAGAGATGAGCCTGCTACAACCCAAGAGCTTGCGCTCGGCGAGCGTTCGTTCCTGCACACCTGCCAGGCTTCTCGAGATGGACCGAAAGGCCTTCGAATCTCTGGTCCGTCACCGTCCATCCATGGCATATGAGTTGGCGCGGCGGCTCTCTGAGTGGCTGCGCGACACAGACACTGCCACGATCCGCGACCTGCGGGAAAAGAATCGTCAACTCTCGGAGGCGTACCTCGAACTTCAAGCGGCTCAGGCAAAGATCATCGAAAAGGAGAAGCTAGAGCACGAGCTTCAAGTGGCGCGCGAAATTCAGATGAGCATTCTCCCGCGTTCACTGCCTCAGCTCTCAGATTTCGAATTTGGAGCTCGGGTGGTGCCGGCACGGGCTGTGGGCGGGGATTTCTTCGATTTCATCGTGCTCGGCCCAGAGCAAGTGGGAATTGCCATCGGCGATGTCTCGGACAAAGGAGTCCCCGCGGCCATCTTCATGGCCATGACCCGTAGTCTGGTCCGGGCCGAGGCAAGACGGTCCCGTCAGCCCCGGGAAGTGCTCGAACAGGTCAATGGCCACCTGCTCGGCATGAACGAGGCGGGCATGTTCGTCACCATGCTCTATGGCGTCCTGGATCGGGAAAAGCGGGCCTTCCGCTATGCGCGGGCCGGTCACACCCTGCCCCTCTTTTGCGACCCGCAAGGCTCCGTGGCCACAGCCTCTTGCGGGCAGGGGCAACCTTTGGGCATCCTGCCCAATCCCGCCATCGATGAACAGACCCTGATGCTTCCCCGGGGATCGACTTTGCTGATCTACACGGATGGGATAACTGAGGCCATGAACGAAAGCTGGGAGTGCTTCGGCTCAGCTCGACTGCACGACGCCCTCAAATGCCACTGCCGCATTCCGCCCCACGCGCTGTGCGACCGTTTGATCGAGGTCGTGACGGATTTTCAGCGGGCGGCACTGCCCCACGATGACATTGCCTTGGTGGCTGTCCACGCCACCGCTCGATCTTCTGTCCAATCGGAAGAATAGCCTCGCCTGTCCTCGCTTCATTCGCAGAACTTCAACGATTCCTCGACGGATGGATGGATGGGGAAGAAGCGAATCAGCCCGCAGATCTCGAAGACTTCCCGGATGTAGTCCCTGACCGAGCAAAGGCAAAGCCGCCCATTGTCACATTTGAGCTCTTTGGCGGCATTGATGAGCACCCTGAGCCCCGCGCTGGAGATGTAATCAAGCTTGTCGAAGTTTAGGACAAATAGGGTTTCTCCCGATCCCATGAATCCCTTGAGCCTTTCTTCCAGGCAGGGCGCCGTATTCGAATCCAGCCGTCCTTCCAGGGAGAGGACCAGCACTCCCTGCCGTTTGGATGCGTCGATTTCCATGGACATGGTCAACTCCGAGGCATAGGGGGCCCGGGCGGAGCCTCCTGTTCATCATAGATGCGCTGACGCAGCCTCAAAATGTTCCTCCCGCCGCAACGCCGGTATTCGATCGTTTCAGAAAGGCTCCGAACCAGATGGATTCCGTAGCCGCCTGCCCGTGGAGAGGAGGAGCTGCAGTCCGGTTCGGGGGCACCGAGCGGGTTGAAGGGACTGCCGTCGTCTTCCATGTCGATGGTGACCATGCCAGCGTCGCAGGAAAGGGAGATCCGCGCTGTGTGTTCACCGCCGTCTTTGCACCCATGCTCGACGAGGTTGGTGAATAGTTCATCCAGCGCAAGATTCATTGCAAAGACGGCCTTCCGAGGCAGCTGTCGACTCCGGCCGAAGCACTCAACGATGCGGCTCAACCGGTCCAGTTCAGCGTAGCTGCTCACCAGGAGGAAGGAAACGGTGCCTTCGGCCATCTGCTCACAATTGCCGGTGCTATCGAGCATGAACACTCCGAATCGGCGAGAGCCGCGAGGTGCGGTGGAAGTTTGAGAGAAATGGCGATCTCAGCCTTTATGAGTGCGAGGGAAAACCCCCGTCAATTCGTCACCCGGCTGTGTTGATGTGTTCAGAATAAGAGATCCTTGTGGACAGGTCAATAAACAACTAGAATGCCGCACAGCAACTTGCTCAAAGGCTGTTGGAGCCAACGCACAGAGGCTTTCATACCTTGTCCACTGCGTGCTTCTGCTGGCGCGGTGGCGCCACTCACGCAGGGGATTCCGCATGGTCACGAAACGCCCCCTCCTTGGTTGGGTCAGGGCAAGCGGCCTAAAGCTGCAAATGCTTCTTATGCTCATCATTGCCCTGTCTGTTGCGGTGAGAGTTGTCCCCCTCGAAATGCAGAAGCGTATTGTCAATGAAGCCATCGGACACCGCAAAGTCCAGCTCTTGTTCCTCTACTGCCTTGTCTATCTTCTGGCTGTTGTCGCGGCTGGGGCGCTCAAGTATGGCATAAACGTGCTCGAGACGCACATCGGGCAGCAGGCGCTTGCCAAGATGCGCAGAGAGCTGTTCAGCCATATCCTGACACTCCCTCTAAGCTTTCACCGGAAGACAACTCCGGGAATGGTGGTCTCTTCACTCGTCACCGAGATTGCCCCGGCGGGGGACTTCGTGGGGCAGGCGCTGGCCGTGCCGATCACCAGTGTGCTGACGTTCCTGGCTCTAACCGGTTACATGCTTTACCTGAGCCCGCTGCTTGCCTTGCTGAGTCTGATCATCTTTCCCTTTGTGATATTCCTTGCTCCTCGGATGCAGAGGCGGGCCAATGAAGAGAATACGAGGCGTGTGGACACCACCCGTGAGTTCAGCAGTCGGGTGAGCGAGGCCATTGCGGGAATCCACGAAATCCACGGCAATGGGAGCTGTCGTATTGAGAACCGCAAGGTCGGCCGCCTGGTGGACATGCTCCGGGAAACCCGCATGGCATGGATTTTGGCTAAACAGAGGGTGAAGGTCCTGAACAACTTCTTGCAAAATCTTGGTCCGCTCATCCTGTTTCTCGCGGGAGGATACCTGGCCATCATGGGCCACTTCGACCTGGGCGCCCTGGTGGCGTTTCTCTCTGCGCAGGAGAAGCTCTACGAGCCCTCGCGGGAACTCATGGAATTCTACCAGGTCTACCAGGATTCCAGTGTGAGCTATAGCCGGATCATGAGTTTTTTCGATGTGGAGCCCGACTGGCTCCTGGAGCCCCCAGACCGCGAACCATACGACCTTCGTGGAGCCATCACCGTGCGGAACCTCTCCCTCACGGTGGATGACGGTATCACGCTTCTCAGCGGAATCGACCTGGAATTGAACCCCGGAGAGCAGGTCACCCTGGTTGGGTTTTCGGGCAGTGGCAAGAGCACCCTTGCACACTGCATCGGACAGATCACCCCTTACAGCGGTGGAAGCGTCCAGGTGGACGGCCGGGAAGTTCGAGAGCTGACCAAGTCTGACATCGTTCGAAACATCGGAGTGGTTCCCCAGGTGCCATTCATCTTCGATGGGACCATCAGGGAAAATCTCCTGTACTCCTGCGAAGCACTGCTCGAAGGGGAAGGGGAGCCGGACCCGGCGAAATTGCCTGACCTGGACACCATGATCCAGGCGATGCAGGAAGTCGGCCTTTTCGCCGACCTTTTGCGCTTTGGCCTCAACACCGTGCTCGAAGCCGAGCATGCACGGGGTTTGACTGAAGGATTGATCCGCGTGCGCTGCCAATTTCAGGAACAATATGGGGAAGAGTTGGCAGAGTATGTGGAGTTCTTCGATGAGCGGCGATACCTTCACTTCTCTTCAGTTGCTGCCAACCTCCTCTTTGGGTATCCCAACCGGGAGGACTTCCACCCGGAGCGTCTGAATGCCAACCCGTATTTCTTGAAATTCCTGGACGACGTGCAGCTGAGGATGGCCCTCATGAGTCTCGGACGCGATTTGGTGGTGGAAGGGGTCGACATCCTGGGAAACCTTGCTCCGGACGAGCTGTTCTTTCGGCAGAGCCCCATCGCTGCGATCGAGATCGAGACCTGCAAAGACTTGGTGGCCCGCATGGGCAGGCGTCATCTGCATGAGCTTTCCGAGGAAGACCAGAGAATGCTGCTTCGAGTGGCCTTGCGCTTCACCCCGGGGGTGCACAAGCTGATCGCTCTCCCCAAGATGAT
>CAZURN010000175.1:0-7209 GCA_964623165.1 uncultured Syntrophobacteraceae bacterium
AGGCCTCATTGAACGATGCCCGGTCCGCAGCAGCCCGGATTGCCAGTGTCCAGGCCTTTCTTCCCGGGTTGCGGGAAAGGGAGGGGAGGTATCTGAGGGAGCGTGGCAATGCATCGCTGGAGGCGCTGGAAAAGGAGTTTGAAGCCCTCCGCCGTGCGCTCGATGCGCTGGCCGGGCTACCCCTCGGCCCCGGTGCGAAGGGTCCTCTTGAGCGGCTCCAGGATGCCGCAGCGCGTTACGGCGCCGCTTTGTCGGATTGGCGAAAGATGGTCGGGGCCGGAAGACGGCGGGAACTCGCCAGGACCTACCCCGAGCTCGTCAGGACCCTCCAGCAGGCGGCCGACGACATGGCCACAGGCCTCGGGCAGCTGGCATCCGACAGTGACAGGCGGCTCGAGAAAAGCCAGGAATCGCTGCGGCAGGTCCGGGGGGTCAGGGAGAATTTACTGGAAGCCCTGCTGCACCAGGAAACACTGTTCAGCCAGGGAAGTCCTCGAGAAAGGGCTGTGGCCCGTGAGCGGTTCCAACGGCTGATCTCCGTTCTGGAGTCCATGAAGACGTCCGAAACCGACGCCACGGGCACCGAAACCCTGAATAGGGCCTCCGTCGCTGTGCGCGAGACTTTCGCGGCCATCGAGTCACTGGCTGCCCTGGACCATGAACTCAATGAGTCCATTCACTCGAGACTGAAACAGGGGGAAGAGTCGCTTCTGGCCTCGGCCCGGTCGCTTCGGACCGAGGCCTGGAAAAGAGTCCAGGCAACCAGGGGGATGACCCTGGGCTGGCTTTCAGATTCCTCCAGCCCGATGCTCTGGTCCCTGGCCGCAGCAGGACTTCTGACCCTGGCCGTTGCCCTTGTCGTCACACGCTCCGTCACAGGGCCCATGGCCACCATGACCGAGATCCTGAGGGTTCGGCTGCTCTCCCTGCAGAAGCTCTTGGGGAGAATTCGCAGGTCGGGCGACGACGGATTCCGCAAATTGAGCCGTGAGCGCCAGGCTGCATCCCATTCGATGGCGTCCCTCGCGGAATTGTCATCGTCCAGCCAGGGGACGGTACGCCAGGTCATGGAAACGTGCAGCCAGTTGAGGCACGCCGCCGCGCTTCTGAGTAAGGCCGGCCTCGCGGTCCGGGATGTGGTGGCATCCATGGAGGCCGTCTCCGTCACGAGTGAAGCAACGCAGAAGACGGTCAGGACCATCGACTCCATCGCCTTCCAGACGAAGCTCCTCGCCCTCAATGCCTCCATCGAAGCGGCCCGGGCAGCCGAGGCGGGGGCCGGGTTCTCGGTGGTCGCGGAAGAAGTGAGAGGGCTTGCCCTGAGAGCGGAGGAAACCGCCCGGAGCGCCTCCGAACTCATAGGGACCACGGTGGCCAGGATCCAGGAGGCGGGCCGTCTCCTCGGTACCTCAGACCAGGACCTTGCCGACGCCATCGAGGAGGTGAACAGGTCTTCGGACCTTGTGGGCAGGATCGCCGATGTCTTCGCCGCGCAGGTCCAGGCCATGGAACGGATCAGTGCTGGGCTTGGACAATTGGATCAGATGATTCAGGGAACTGCAGCGGACCAGGAGGCGCTCCTTTCGGTGCTGGAGGAGATTCAGACCCACGCCCAAAAAGCAGGGGAAGCTCTGGGTGATTTAGCTGGGCTTGGTGGCACATCCGCAACCGGCAACTCGAACCCCTCGCGGGGTTTCGTGTCACCGCCGCCCGATGCCCTACCTGAGGAAGCCCCAAGACTTGCCCACAGAAACCGGCTACGGGTGGCGGGAGCCAGGGATGCTCGCAGAAAACATTCATTGGACCTGGATGACGAGGAGTCCGTGACACCCGATCAGATCCTCCGCCTCGATGAAAAGAAATGAACCAGGGAGCATGCTTCATCCCGATCATGCCTGGGGCGGTTCTCACAACCCCCCAGCACCCTTTTGACTCTGCCGAAATGGCAAACCCCTCCCAGTAGGTGGATTCCGGGTTTCCGGGTGTGCGTTGTCTCGGGCGTGTGGTTGATGCGCCAAGAGTTGAGCAAATCAGAAACGGAGTTGCAGTCAACCTGGTGTAGCCTAGGGCCTTGTGCCCGTCCACTTCGCTACACCAACAAGGAGCTGAGGCTACGTTTGCAACCCTTCGCGACACGACCTTGAACCCAACTTGGCATTATACTGCGATTGCTTGTCTGTCATTCCTGCGAAAGCAGGACTCCAGGAATAGGGGATCACCGACTGGATATCGCCTGCCCCGGACTTGATCCGCGGTTCTCCGGCATGGCGAAGGGTTCGTGTCCAAGCCGCTCGATTGGAGTCCACCCGAGTACTTGTATCTTTCTGGCCAGCGGGCTGATAAGATTGAGATATCAAACACTCGCCAACACCTGCCACGACTCGAAGCGAGAGGAGGGGTTTCATGAAGCGGAGGAATTCTTTTGTGCATATCTGGTTTGCTTTGGTTCTGGTGGTCTTGGCGGTTCGGGAGGGCGAGGGGGCGATTGGCTCCATCACGTCGAGTAGTCGGGATTCAAATCCGCCATCGCAGGCTACCTTAAGCCACACTGCGTGTCCATCGAGAGGAGCAGGGAGTACAGGCAACATGCTCCAGTTCAGGGCAGGGGGGCATGTTTTAGGCTTCCAGCCCAGGAAGGTCTTCCTGGCTGGCTTGGACCATGCCCTGAGCATCGAGTTCCTGGGAACCGCAGGGGTCATGCCAACATCTACTCAAGCCTCGGCTGACACTGGAAAATCGGGCAAGGCCCCTCCCCTCTCAACGGTGATTTACCGGAATCTCTGGGAGGGCATCGATCTCACCTACGAATCGGCCGAGGGGGGCATTGCCGAGAGCACCTACCATGTCGCCCCCGGCGCGGACCCATCGAAAATCCAGCTCCGGTACAACGTGCCGGTAGAACTGCAGGGGGACGGCTCCTTGAAGCTCAACTTTGCAAGCGGCACCCTTATCGACTCCCCTCCTGTGGCCTGGCAAGAAATCGAAGGGAAGCGCGTGCCGGTGAAGGCCGAGTTCAGAGTTGCCGGAAACGATGTGGGGTTCGCGGTGGGTCCGTATGACCGCAGCCAGGCGCTCATCATCGACCCGACATATAAATGGCATGCCTTCTACGGGTCATCTTCGACGCATGATTACGGGGCAGACATTGCCGTGGATGACAGCGGCAACATCTATGTCCTGGGAGTCAGTTATCGAAACTTGCCATCCGTAACCGAGTATTCGCTCTTCGTGATAAAACTCGACAGCAGCGGAGCATTCCAATGGCAATATTCCTGCGGAAACGTTGTGGGGAGAGCCATTGCCGTGGATGCCAACAGCAATGTCTATGTCACAGGAAATACTCCTATTTCTAATGACCCAGTTGACCTTGATACCGACATCTTTGTACTAAAGCTTAATGGCACCGGCGTGCTCCAATGGTCGCAGTTCTGCGGATCAAGCGACCCTATTGCTCCTTATGACTATGGTTACGATATAGCCGTAGACGGCAGCGGCCACATCTATGTCACGGGTATGAGTGGTGCAACCTGGGGATCTCCCCTCCACGCCCATAGCGGTGGCAATGACATTGTAGTGCTCAAACTCGACGGTAGCGGAACCTACCAGTGGCACACCTTTTACGGGCCAGGAAATGGCTTGTCGATAGCCGCCGATGCTGGTGGAAACCTCTATGTCACGGGAGACAGCCCGGACACCTGGGGGTCTCCACTCCATGCCCATAGCGGCAGCCCCCCCGGCAACAGCGGCTACACTGACATCGTTGTGCTGAAACTCGACAGCAGCGGTTCATACCAGTGGCACACTTTCTACGGTTCGAATTATCACGACAGAGGAGATGCGATTGCTGTGGACGGCAATGGAAGCGTCTATGTCAGGGGAGAGAGCGACGTAACCTGGGGATCCCCCCTTCATGCCCATAGCAGCGACAGTTGTGATAACTATGTTTTGAAACTCGATGGCACTGGCGCTTACCAGTGGCACACCTTCTACGGGTCAGCGAATGATATCGCCCTGGACAGCACCGCCAACATCTATGTCACGACAGGCCCTGGTGTCGGTGTGATGAAACTTGACGGCCACGGTGCCTTCCAATGGCAAGCTTCCTACGGGACAGGCGGCAGCGCAGGCATTACGCTGGACACCAAAGGCAACGTCTATGTGACCGGATCTACCAGTGACCCCTGGGGTTCTCCCCTCCATGCCTACAGCGACGGGCTAGATCTGGTTGTAGTGAAAATCGCACAGTTCATCCTCGATTCGCCGGATACGGATGGGGACGGGAGAGCTGACATTCTCTGGCGACACGCTCCCACCGGCACCATCTATTCCTGGCTCATGAACGGAATGTCCGTGTCGACCCAGGGCACCCTCGGAACCGTTCTCGACTCTAACTGGCACATCGAGAAGATGGGAGACTTCAATGGAGACGGCCGGTCAGACATCCTCTGGCGGCACGCCGATGGGACGCTCTACTCCTGGCTGATGGACGGTGTGACAACCATTGGCGCTGGCTCTCTCGGCACGGTGGACCCCTCTTGGTCCGTTGTAGGCGTAGGCGACTTGGGCGGCGACGGGAAGGCCGACATCCTCTGGCGGCACACAAGCGGTGCCATGTATCTCTGGGAGATGGACGGGATGTTCGCTCTCAAGGCCGGTCACATCGCTTCGGTCGGTCCCTCCTGGGGGGTGGACGCCGTGGCCGATTTCAATAATGACGGGAAGGCCGACATCCTCTGGCGGAATACTTCCGGGGTGGTATACCTGTGGCTCATGGACGGAGCGACGTTGATTGGCGAAGGTTCTCCCGGAACAGTAGACCTGTCATGGTCCATTGTCTCGGCAGGGGACTTCACGAGTGATGGGAAAGCGGACATCCTCTGGCGCCACACGTCCGGAACGCTGGTTATCTGGGAGATGGATGGAACAACACGCATGAACGTTCGGGTGCTTGGGACGGTGGATCCCTCCTGGAGCATCGCCGATGCACACGACTTCAACGGGGACGGGAAAGCCGACATCCTTTGGCGGCACACCAGCGGGGCCACTTACCTGTGGTTGATGAACGGTTTCACGGTGGTCGGCGGAGGGTCTCTGGGGGTTGTGGATCCAAGCTGGAGTATCGAGAACCGATAGTCTGGACGCTGGCTTTCGCCGACCTGGTGGAGCTCTTCACGACCACACCGTCGTGCGGAATTGGGCCGGGAAGCTCTCACGCCGGTTTGTGATCAAGAGATCGTGCCGAGCCGAACAGAGTACCAGGCGTAGCATAGCCCCTCATGGGCGACACAGAGTGGACCGGCGCAAGACCATACGCGACTCCGTCTTGCCGCGCTCTTCGCCCCAATGCGTTTGGGCCCGCATTTCCAGTTGCGCCTCTCCATCCCTTTTGTTAAAAGAAGAGCGTGCCGATTTCCTCATGAAAGTCGCTTCCACCGCACTCGATCCAAAAGGGCTCAGGCTCTTTCGCATATTCAAATGACGTCGTTTTTCAGTATGGGTGTCGTTGATTCGTCCAGTTCCAGGCTTCGCTTTGCAAGCCCCCTCACTGTAAAGGACCCCCTCATGCACGGGGTTCCGCATTGCCTCACTGCATGTTCTGACTTGTTATTCCGCAGGATTGCACCCCATGATGAATTCAGCCCTGAATCGACAGCTCGTGGCAAGCCTCTTGCGCTGCCGGACGCTAATCTTTCGATGACAGGATGAATCTGGTGATCCTTGGATGCGGTTGTCCTTTTCGTTGACCCATAGGTTTTCAGGGCATTGTTCCAGCCCGGGGAGGACAGAAAATGAACGCAGTGGTCGTGTTGATCGTGGGCTTTGTCATTGCCGTCGTCGGGTATCGCTTCTACGCCAGGCACATCGATGCCAGGGTGGTCCAGGCTGACCCGAAACGAGCCACTCCCGCAACCATGTACATGGACGGGGTGGATTTCATGCCGACGAGCAAGAACATCCTCTTTGGGTATCAGTTCAAGTCCATCGCCGGCGCGGGCCCCATCATCGGCCCCATCATCGCCATCCAGTGGGGGTGGCTCCCTGCCCTGCTCTGGATCCTCCTGGGCACTCTTTTCATCGGCTGGGTCCAGGACTATTCGAGCGCCATGATCGCCATGCGCAACGAGGGGGCATCCTTCGGGGGGCTGAGCTATAAGTACATTTCCCCACGGGCGCGGGTGATCCTGCTCTCATTCATCTATTTCTACCTCCTGCTCATTGTCGGGGCATTCGGGAACGTGGTGGTGAGCACGGCCGTCAATCTCAAGGCCGCCCCCATGGCGTGGCTCTTTCTCACCATCGCCGGGATTCTGGCCGGGCAGATGATCTACCGCTGGAGGAAGGACATCCTGCTGACGACGGCAGTGACGGTGGTCATCGCCATGTTGGGGATCTGGGCCGGCACCATGGCCCCGTCTGACCGCATTCTCGGGGAAACCATGGCCAACAGCCGGTGGCTCTGGGCCATCGCGGCGTTCGTGTTCTGTTATTTCGCCGCGGTGCTTCCCATTTGGCGTTTTGCCCTGCCCATCAACTATGTGGCGGCCTACATTGTCTTCCTGGGCCTTTTCTTCGGCGTCATCGGCATCCTGGTGCTCCGCCCTGACTTCACCCTGCCCGCCTACACCGACTTCACCATCAAGATTGGTCCCATCTGGCCCATCATGTTCGTGACCATCGCATGCGGCGCCATATCCGGGTGGCACAGCGTGGTATCCAGTTCCGGCACCGCAAGGCAGTTGGAAAATGAGCTGGATGCCCGGCCTGTGGGTGCAGGGGTCATGTTTGTGGAAATGATTCTCGCCATTTTCGCCCTCATCATCGCCGGGACCATCTACGCGTCGCCGGCCGAGTACGGTGCGGCGGTGGCCAAGGGTCCCGGTGGGGTATTCGCCGCCGGTGTCTCCAAGTTCCTCGCGGTCCTCGGGCTTCCCGTGGACCTGGGCCGCTCTTACGGCAGCGTCATGATGATCGTGCTTGCCATCACCATCATGCAACTCGTGGTGCGGTTCATGAAAGTGGCGACCTCCGAGCTCCTGGGGGATATCAGCCCCATCTTCAAGAACGCCCACGTGGGAACCTTCGTGGCGAGCGTCCTCGGCATGGTGCTCGTCCTCACCGGCTGGTGGCAGTACCTGTGGGTTCTTTTCGGTGGCGCCAACCAGCTCATGGCCTCCCTCGCCCTCATGCTCGTCACTGCCTGGCTCATGA
>CAZURN010000176.1:0-7147 GCA_964623165.1 uncultured Syntrophobacteraceae bacterium
CGGTTTCGAATGTTCTGATGAGCCTTGCGGAAGATGGGTGGGCCATCGGGTTTTCATACATGAGCCTTGCGTACCCCAAGACGACTTTCGTTTTGACCCTGTTGTGCCTTCTGCTCATCGGAATTTTCATGCCTCTCATTTTGCGCACTGTGCGAATGCTCTTCTCTGCTCTCTTCTTCAAACTGAAATGCGTTTTCTTTCATGAATGCGCATGGACTTCCTCCAGGGCCATCCCCTTCTCTCTGGACTCGTTCTACGACGCTCATCGGGATGAGGACGAAAAGTTTCTGTGGACGGGGCAAGCCTATGCGGTCAGAGTACCGCAGATAGCACGACACTCCCGGGTTTATGTGATCATCACATCCAAGAAGGTCCATCTCCTTTATCGCAACTGGAACCGCCTCAGGGAACATGTCATTGCTCTGGGTGAACTGGTCCAGTCGAAGCCTTACGGGGGATTTCTGCTGAGCCGTTGGCTTTTGAAGACCAGGAGGGGGGATTGGCTGCTGTATTTGTATGCGCCCCTCGTAAGAACCCTTCCCCAGGATCTGCCTGTTCGAGCGATCCGTGATGAACGCTCCCTCTGAGCTTTGGAGGCCTGTAGCCATTTCCCGAATTTCCCCGGACAAGACATTCTGGCAGTTGCTGCGGTGCCCCGGCATCGCATCCCATGCGGGAGAAATCGAGCTTCTTGCCCGCCAGATCCCTGAATGCCTCGCTGTTCTCAGGCACAAACAGGCTCGCACGCTACTCTGGGTTGCTTTGATCGGAGGGACGGGCACCGGCAAGTCGACGCTCTTCAATGCCATCTGTGGATGGCAGCTCAGTGAAACGGGGGTGGAACGGCCGAAAACGTGTGGGCCCGTCGCCTTGGTGCACAAGGATGCGCCTCTCGAGCCTGAGGTTCCCCTTCCGTCCATGGAGATCAGGAGCATCCCCCTAGAGGCAGTTGCCCAGTCCGGCCACCCGGGATCCTCGGGCTCCCTGACCGCCATCCGCCATGGGGATGCCGCCATGAGCCATCTCGTCATGGTGGATACCCCTGATGTGGACAGCGTCGAGCTCATGAACCGGGAGGCGGTGGAAACCCTCTACCTGCTTGCGGATGTGGTTGTCTTCGTCGCGAGCCAGGAGAAATACGCCGATGAGGTGCCATTCCGTTTCCTGGCTCGGATCATCGCGGAGGGAAAGCCCTGCTTCGTCGTGCTCAACAAGGGAGATAGGACCGCAGTTGCAGATGAGATCCTCTCATCCCTCGGAGCCCATGGTGTTGATTTAACTAAGCAGCATTTCTGGATCTTTCCCCATGTGTCCGCTGAACCATCTATCGGGCTGCGCGGAACGGAGGTCTTCAAAGACTTCCTGTCCAGCTTCTCGCTCAAAGTGGGACCAAGTGAAACCCGGCGTCTCATAACCGAGGAAGTTGCACGATTTTCCAGGCAGATAGAAACGCGTATTCTCCGTCTCCATGAATTGCTCGAGCTGGAAAAGGAGGCTTCGAGAGGGTGGCTCGAGCACCTGGAACTTCTTTTCGAGGGTTCCTGCCATAACCTACTGGAACTGCAGCAAAAGCATTTTATGGAGGGCAGCCGGGAGGTTCTGCAAAAGGAGATCCGAAAGCACTTCAGCAAATACGACCTGCTCCGGGGGCCTAGGCGGCTCATCTCCCAGATTGTACTGGCTCCGCTTCAGTTGCTGGGGCTCGTTGACCAGCGATCTCAGGACTCCCATCAGGATGAGTTGCTGCGAGTCCTTCAACGGATAGATCTCGGACCCGTGCAGGCCGCCGTTGATGGGTTCAACAGGATGGTGCTGGAAAAACTGTCGCCCCGGGATCCTTCTTCACCCCTTCATGGGGCGCTCCGCTCCCCTGGTCTTGTCCTCAGCGGAGAAGACATCCGGGCAAGGGTTCGTGAAGAACAGGATCGTCTCATCGGCTGGCTCGAAGGGACGTTTGAACAACTTGCTCAGGGCATTCCGAAAACCAAGGAATGGGGAATCTACTCTACTTCGATCCTTTGGGGAGGTCTCATCCTATCCCTCGAGACGGCAATTGGGGGGGGCATCACCATTCTGGAAGCGGTTCTGGATACGGCGGTGGCTCCATTTGTGACCAAGGGGGCCGTGGAGATCTTTGCTTACCGCGAGCTCCAGAAGATTGCCCGGGAACTGGGAAAGCGGTACCAAAGCGGTCTCATATCCGCCCTGAGGATGCAGAAGGATCGATACGTAGAATGCCTAAACTCGCTTTCCACTCCGGCGGAGGTGCTAGTGGGTTTGGAGAGGCTCGCCAGGGATGTCAATTTCGATGGTGGTGGGCGATCAGATTCATAGGAAACGTCCTGGCCGTGGATTTTTCAGCAGGGGGTGTTTAAGTTGCATCCCGCTATTCCGTGGGAAGCTGGCGGCGGAGAGCACACCTGAGCCATTGGTTTGAGCGGGAAATATTGAACGTCACTCCAGCGAGCCCTGGGTCGGTTCCAGGACAGGCGCGAATTCCAGAACCTTTTGATCCATTGGATTCCGGTTTCCACCGGCATGTCCAATGGAGAGCTTCCGTTCTTGTTTGACTCCTCCCCAGGGTCAAGGGAGCTGGCCTGGGTAATGTCGTGCATGGGGCGTTTCCTATTTGTCATCATGTGCTGAGGGAACGATAGACAATGAGGTTGAACATGCTCCATTTGCTCACAGATCCGGAAGCCTGGATCGCTTTTGTGACTCTCACGGCCTTGGAGCTTGTCCTCGGCATAGACAACATCATCTTCATCACTATTCTCGTGGACAAGCTGCCGGTGGAAAGGCGTCGGTTTGCCCGGAGGCTTGGCCTCTTCTTGGCCATGTTCATGCGCATCGGTCTCTTGTTGATCCTCTCCTGGATCGTGGGTCTAACGGCCCCCATTTTCAGTCTAATTGGACAGGACATCTCGGGAAGGGATCTGATTCTCGTTGCGGGGGGGCTTTTTCTCCTGTGGAAGAGCACCAAGGAGATTCACCAGCTCCTGGAAGGAGAAACGGGCGAAACCTCCCGCAGCGTGTCAGCCACTTTTGGTGCGGTCATTCTGCAGATCATGATCATCGACCTGGTCTTCTCCCTCGACTCCATCATCACCGCCGTGGGCATGGTGAACGTCATCGCCGTGATGATTGCCGCAGTCGTTGCCTCAGTCGGACTGATGATGGTCTTTGCGTCGGCTATTGGGCAATTCGTTTCGGCCCACCCCACCATCAAAATGCTGGCACTCTCTTTCCTGGTGGTTGTGGGGGTGGCCCTCATCGCCGACGGGTTCGAGCACCATGTACCCAGAGGTTACATCTACTTTGCCATGGCATTCTCAGTGACTGTGGAAATGCTCAACATCCGTATGCGCAGGAAGGCCACGAAACCTGTCCAGATTCACGAGTCCCAGATGCAAAAAGAGAGTTGAACCCCATAGAAACGGGACGTATGCATCTCTTGGTCCTGAATAAACCGACGGGTGCGGTTGTCCTGAGAACGCTGTCCATCGCCAAGTTTCTGAGGGACTCTTTATGTCCGATGTCATTGGGGAGTTGCGGGAGGATCTCGCCCGATTCCGGCGCATGATCATGGAAGGTGCGCTTCTTTCCTGTACGGAGGAGGAAAAGGTCGGCCTCCTCGAACAATCCCGCAAGCTCCTCCAGCGCCTGGAAGCCGTTGCTGAGGGATCTCTCACCGTGGGTCTGCTTGGCGGGACGGGCGTTGGCAAATCCAGCCTCATGAACGCCCTGGCCGGGTCTCCCATTGCATCGACTAGTCATCGGCGTCCGCACACGGAAAGGGTCATTGTCTATCGGCACGCAGACGTTCCACTGCCTGCTCCGCTGGAAGGAAGGGAAGCGCGGGGCGCCATCAGGAATGGCGATGGGCGAATCTTGCCGGCGTTCGGGGCAGAGTCGGCATCGGACCCGCTATGGACTGAGGTTCTCCACCATGCGGATCCGATCCGCCATGTCATCCTCTGCGACCTGCCGGACTTTGACAGCCTCGTGGGGGATCATCGGCTGCGGGTCCTCAGGTTTCTCGAACACCTGGACATGGTCGCTTGGGTGGTTTCCCCTGAAAAGTATGCGGATGCCCGCTTTTATGAGTTCCTCCGCGACGCTCCCAAGGCAAAACGAAACTTCTCCTTTGTGCTGAACAAAGTGGATCTCCTGTTTGAAGGCAGAATGTTGGAAGCCGGTTACGGGGAGCTGGGGAGGGTGGTTTCCCGTTTTGCGGAGCATCTCCGGCGTGCCGAGATTGCGGATCCTCTCATCTATGCGGTCTCCGCAGCTGACGCCGCTTCGTTGACCACCCCTTCCCCCTGGAATCAATTCTCACAGTTTCGCCATCATATTTTTCAGATGAGGGATGCAAGAGAAATCAGTGCCGTGAAGGCGGCCAACCTGGATGAGGAAGTGCGCCGGCTTCTTCTCATTGTGGAAAGGGAGATGATTCAACTCCACAGATTTCAGGAAGTCCTGTCTGAATTGGAGACGGAACTGGAGGACTGCAAGGGGGAGTGGACGAGAGCGGGGGGGGAGGCATTGCACCACTGGATCCATGGGCAATTTCAGCATGTCGTTGTGGATCACTTCCTCGACCCTTCTCAACTGGTGGGACCCGGACACTGGGTGGCCCATGCCGCCCGGAACGCGCGTCCATGGTCGTACTTGACGAACCTGCCCCAAACATTGAACCAGTTGACCATCCCCGATGGGGCGGCGTTCTTGCTCAAGAGTCAACTGGAGGCCCTGGAAAACCGCATCGCCCATCGGTTTCTGCACCGGGGATTGACCCTGGATGCCATGGGGCCATCCGGGCATTTCCATTTTGCTGCGTCAGACTGGCAAAGGTTCTCCGTGAGGGTGCAGGAATTCATGTCCGTGCGTGTCGGTGAGTCACGGGCTACCGGCTCTCCCGCCTTTCGGTTCGTGCAAAGGGGAGTATACATGGCGTTCTTCCTGTTATTGCTGTTTGCCTTGGTGGGAGAGGCTTCATGGAGGCATTTCATCGACACCCCTGGCCCTGGAACCATGCTCAATATGGCTATGGAGATGTTGGTCCGCCTGTTCAGTCCCCCCGGGGTGGCGGCCCTGGGAAGCTATGTGATCATACAGATATTGCTGGGTTTTCGTTTCTACAGCCGTTATAAGAAATCCTTGCAGCGCCGTGCGCAAAAGTTTATAGAGTCTCTCAAGCTTGGGCTGGTCGCTTTATGGGAAGAGGAACTGCTGGCGGTCATCGGGCGGTTGACCGAGAGGAGGAGTGAATTGGCGGTGCGGGCAGCTGAGCTATCCTCCTTCACAAAGGGGGCCGCAAAGGATTGATCGGTGTTACTGAGAGCACTCATTGTTATTGCCATTTTATCCGTTCCGCTCATACCCACTTTCTGGGCCATACTGGACATCCCACGACGATGCTTTCCCACCTCCAGACAAAAGATGGTGTGGTTCTTGGTCGTCGCCACACTGCCTTTCTTCGGAGCACTCATTTACATCTTCTTGGTTCGGCGTCATACGACACCTTTGGAAACCACATAAATAGATCGTGTGCCCGGACATGTCCGCTTCCGGCCTGATCCGCCAAGCTGTTGGACTCTATCCGGGACGAGAAGGAGGCGCAATTCAGTCATGCTTGATTTCCTCAGAAAACATTCCAAATCCTGGCTAATGGTTGTGGCATTCGGTTTCATCATCCTTTCCTTCGTGGTTTGGGGTGGCTTCAGAGCGGGCGAGGAGGGGCAGATCGCCGAGGTCGACGGCCAGACCATCAGCAGGGCCGACTATGACAAGTTCTACCGGGACCTGCTCGAAATGTATCGGCGGCAGTTTGGCCAGGGACTCTCAGACGACCTCATCCGACAACTCGGGCTGGAAAAACGTGCCCTGCAGATGATGATCCAGCGGTACCTAGTGATGAAAGCATCCAGGGAGATGGGTCTCGGAGCCACACCTCAGGAGGTGCAGAAGGTCATTCTCGACATCCCCTTCATTCAGACCGATGGGAAGTTTGACCGAAGCAAGTACGACATGTTTTTGCGTCAGAGCCGCCGAACCCCTGAGGCGTTCGAAAATCAGCTGGCCGAGGATGTGACCCTTCAGAAGGTGGAGTCCTTCATCAAACGTCGAGCCCTCGTCACTGAGGACGAAATCTTGGCGGACTATCGTCTGAACCATTCACAGGTGCGGGTCGAGTATGTCCTGTTCAACCCCAAGTCGTATGAAGAAAAGGTGAACATGGATGCAAAGGCGGTTCAGGCCTTCTATGAACAACACATTGACAGGTTCAGGGATCCGGAAAAGAGGCAGTTCGCCATTGTTCTTTTTGACACGGACGCCCACCTCAATGCGGTCAATGTGACTGAAGACCAGCTTCGCCAGTATTACGACGACCATTCCTCCGAATACCATAAGGAAATGGAGGTCCGGGCCCGCCACATCTTGTTCTCAGTGAAGGAGGATGCCCCGGAGGGAGAGGTCGCCAAAGTCCAGGCCGAGGCTCGGAAGATTCTTGCCGAGGCCAAGGGTGGAAAGGACTTCGCCGAACTTGCCAAGAAGCATTCGCAGGACCCGTCGGCTCCTCAGAATTCGGGTGACCTTGGGTATTTCGGCAGGGGGAAGATGGTCCCTGCCTTCTCTGATGCGGCCTTTTCCATGAAACCGGGCGAAATCAGCGAGCTTGTCCGCACGCCCTTCGGTTTCCACATCATCAAGTTGGAGGATGTGCGCCCTGAAAGGACCTCTTCGTTCGAAGAGGTTAAGGTCCAGATTGAATCGATCCTGAAAGAGCAGGAAGCTCGCGAAATCGCTTTCAAGAAGGCCAGGGAGTTTTCTGACTTCGCCTACGCCCAGAAAGATGTGGAGAAGGCAGCCCAGGGAAGGAATCTTTCAGTCAAGGGGGGGGGCTCATGGATTTCCAAAACGGATCCTCTTCCGGAAGTGGATGCAGTCCCTCCTGCGGTCAACGACAAGCTCTTCAGTTTGACGGAAAAGGAGGTCAGTGACCCCATTGAGTTTCCCAAAGGCTTTGTTGTGGCTCAGGTGAAGGCCATCCAGCCGCCCCAGCCCATTCCTTTTGAGAAGGTCAAAGAACGGGTTGAAAGGGAGTTTAAGGCCGAGGAATCACGAAAGCTAGCTCAGGCTGCGG
>CAZURN010000177.1:0-7129 GCA_964623165.1 uncultured Syntrophobacteraceae bacterium
TGGATTTGAAACTGGAGGACATGGACGGCATCGAGGTGCTGAGGATTTTCAAGAAGATGGATCCGGTGATGCCCGTGATCATGGTCACGGGTCACGGGTCTGAAACGGCCGCCAGGCAGGGAATCGAGTACGGGGCGTTTGACTACTTGATGAAACCGTGCGGTCTGAACCTGCTTGTGGAAAAGATCAAGGAGGCATGTGCGGATTGATGGATCCGGAGCTTCTGCGCGGGATCGGTCCACCCTCGCATCGGCGCCTCACAGTGCCACTGGGGAAGGGAACCTGCGTCCTGCCTGAAATCACCGGTGCCCGGTCAGCCGTGGGAGGTTTCACCTTTGCGATGGTTGCGGGGAAACGAGGAGGGATGACCGCTCATGGAATTGAACCGCCATGAGACCGGTTTCCTTGCTTCTGATGCGATGAGGCTTGCGTGCTTGCCTTGATGCGCGTGTTGAACAACCTTGTGAGATGTGATGAACTGTGGGATTACGCTTGCCTTTTCCATGTTGATGGTGGGTCTCTTTTGTGAACCGGTGGCCGATGTATGCGATTCGAGGGCCGGGAGTGGCGTTTCGATCTCCCTGTGGTTGCCGGTACCGTCACCACCACTCCTGGAAAGCCCATGGACCATGTCCACATGGCCGTCCAGGCGGATGGCCGCAAATTCGAATTTAAGGAGGAATAGATCGCATTATCTGTCTATTTCCTGATCGCCATCGAACTGCTCCATCGCGGCCTGGCCCCAACCCTGTGTGCGCCGGTTCTGCACGCCATCAGTTGCACCGACGGCTCCTTCCGGTGATAGTATGGCGTTGGGCCACCCAGGGGTCCGATGCACGCCTGCAGAACCAATCCGCCGCTTGTTGCAGGGATCAGGTCCATGAGACAAGGAAGCATCACGTGGCGATGTGAGTTGCAGTTGCGCTCCCGCCCCGGGTTCGGTGGCAGGGACCAGCTCCCTTCTCGCCTTGGCCCGGCTTGAAGAGGCATAACTGATATTCTCCCCGAGACAGTGTGTTCGTCCAAGGGCACTCCCACCACCTGCCGCCCCGGTTTGTATCTTGCCACCCCTCTTCATTGCCTCGTTTGAAGGCATGAGAGGATGCTTCAGAGGACTCGAAGAATTAGATTGTAAGAAACCACCTGTTTTGAAAGCCGCGGGAATTTCGTCTAAAGCCATGATGGAGCCTGGGTTTGGGGAGGCTTTCATTGCTCCTGGGAGTCGCTTCCGTTGTCCCGGAATCAGACTAAGGCTTTTGAATGACTCCAATCGCCGAGGCAAATCGTGCGGCCACAGCTGATCGGCGGATTGTGTAGGTTCTTGTTGCCTTCCGCCGATGAAGGGGATGATGGCTGTCAAACCGTCCGGCACGTAAGAGTGCAGGGGCATGAGGAGGGATCATGACTTGGTACCAACTTGAGGTGGATCAGGTATTGGCAGAGCTGAACACTTCGGAGGAGGGCCTCAGCCAGGTCGAGGCCAGGGAGCGGTTGCACCGGTTTGGGCCCAATAAGCTGGCCGAAGTCGAAGGGGTCAGCCTGCTGAAGATTCTCCTGAATCAGTTCAAAAGTCCCTTGATCTACATACTGCTGGTCGCCGGCGTGGTGACATTCTTGCTGGAGGAGTACAAGGACACCGGGGTCATCGCCGCAATACTGATCCTGAACGCCTTCATCGGGTTCATACAGGAATATAAGGCTGAAAAGAAGGTCCAGGCGCTGAAGAAGATGGTGGTGGCCAAGGCCCGGGTGGTCAGGGACGGCATGGAGGTGGAGATCAACGGGGAGGATGTGGTCCCCGGCGACATCGTCCTGCTGGCCTCGGGGGGACGGGTGCCGGCGGACGTGAGGCTCATCAGGACCATTGAGTTCAAGGCCGATGAATCCATGCTCACGGGGGAATCCATCCCGGCGGAGAAGAGGGGGGAAGCCATCGTTGAGAACAACCTCACCCCCGGTGACCAGCTCAACATGGCTTTCATGGGCACGGTTGTGGTCAATGGCAGGGCCAAGGGGATCGCGGTGGCCACCGGCGCCCGCACGGTTCTCGGGCACATTGCCAAGGATGTCCAGGAAATCGGGGTCACCAAATCTCCCCTCCAGGAGAAGATCGACCGGTTTGCCAACGCCATCGGCGTGATCATCCTGGTGGCGGCGATGGTGCTTTTCGTGGTGGGAATCCTGGTGGGCGAGAGTGCAAAGGACATGTTCATGACTGCGGTGGCGGCAACGGTGGCTGCCATACCGGAGGGCCTGCCCATCGTCGTGACCATCGCCCTGGCCATCGGGGTTTCGCGCATGGCCCAACGCAGCGCCATCATCCGGAAACTGCCGGCGGTGGAAACCCTGGGCAGCACCACGGTGATTTGCTCCGACAAGACCGGCACGCTCACAAAGAATGAAATGACGGTGAAGCAGGTGTACGACGGGGAGAATGTGTGCGAACTGACGGGCAGCGGCTACGACCCCGAGGGGGAGATCCTGAAGGATGGCATACCCATCGATTTGGCGTTCGAAAGCCCAATGGCCATGATGTTTCGAATCGGCCTTCTTTGCAACGAATCGGATGTCCACCAAGAAGAGGGAGCATACAGGGTGGACGGCGACCCCACGGAAGGGGCCCTGATCGTGGCTGCCATGAAAGCGGGCCTGGCCCCGGAGATAGAAAGGAAAAGGTTCCCGCAGTTGGCCATCATTCCCTTTGAATCGGAAAGGGGTTACATGGCGACCCTTCACCGGGACGGCAAATGCAATCGGGTTTTCGTCAAGGGAGCCCCCGAGAAACTCCTCGATCTCTGCACCGAGTGCCGGATAGACGCATGGGCAGAAGTCCCCAGGGTGGCCGAGAGTTTCGCCGGGCAGGGGCTGCGGGTATTGAGCATGGCTTACAAGGAGGTTCCTGCCGAGCAGACGGACATCACCATGGAGGATCTAGAGACGGGACTGACCTTCGCCGGTCTTCAGGGGATGATTGATCCTCCCCGCCCCGAGGCCGTTGAAGCCGTGGCGGGCTGCAAGGAGGCAGGCATCCGGGTCGTGATGATTACCGGGGACCATGCGGTCACGGCCCTGGCAATCGCCAGGAAGCTGGGAATCGCCCCCGAAGAGGATGCCGTGGAGGATCTCACGTCCAAGCCGGTGAATTCCTTGACCGATGACGAGGTCCTGCTCCTGCTGGAGGAGGTGGTTGCAGCTTTGGCGGTGCGCTCCGGGTTGGCCGCGCGAGAGCCTTCCACCCTCACCGGTGCCCACTTGCGGGCCATGGGCAGTCCGGAATTCCTCGGGCTGGTCAAGGCATTGTTCGCCACCTTGGTCAGTAGAGCCAGGCCAGAGGGTGCGGTTCGACATGTCCTTTCCGGGAGAGAGATCGAAACCATGAGCGACGCCGATCTCTATCACCTGGTGCGGAACGTGTCGGTCTATGCCCGGGTTTCTCCACAGCACAAGTTGCGCATCACGCAGCAGTTGCTCAAACATGGTGAGATTGTGGCCATGACGGGAGACGGGGTCAACGATGCGCCCGCTCTGAAAGCCGCACACATCGGGGTGGCCATGGGCAAGACAGGCACCGATGTGGCCAAGGAAGCCTCGGACATGGTCATCGCCGATGACAATTTCGCGAGTATCTACCGTGCTGTGGAACTTGGTCGGATCGTCTTCGACAACATTCGAAAGGTCACATTTTTTCTCATTCCCACCGGCATCGCCGGCATCATCACGATTCTGGCGAGCGTCATGATGGGGTTTCCCCTACCTTATCTGCCGGCCCAGCTTCTGTGGATCAACATCGTCACCAATGGCCTCCAGGATGTGGCCCTTGCGTTCGAACCAGGGGAAAAGGACATCCTGAAAAGACCGCCACGACATCCTCAAGCCGGAATCTTCAACCGTCTCATGGTGGAGCGCACCATCGTGGTGGCCCTGCTGATCTCGGTCGGGGTGATCTATGAATTCGTCCATGCCCTGGACCAGGGAATGTCCCTGGAGAAGGCCAGGACAATCGCAGTGACCACCACGGTCTTCTTTCAGTTCTTTCAGGCTTTCAACAGCCGCTCCGAGTTGCAGTCGCTTTTCCGCATGAACCCTCTGGGCAACCCGCTTCTCTTTTTCGGGACTATCGCCGCTTTCGGCGCCCATCTGGCGGCCATTTACGTGCCGGCTCTCCAGTGGGTGTTTCGCATGGAACCGATCTCGCCGATGGAATGGCTCAGGATGGGTCTGATTTCGGTGACCGTGGTGATCGTGGTGGAAATTGACAAGCTGGTGAGGAGACTCATCGCTTCCAGCAGGGGACAAATTGCAGTGCAGGGGTATCCCAAGGATGAAGAACCGAATGGGCGGAAGTGATGACAACGCGGGGTCGTTGTCCACCCAGTTGCTAAAAGGCCTGGCCGAGACTGATGTAGAACTGCACCACGTCGTCGATCCCTTCCCTTCGATTGATGGGGAAGCCGACATCCACCCTGAGAGGTCCGATGGGCGTGTAGTACCGGAATCCCAAACCCGTGCCCCATCTCAACGGGCTGCTGAAGTCAGGCAAGGATGAGTCGAAGGCTCCCCCTCCATCCAGAAAGGCCGCCAGACCGATCCGTTCCGAAACCTTCCAGCGGAGTTCGGCGGAGCATTCAAAGATCGAAGTCCCGCCGAGTGGCTTGTCATCGCTGCGCAGCGGACTCACGGACTGGTAAGGATAGCCTCTGATGGACCCACCCCCTCCTGAGTAGAATCGCAGGTCCGCAGGCACGGAATCCCTGTCCGCCCCCAGGATGGTCCCCAGTGCGGCCCGGCTGGCAAAGACCAGGAAAGGCTTCTTCATGACCGTCAGGTAGTGGCTGACGGCGACGGTGCTCCTGAAAAAGGTTGAGTCCGCATCCAGCGTGTTGAGGAAGGGTGAGGCCTCAACCTTCAGCCTCCACCCGCGCGAGGGATCCAGAAGATCGTTGCTTGCGTCCCACTCAAGTTGCCCTGGAAAGTGGACCAGGACGAATTCATCCTTCCCTGTGGCCGCATCATCCACCTCTGAAATTCTGAATCCGGACCCCACACTGGTCTTCACCCCCTTCCAGAGTTTCCTTCGCACCAGCACGGATCCCTCCACGTTCCTGCTCTCATAGGCCTCAGTGTCGTCCCTGGCGATCTTCAGGTTGGAGTGCAGGGTCTGATGATCCGTGAGGAAATCGGGCTTCTCGAATTTCCCCTCACCCGAAAATGTGATTTGCGAGGCGATAATGGAGGTGAGCAGACGCTCTCCGCGACCGAACAGGTTACGGTGCTCCCATGAGGCCGTGGCGCCGAAACCCTCGTCGGTCTTGTAACTGACCCCGGCCCGAAGAGTTCTTGACTTTCTTTCGGTCAGCTCCACCTGGATCGGCAGCAGCCCCGAGTCATCCAGCCAATCTTGATGGGTGACACGGACCAGGGAGAACAGGCGCGTCTCGGTGAGGCGCTTGTGGAAGTCGGAGAGCAGCCCGTCGTTGTATGGTTCCCCCTTCTTCCATGGAATGCGGCGGACAATGTGTTCCTCCTCCACGGCACCAAGCCCCGAAATGGAGGTGTCTCCAAACCTGGCGAAGTGCCCTGGGTCCAAGGGAAACGTGATGGCGACGCTCTCCGTGCGATGGTCCACCACAGCCCTGGGTTCTCCAGCCTGTGCAAAAGGGTAGCCGGCATTCTTTGTTTTTTGAACCAGCAGGTCCCTGGCGTCAAGGATCCGCTGGGCCTCGGCCGGGGTTCCCACCCCAAGCCCAAGGCTGTCCCCTGCCGGTATGCCCGAGGTCCGGGTGAAGGAGGCGGGCGTTTCGACCTCCAGCGACCGGATCGCGTAGCGTTTGCCAAGATTCACGCGGAACGTGACGAGAAGGGGCTCGCTGGTCTCGTCGATAAGGCTTTCAATAAGGGCGCCGTAATAGGCCATGGATTTGAGGACATCCTGGAACTCCTGAACATCCCTTTGCGCTCTGTGCCGAAGGAGTCCCATCACAGGCGGCGGATCATTCTTTCGCCTTTCCGCGTCTGACCTGATCCTGAGCGCCTGCTCAATCTTCTTGTCTCCAACCCCCTCGAAAGCGACCTCATAGCGGATGGATCCTCCCTGGCCTATTTCAGCCAGGCACCGACGTGGCTCGACATTCAGCAGCGCAAGAACAATCGGCAAGCACGCAAGGATGAACGGTTTGCTTGGTGACAAGGGCACCGGTTCCCCTTCTGAAATGAGGCGGATGATCGGGTGGATGGCTCTGAGAATCTTGCAGGCGGTGATTTCCCGGACGGTTTCAGCGGTTGCCGTCGGACCTTTTGAACGACTTGGAATCGACTTTCTTCTCCCTCATGAGACGGTGCAGATACTGCCTCTTGAGTCCCGAGTCCTTGGCTGCGTGGGAGACATTGCCCGCGTGTCGGGCCAGGACGCGGTTGATGTACTGGGTTTCGAAATCCTCCAGAATCTTGTCCTTGGCTTCCTTGAAGGGCATGGAAAATAGCTCCTCTCCATGAAGCACCCCTGCTGATACATCCCCTGAAGCCGGGGTTGCCATGAACAGGTCGTTCACCTCCAGCGTGTTCCCTGCCGCCAGTATGACGCCGCGTTCAATGACGTTCTCCAGTTCCCGGATGTTTCCCCGCCAGTTTCTTCCCATGAGATGCGCCACGGTTTCCCTGGAGATGGCGTCAACGTCCTTCCCGTGCAGGGTTCTGTACTTGTCCAAAAAGTGGCGGGCCAGCAGTGGAATGTCTTCCAACCGATCCCGCAGGGGGGGCATGTGGATGTTGATCACATTCAGTCGGTAAAAAAGGTCTTCCCGGAATTCCCCCTGCTTGATCTTCTGAGGGAGGTCCTGGTGGGTTGCTGCAATGAACCGCACGTCCACCTTGTGGATGGTGTTGGAGCCAACCGGTTTGTACTCGGCCTCCTGAATGAGCCTCAGAAGCTTGACCTGCATTGCGAGGCTCAGGTCCCCGATCTCATCCAGGAAAAGCGTACCGTGGTTCGCTTCCTCCACTAATCCCTTCTTGTCCCTGAAGGCTCCCGTGAAAGACCCTTTCATGTGCCCAAAGAGCTCGCTCTCGATGATCGATTCGGGGATTGTGCTGCAGTTGATCGGAACGAACGGCTTTCTTGACCTCTGGCTGT
>CAZURN010000178.1:0-7114 GCA_964623165.1 uncultured Syntrophobacteraceae bacterium
TCCGGGCCAGGCGGCCACTCACCCTTCGGATCAGCAGGAGGATTTCCTGGAGGGATGCTTCGTACTGTGGCGCAACGTTTTCCGGGTGATAGACTGCGGCCATGGAACACACGATGTGAGCGGCCCGCTGGTTCAGCGCCTCGAAGTTGAGCTGAAGGTCCCCGTCGGGGAGTTCCCAGATCTCTCGTCGAAACCGGCTGATGAGTTCCAATGCCTCCTGATCCCGGGGCCCCGGCGCTGGAAGCAGGTCCAGCTCGCTCTCCCGGTCAAAGTCACTCTCGATGATGCGCCGCCATCGGCGCTTCATCCACCAGCGGACCAGCAGCACGGCGAGGATGGTCGACAGGGTGAAGAGCAGGAACAGGGCGCTCACCCAATGGTCGGTGAGGACTTCGCTGAGCTTCTCGAGGACGGGAGCCATGTCAGTGATCCAATGGAGACAAGGTCCTGATCAACATTGCCGCAATGATCAAAACGGGGCCTGTTCGTCTCCTGCGCTCTCCCCCGCCGAATCGCGGGCCTGCTTCAACTCCCCGATCCATTCGCGCATGCGGGGCAGAACGTCCGATTCCCATCCTGGACTCAGTCGCTGCTCAAGAAAACGGCCATAGAGAACCCCCAGGGCCCCTAGCACCTCCTCCAGGAAGTACATCCTCTCCAGGAACCGGCCGTCCAGATCCTCCTTGTCGTAATCCGGGAGCTGCTTTGGTGTTCTCAGCCCCTTGACGGCCCACAAGGCGCTGTCGAGGGTGAGGAGGTACTCGTTGTCCGCAATGCGGAACAATACCTGGATCTCCTCCACTAGCTTCCCCTGTTGCAGAGCCGTTCGCGCTTCGTGAAGGGAATTGGCCTGAGTGGTGCATACCACCTTTTCCCTGTTGGCCCCGGGCAGAGTCATGACGAGTCGTTCTCCCAGGTGGGCCTCCATGAATAGGTGATCCGCCACCTGAATTCTCTCCTCTCCCTTTTCAATCAAGAACCACAGCCATGTCAGGAATTCATGACCGAGGAAGCGCCCTTCTTCCATTGCCTGCCCCGACTTGACCGGAATCATTGAGCTCAAGGTGTCACGGAGACGGCTTTCCAGGGGAATCATGTTCAACGCCCAATGGACATGATAAAGGGGCACCGGGAAAAGACGGAACAGATTCTCGAAGTGTTCAAGGAATGCTTGGACCATTTTGACGCTGGCGGTTCCAACGAGCATCCACTTCCTTGCCGGATTCCACACCACCTCACAGGCGGAAGGCTGGGGCAGGACCCGATTGAGAAGCCAGCTGTGCGCATTCTCCTGGATTTCCTGCCTGTCGCGTCTGGAGGGCCACTTGCCGCCATTTTCATCCCGATATTTCTGAACTCCCTGGCGGACATACTGCTTCTTGATGATGGAGGGCACCTTCCTCTGATCGAGGCGAAAGTTGAACGCGACGTATTCCCCTTTGTGGTATGAGCCATATTCGAAGGTCGTGTCAAACAGGTCATCCCAGGAGGCAAATCCCGTCGAGACCTCCTGCCCTTCATCACTCTCCCTGAAACACCCTGCCCGGACCTTTTCATCGATGTAGCTCCAGAAATCACTCACCGGAGCCTCAGGCACAAAGAAACGGGTGAACGTGGCAGAAGCCGATTGAATTCCCATGATTACAATTCCCCAGGAGTGGACAAAATGATGACGCGGTTGGCGTGCCACCCGCGAATGGAGGGCGGTTTGACTTTACCGGCCGGATGGCTTGGTTTGTTCCTTGGCTTCAAGTTTCTTTCTTTTTTCGCGACGACGGCGGCGGCGATCGAGTTCTTTGCGTCTTTCCGTTTTCTTATGGGCCATGGGTTTCCTCTCTTGGCTGCAGTTTCCTGGTTTGAAGTTAAAGTCTTTAAATTCAGCTGCAAAAAGAATGACCTGTCGGTGCTCCCGAACGGTTCCACAGGAACCTGAAGGGTCATGGCACCGTCCCACAGGGGAGAAAGACACTACAAGGGCTAGGGCTACGGGATGAGAAAAGCAAGCTGCCACACTTCCTAGCCTGGCCCCTTGCGGGAACCATGGGTTGATTCACGGATGGGCGAGCGGCTTTCTTGACCAGGATTCGATGCCCCTAGTGAACCACAAAGAAAATCCGCCATCTCGCCTTCTCCTCAAAACTTCACAGTCCTCACGATCATCTCGTATTCCTGGACTTCCTCGGGGGTGAGCTCCCGCCTCAGCAATTTCTTGTGAACAAAAATGGGGCGCTTTTCGTGGAGAGCGAGAGCCACGGCATCACTCGGGCGACTGTCGAAGATGACTTGCTCCCCGTTGATTTGGGCATACACCTTGGCATAGTATGTGTTTTCCTGCATTTCGTAGATCTCAATGCGATCGAAAGCCACCCCAGCTTTGTCCAAAATGGTGAGGTACAAATCGTGGGTGAGAGGACGTTTGGGCTCAACCAACCCCTTTTCCTTGGCAATGGCCGTGATCTCCGAATCGCCGACGAACATCAGGAAATAGTGGCTGTCCTGTTCAGATTCCTTCAGAACCACCATGTTTCCCTGGATGCGATCCGTCTTGATGAAAACTTCTTTAGCTTCGACGAAGTCCACAATGTCCATGGGTGCCTCCTGGTACACAAATCCCTTCGCATATGCCTCATGTCCATCAAAACCGATGAGTCGGCCACATTTGCTGCTTCAGCCTTATGCCCACTCTTACTGCGGAATATAATCAGCATTGAACTGAACCATAACCCCGAAGATCGCATCGGGACAATCCGTCAATCAGACCACCCGCCTGGTGCCGGTCTGACTCACCCCGCATTGTCACAGAGACCCAGCACCAAGACGATGCGTCCAATCTCGGCAACCTTCCCAACACGGCCTCAAACGGACACCCTCCAGCGGGTTCCCTGAGGCGTGTCCTCAAGTTGGATTCCCATCCCCTGGAGTTGGTCGCGGATTCCGTCGCTGCGTGAAAAGTCCTTGGCCTTTCTTGCCTCGTCACGCATGGCCACCAGCCGGTCCACTTCCTCCCGTGAAATACCAAGAACCTTCAACTTCAGTTCCCTCTGTTCCTCGAAGAACTCCTGAGGGTCCCTGGCGAGAAGGCCCAGGATACCCGCGTGAGTCCGGAGCAGGGTCGCTCCCTTTCCAGCCAGCACGGCGGCATGGCCTTTGAGCATCTTCTGCCCGAAACGATCCAGGAACCGCTGCAGGTGCCTCTGAAGCCCGAAAATACGTCCGAGGGCCTGCGCCGTGTTGAAGTCATTCTGCATGGCCTCGTCAAAGGCCTCCGGAAAGGTTGAGATTTCCTGGTAGAGTTCAGGATCCTGGCTCTTCAGGGCTTTTTCGTGAACACCCGTCTCGGCGGTTTCAGGAACGCGCTCCAAGAGGGATGCCAGGGTCGAATACAGCCTCTCCAGGCCCCTCTCCGCTTCGGCGATGGTTTCATCCGTATAGTCCACCGGACTACGGTAGTGCTTGCTCAGGACAAACAGCCGCAGAGCTTCTGGATGCACTGTTTTCAGTACGTCGCGGATCACGAAGAAATTGCCGAGGGACTTGGACATCTTTTCGTTGTTGATGTTCACAAACCCGTTGTGGAGCCAGTAGCGGGCGAAAGGAACACCGAATGCCGCCTCGCTCTGGGCAATCTCGTTCTCATGGTGGGGGAAGATGAGGTCCTTGCCTCCGCCGTGGATATCGAGAGTCTTTCCCAGATAGCGGTTTCCCATGGCAGAGCATTCGATATGCCACCCGGGCCGTCCTGGACCCCATGGGCTCTCCCAGGAAGGTTCCCCGGGCTTGCTTCCCTTCCAGAGGACGAAATCCATGGGATTCCTCTTGTTCACATCCACTTCGACCCGCGCACCAGCCATCATGTCCTCGAGGAGGCGTCCTGAAAGCTTTCCGTAGCGGGGGAAACGCTCCACCTCGAAGAAGACGTCGGTGCCAGCCTGGTAGGCGACGCCTTTGTCCATGAGGATTCCGATGATTTCGATCATCTGCGGGATGCTTTCAGTGGCGCGGGGTTCAAGGGTTGGGTCAAGAACCCCCAGTGATTTCATATCCTCTCGAAATGACTTGATATAACGATCCACAATGACTCGGTAGTCCGAGCCTTCCTCATGGGCCCGACGTATGATCTTGTCATCCACGTCGGTGAAGTTGCGAACGTAGGTGACCTCATAGCCAAGATGCTTGAAAAACCGGACAATCACGTCGAAAACGATGGCGGACCGAGCGTGTCCGATGTGGCAATGGTCATAGACCGTCACCCCGCACACATAGATCCTGACCTTGCCGGGTTCGAGGGGAACGAACTCTTCCTTGTTCTTGGTAAGTGTATTGTAGACCTGCAATCCCATCAACAGCAAACTCCCTTCTGCTCTCAACCCAACATGCGCGGGTGCCTGCTCAAGAGAGATCCAGCGCCGCTTGCAGCCTTCCGCGAATGGTTTCGGGGCTGAGCAAGGGTAAAATTCGATCCAACTCCGGGCCATGGTCCATTCCTGTGACCGCCAGCCTTACGGGCATGGAAAACTCCTTCTGGGTGACCCCGAGATCCTGACGAACCCTGTTGAGCATGTCGACGATGGACATGTCACCTTCGGGCGGAAAAAACTGAAGACTGGCGTGGACGGCCGAAATGATTTTATAAGCTTCCCGGTCTTTAAGGTACTCCTGTACCGACGGAGCGTATTCCAACGTCGCTCTGAAGAAGATGGGAGCGTAACTGTGGATGTCCTGGAGTCTTTGGATGTTCTCAGCCATAAGGCGAGCGAATTCCTCCAGCCACTCCCTCGGGCGATCGGACACGCGGCAGCCCGCCTTTTCCAGAAACGGGCGCATGGCATCAATCTGTCCTGCCGGGTCCATGAGTTTCAGATGCTGCTGATTGAGCCACATGAGCTTATGCTGGTCGAAAACTACAGAGCTTCGACCGGCATTTTCAATGGCGAAGCCGTCGATGAGCTCTCGCAGGCTGAAAATCTCCCGGCCCTTAGCCGACGCCCCTCCAAGACTGGCCAAATAGTTGATCAAGGCTTCGGGGAGGATACCCATTTCCCTGAAGGCTTCGACGCTCGTCACCCCATAGCGTTTGCTCAACTTGGTCCGATCGGGTCCCGTCAGGAGGGCGTGGTGCGCATACGCGGGTGGATTCCAGCCGAACTCCTGGAAGAGGAGGAGCTGCCTCGGAGTGTTGGGCAGATGATCTTCTCCCCTGATGACAGTGGTGATCCCCATGAGATGGTCGTCGAGGACCACGGAGAAATTGTAGGCAGGAATGCCCGTGGAACGCATGAGGACGAAGTCCCCAATCTCGTCGGAACGGAAGGCCATGGATCCGTGTATGGCATCCTCAAAAAGGATTTCACTATTGACGGGGACCCGGTAACGCACACAGGGAACCACCCCCCTGCGCTCCTTGTCCTGTTTCTGCTTCGCCGTGAGTTCCCTGCACCTCCCAGGGTAACGCGGGGCCTTGCCGTCCCTGAGCATCGCACCTCTGTATGTCTGCAGTTCGTGCTCTGTGCAGTAGCACAGGAACGCTCTGCCCTCGTCGAGCAGCTTACGGGAGCACTCCTTGTAGCATTCCAGTCGTTCCGACTGCCGGTAGGGGCCATGTGGACCACCTCGGTCAGGCCCTTCATCCCACTCGATTTTCAGCCAGTGGAGTGCATCGATCAGGGATTCCTCATAGACACGGATGGACCGTTCCTGGTCTGTGTCCTCGATGCGCAGGACCAGGACCCCTCCGTGCTTTCGGGCGCACAGAAAGTTGAACAGTGCTGTGCGCGCATTGCCGATATGGAGGTGGCCAGTTGGGCTGGGAGCGAAACGGAGTCTTTGAGACAGGGTCATGAGGTGCCCTCCTCGAGGAGTACCACCGCGTAGGCGGCGACCCCTTCCTCACGGCCCGTGAAACCGAGCTTTTCCGTCGTCGTGGCCTTGACACTGATCCGTGCGGCGCCGAGACCCGTGACCTTTGAAATTGCCTCCACCATGCGGGGGATGAAAGGGGCGAGTCGTGGTCTCTGCAGCACAAGGGTCGCATCGATGTTCTGGATGGCGAAACCGCTTTCAGACACTATCCGCGCTGTCCTCTCCAGAAGAATCAGGCTCGAGATCCCCTTGAAGGAAGGATCCATGTCGGGAAAATGCCGCCCGATATCCCCAATGGCGGCAGCCCCCAAGACAGCGTCACAGATGGCGTGCAGAAGCACATCCGCGTCGGAGTGACCCAAGAGTCCACGATCGAAAGGTATTTCCACGCCCCCTAAAATGAGAGGGCGACCGGCCACAAACCCGTGGACGTCATATCCGAAACCGACACGCACGATGCCGCTCCTTGATCCGTTGATTCGGACGGACTCCTCTTCCTTGCTCGAGGCAAGGAACCACTCAGCCCAAGTCAAATCCCCCGGGGTCGTCACCTTGATGTTTGACGGCTCTCCCATGACCACGGCGACCGGATGCCCGATCCTTTCCACAAGCGCCGCATCGTCGGTGCCTGACCATTCGTTTCTGAGGGCTTCACGGTAAGCATCCATGAGGACGGCCCTGCGGAACACCTGAGGGGTCTGCACCAGCCAAATGGCTTCGCGGGGAATGGTTTCAACGACTTCGCCCCCCTGGACCCGCTTCACTGTGTCCGTGGAGGGAACCGCTGCGATGGCGGCCCCAGTCTCAAGCCCCGCCCTCCACGTCTCCACGAGTAGTCGGGAACTTGCGAATGGACGCACCCCGTCGTGAATGAGCACTACTTCGCAGTCCTCGGGAAGACAGCGAAGTGCGTTGAAAACACTGTCCTGTCTTTCCACCCCCCCCGGCACCACCGAAAACCGGGGGGCAATGGATTCCAGGCTTCCGGAAGCACCGCAGTGGATTTCCACTCCAGGCAACCCGCCAGTGGACTCACCGGGCAAGGTGGAATTGACGGCCTGGAGCTGTGCCAATGCATTCGGCCGTGATGAGAAGCCGAATTGCTCGAGCATCCGCTCGGTGTCGTGCAAGAACGCCTCCGGCACCACCACAATCACCTCTGAAAGAAAACCCACGCGACAGAACGTATCCAAGGTGTGACAGAGAATGGGCTTTCCTGAAAGTTCCAGGAATTGCTTCGGTTTCCCCTTTCCCA
>CAZURN010000179.1:0-7036 GCA_964623165.1 uncultured Syntrophobacteraceae bacterium
AGTTTCTTGGTTAGTCCATGGCGCTGAAGATTTCTCTCAAACCCAATGAAAAGCTCATCATTGGTGGCGCCGTGGTGACCAACGGCGACACGAAGTGTGACCTGATCGTCGAGAACAACACTCCAATTCTTAGACAGAAGGACATCCTGCGAGAGGAAGATGCCAACACCCCCTGCCGCAGGATTTATTTTTTGGTCCAACTGATGTACGTGGACGAAAGCAACCTTGTCACCCACCATGGGACATACTGGAAACTGGTGCAAGATGTGGTGCAGGCAGCTCCCAGTACGATCCCCATGATCGACCAGATCAGTGAGGAAATTCTGAACGCCCGTTACTATCAGGCGCTGAAACTGGCCCGCAAGCTCATCGAGTATGAGAAGGAGCTCGTCAACCATGCAGTCATCTCAACTGGAAGCGTATAAGAAGACACAGATGCAGACTTTGTCCGGTCGTGAAATCGAGGCGGCCGTGCTCACCAAGGCGGCCCTGGCACTGAAGGAATGCCAGGATACGTGGGATACCGGCGGCAGCAACGGGATGCTGGATGAGGCGCTTCGTTACAACCAGTTGATTTGGAGCATTTTTCAAGGGGAATTGGTTCAGGAGGACAATCCCCTGCCCAAGAAACTCCGGGAGGACATTCTCAGTTTGAGTGCATTCATCGATCGCAGGATTTTCGAGATTATGGCATATCCGGCACCGGAAAAGCTGAATGCCATCATCAATATCAACCTGAACTTGGCTGCGGGGCTCAGGGGATCTGCATAGTCTCCAAAGCAGGAATCGGTCGAGTTGGGTCTTGTTGTGAATCGTGTTAAAGCAGAGAGGCGGGGACAGGAAACTGCCACTCTGCTCTTCTTTTGTCCTGGGATACCCATCAAGGAATCGTTCCGGCTTCCATCCCTGGGCGGTTTCTCCCGTAATGCTTCGCCAGAAGCATCAGTACATTCTGGTCCGCATTATCTGTTTCGACGGCTGTCTCCAATAATCTAGAGGCCTCCGCCGTCCTGCCCGTTTCCATGAATCTCCTGGCATTCTGGTAGAAGCAATCCGAAGCACTGAAACCCAGCTTCTTGATTCGCTGAATCAAGGCGAGACCTTTGTCGCGCTGATCAGTCAAAATGCAAAATGTTGAGAGCATACCCAGGGCAGGTGCATAGTCCGGATATCGCTTGAGGATCTTTTCGAGAGGACCGATTGCCTTGCGAAGGTCGTCTCCGGTGTGGATGACGCACAGAGAATAATTGTATACGGCTTCTTTGAGATTTCCGTTCAGCTCCATTGCCCTCACGGCGGCATCCATCGCATTCTGAAAGTCGCGGCATTGAAAATATGCGTAAGAGAGATCCACATAGGCTGTGGCGTTGTGGGGGTCCCGCCTTAGCACCTCCTGCCAGAGGTTGATCGCCTGATCGTATCTTTCGATACCCCCTGCAGCTTTGGCGAGTTCCACGAGAGCATTCATGTCTGTGCTGCTTTCGTTCAGTTTCTTCAAGCCGAGATTGAAATACTCTTCATCCTTCCTGGTTGCTTTGTGTGTATCCAGTTTTCCGTAATGATGGACAGGGATGTCGCATTGTTTGATCCTGATTCCCAGCTTCTTGAGGGAGGGCTCCACAAGCTCATGGACTTTATGGTGAAATCTTATTCGCCTGTCATTGGAAAACAGCCGGACCTTCGTGCTGGGAATCCATCCCAGGCCTTTTTCTTCGTCTGGATAACACCCTCGGTTTGCCTGCCATCCCTCATAGTTGACGCTATTCAGATAGTTTCTTGTGGTGAAATAGTAGGCTCCGATTTGCTTGCCGTTCCTCACGATACTCCTCAGTCGGTCAAGGTCCAACCTAGAGACGACTTCATCGGCATCAAGGACAAGGATCCACCTGCCTGAAGCCAGGGAGAGGGAGAAGTTCCTGGCTTCCGCAAAATCGTTGGTCCATTCAAAATCATGGACTTTCGCTCCGAACACTCTAGCTATGTCTTTGGTCCTGTCCGATGAGCCCGTATCGACCACAATAATCTCGTCCACAATCGATTGGACGCTGTTCAGGCATCGTGCCAGATGCTTTTCCTCGTTCTTAACGATCATGCAAAGAGACAGATTCGCTTTCCCACCATCTCCAGTCTGGAACGCCGAAAGACCAGACTTCTCCCTTACGGCAAGTGCTGCATCAAGAATGCCCTCGTCAGTTCCGTGATCCGCGATCAGTCCCTGAATGACAAACAGTGCCTCTTCATACTTATCCTGCTGCAGCAAGACATTGATATAAAGATACTTGAGCCTCCTGCTGAAGGGGTTCAATGCGGCGGCTTCTAGGAACCTTATCTCGGCCCTGCCGTATTCTCCAAGCTCACTGGCAGCAGAATGATACGCAGTCGCGTTGTCCATCAAGGTCGGGGAGAGTACAAATCCCCGTTCAAGCATTTCCAGAGCATCCTCCAGATGCCCATTAGCCCGTTTGAGAGCTCCCAGATTTGTATACGGCATGCCAAAACCCGGGTCAGACAGGATGGCTTTTTCGAAGTAGCGTTCTGCTGCCGCGTTTTCACCTCGTTTGGATGCCAGTACCCCTTTGAGATTCAAGGCAAGAGCTGAGGTGGAATCGATATCAAGCGCTCGATCGGCGATCTCTTCAGCCTGGTCATAAATCTCCATTCCCTCTTTACAATACCCAATGAGAACCTCTCTATGAAGATCATGTGCTTCTGCTGGCATTTCATTGAGTACATCCAATGCGTCCTTGAAGCGTTTGGATTGAATGAGCATCTCCGCAAGAGCGGCATAGATGTCCTTCTCACTGGAACTGTATTTCAGGCCCTCAAGAAAAGCACTGATCGCCTCATCGACCTTGTCCATCTGATAGAGTTCATCAGCCTTCTTCATGGCTCGCAAGGAAATAAGCCTTTTTCCGCAGTGAGTGCCAAGATCGGTGTTGTTCAGTTTTTCCCTGAAGAGAATGTTGTCGCGTGAGGCTGTTCCTCCCGCATTGCCCGTGTTTCCCATGAAACCGCCGTTGCCGCAACGGTGAACGTAGACATCCCCAACAATGAGGTTCCGATAACCCTCCATGGCTGCTCGAAGGCAAAGATCCTCTTCTGTTCTGTCCCTCCTGCTGTCTTCATCGAAGAAGCCTATGGACTCAGCCATGCTCCTCCTGAAAAGCATGCAGAAATCGTCCAATATCGCGACGGATTTGAACCGAAACCGGTTTCGCTCTCTGAACGAGCGAGCATAATCGTCAAGTTGGCGTGGGGATGCATATGCAAATCCCATTACCTGTTGAACGCTCATGGAAATATTAGTCAGAGGACCGACTATCCCTGTATTAGACCACCTTTCAAGAGCCTCTTGCATTCCGTCAAGCCATTGGCTAGTCACCAAGATGTCGTCACGTACTATACATATATATTCACATGTAGTGGATTTGATTAGCTCGTTGTATTTTGTTGCGATGCTAAGTTCTCTTTTCCCAACTCTTCGTTTGATTACTGCTATTTCATACGGATTGGCCGTATACTTTTTTATACATTCAATGCATATCTTTCTATTATTGGAAGTTGTATTTGATGTCACAACAATGATTAATGTCTTCCTGCTTCTTTCTACTGGAGACGCAGTGGTTCGATGAGTATTTCCCTGATGCCTTTCAAAACCCTCATGCGAGTCATCCGGGTCCATTTCGCCAGAGTTCACTCCTCCGGTTTGAAGCGCATCCAGTCGTGATTTGGAGGTTATTGCGGGAACTTCCTTGTGAATTCCCTCGCGCGGATCTTCAAGCCTTTGAAGCATTTCCATGGCCGCTGCATTGGAGGGATCGATTTCGAGAGCCTTTTTGACAAAGACTTTCGCCTCATCGGATGCATTCAGCAGGATCGATATATGCCCAATTGCCAGGAGCGTTTCCGTATCGTGCGGATCGATCTCCAGCACCTGCAGATAGATGCGCAGAGCGTCTTCGACGCGGCCCTGGACGACATAATAGAAATCGGCCAGGTTTTTCTTAAACGTTGTGTTGGCAGGCGCGAGTTGCACTGCCTTTTCATATCGCATTAGGGCCTCGTCGGCATTTCCTGCATTGCAGCAAAGAACTCCGAGATCATTATGGGCGAGGGCATGGTCCGGAAACGACTCAAGCAGGTTCTCTAGAGCCTTAATGGCATTCTCTTCATCACCTTGGACGACAAGGGTTTGAGCCGATTTGTAAAGGGCTTCGGCGGGCGTGAAAGTGTCGTCACAATGCCGGTCAGAGATATCTGGTGCTACTTTGGATGTCGTACGGAGCCGCTTTTCTACGTCCTCACGCAGAGGGATGGGTACAGCATGGCTCTCAGGGTTGAAACGTCTAGCAATGAGCCGGTCCGGCGAATAGGTTGGGGCCTGGTCAGGAAGAATCTCTATGCCCCACTTTTCGCGAAACACTCGCCAGTTCTCCTGAAGTAGTTGGCTGTAATCAATCTTTGCTGACTTCGATGTCTGGCTTCCGGTGTGATGGATGTAAATGTCATTGGCTATGAGCAGTTGATAACCCGCGATCTGGGCTCTGAGCCCGTAGTCGTCGTCTTCCCACCCCCACTTTCCGAAGGCCGGGTCTATCCCGCCTATCTTTTCAACCACCTCGCGTTTCAGAAAGTAACAGAACAGAATGAGGCGTTTTGCAGGTGTTGTTCGACCCATGTTGGCAAGAGACCACCCCTCAGCAAAGGCTCGAAGCTCGCTCAGGTTGGAGTAACGGGCATTCGGGACAAGCTGTGGTCCTGAAACAAAATTGGATCGAGGTCCCACGATGCCGACCATTGGATTGGCGTTGGCGTGGCCAATGAAACGCTTGAGCCAACCGTCCGTGACGATGGTGTCATTGTCCAGAAAGACAATGTATTCGCCGTCGGCAACAGCCAGTCCCTGATTCCGTCCGTAAGGGGCACCAAGATTCGCTGCATTCTGGATGAGCTTTATGCCTTCCACCGATTGCAGATATTCGAGAGTTCCGTCGTTGGACCCGTTGTCCACCACTATGAGCTCATAGGGTTCCCTGGTCCATGTCTTGATGCTCTCAATACAAAGCTTGATGTGTTGCCCTCCGTTCAGGTTCAGCACAATGATGGATGTGAGCCCTGCCACGCACTTTCCTTTAAGCATCTTGCCATCATCAGCCTGGCATGGGGTGGGCCAACGCCCCAAGGGCAGTCTGTGCAGGAACTCATCTTCATCCTCTTCTGCATGAAGAGGCGATCGATGATCGGGAGGCTCGATCAACGGGGCCCTTCCCAAGACGAATTCGGCGATGCGGTCGAGATTCTCCTCCCGACCTGGCTTAAGGTCTTCAAGACACGAGTAATTGAGCTTGCCCGCATGCACTTTGACCACGGATACTTGTGGAAAAGGGATGCTCTGTTTGATGAAGTATCGATGGGCAAACCGGTACGCCCATCGAATGGTTTCCACTGAAGACGGCTGCGACACCATGCGATCGATCTGTCCTGCAAGGTCATCGCGATGCCTGAGGTTAAAGGCGAAAGGCCTGTCGTAAAAGAAGCCATGACAAGCAATGATGACCGGTTTCCCGATGCTCGACATTTCGAGTGTCACAGTAGAGCCATATGTTAAGCCGAGGTTTGCCGTTTCCATGAGGGCATAAGAGTCTACAGGTTCATCCGGCATTACCATGCGCACGTTCTTGGGCAAAGATGCCTTCAGGTTGATGAAAGTCTCAAGATCCTGGGTGTTGCTCCCTAATCTCGCCAGCTTGCCGGCTGTGTTCGGGTGGAGTCGCAGGACGAGATCGTCTTGGGGTCGATCCTTGAAGATCTCGATCGTGTGCCTCACCCAGTCAATCTGCCGGGGATAGACAAGAGGCAGTGACCGATCATAACCCGCGATGATTTCGTCTTCGGAGGTGGTGAACAACACAGTGACTCTTGAGTTCGGTCTGAGCCCTAACGCCGCACGGAACTCCTTTTCCGCGACAGAACCTGTCGACTGGATATAGGAATGCCAGTTGAGACCCCGACCACGACGTCTGTTCTCAAAATAGGCCCTGACTTTCTCCATCTCGGATGTCGTCAGGGGCACATCCTTCCATGTTTCCCAGACCTTGTTCGCATTCTCGTAATTGCCGAACAGAGCATTTTCAGACAGGGCGAGTGTGTCGACCAGGTTTCCCCGCTCATGAAGGACGACACGAACCCCTCTCGCCCTTGCCAGCTCGAAAGCGATGCGCAGACTGGACATGCGACCATTGAAGAGCAAAAGGGTATCCGGTCTGAAATCATCCAAGAGCCTGGAGAGTCCCTCGCTGGCGAGTGCTCCACTGTAGAGATAACTGCGATAGGTTTGAGCTACGGCAGGATTGTCGAAATCGAGGAAAGTCTGTCTCAGGTGGGTGTGGACCGACGATTCAATCCATCTGCCTATCGGACGGTTGTTGAAGCATGCATTGACAAGCTCTCGTGACGGTATGGAAGAAGCCCAATCCTTGGCTGCCGTATGATCACCGGGATGGATGTACTTCCCGATCATCCCGTAAGGCATGGAAAAGCCCTTGAAGGCACTTTCTGCGACTTCCTGACACTTCCTGCACGAGTCCTTTGTACGAGGCCTTGTAACTGCCCAGTGAATATCACAGTCGGTATAAACTCCATCGCAGAGCACGTATCTTACTTCAGCCCCGCGCAAGGCGCACGCATGGGCGATGGTCACTTCCCACATCGCGTGCAAGACCCAGGACGCGTACGGCGCATAGCACAGGAGACGGTTCATATGCTTACCTCCCGATTAAGCCATCAATGGCGCAACTCTTACAGAACGGATGAGTTCAAAAGCTTCCGCATATTCAAGGCCGACTGCAGTCCCCCACCTTTGTGCAATTGCCCGTAGAGCTTCCATCGATCGAGGGTGGGGGTAAGGTCGTTTTTCAGTGTGATAGACTTCCATGGCCTCAAGTTTGACTCCAATAGTCTCTCTGATATCCACGAAAACACTGGGTCTGAAAGCCGGCAAAGAGCCTCCAAAAGCATATTCGGTTGAGGATGGCAC
>CAZURN010000180.1:0-6997 GCA_964623165.1 uncultured Syntrophobacteraceae bacterium
AGCGCAACCTTTTCAGCTGTTCCCAGGACACTCAGGACATCATGAAGGAGCGCATCCGGGAGAAGGAGCTCAATCGCGTGGTAGTGGCCGCCTGCACCCCCCGAAGCCATGAGCCCCTCTTCAGGGAGACCCTCAAGGCGGCGGGACTCAACGAGTACCTCTTTGAGATGGCCAACATCCGGAACCAGGATTCCTGGGTCCATTCCAAAGAGCCGGAGAAGGCCACGCATAAGGCCATGGACCTCGTTCGGATGGCCGTCTCCAAGGTGGGGCTCCTGTCCCCTCTCCCCGAGGTGGCCGTCAATGTCAATCAATCCGCCCTGGTCATCGGCGGAGGCCCCTCCGGAATGGTGGCGGCACTGGAACTGGCCGATCATGGTTTTCCAGTGCACCTGGTGGAGAAAACCAATCTCCTGGGCGGCCAGGCACGATACCTCTACCACACCTGGAAGGGTGAACCCATTGAGCCCGCCCTTCAGGAAATGGACGCCAGGGTGAGAAGCCATCCCCTCATCACCCTGCACATGGAGTCCACCATCACCGGGGCAGAAGGCGTCGTAGGAAACTTCAAATCCACCATTCAGTCTCCCGGACGCACGGAAGTGGTGGAACACGGCGTAGCGGTCATCGCCACGGGAGGAAAGGGGTACAGCCCCACGGAATACTCTTACGGCACGGCGGACCGGGTCTACACGGCCATTGAGTTCGACAAGCTGTCCATGATGGGAGACCGAAGGATCAGTGACGCCAGGACCTTCGTCTTCATCCAGTGCGTCGGATCGCGGGAGCCCGGGCGGATGTATTGTTCGAGGGTCTGCTGCACCCATTCCGTGCATGCCGCTCTGCAACTGAAAGAAGAGAATCCCGAACGGGAGGTGTTCATCCTCTACAGGGACCTCCGCACGTACGGCGAGCGCGAGGAACTCTTCAGGAAGGCCAGGGAGAGAGGGGTTGTCTTCATCAACTATGAACGCCACGGCAAGCCCAAGGTAACCCAGCTGGATCCCAGGCGGCTGGAGGTCGTCGTCTGGGACCACGTCCTTCACGAACCTTTGAGGATTCTTGCCGATGCAGTGGTCCTCGCCACCGCCATCATCCCAAACCCGGCCAACGACGAACTGGCCAAGATCTACAAGCTTTCCACCGACACGGACGGGTTCCTCCTGGAAGCCCATGCCAAGCTGAGGCCTGTGGACTTAGCAGGGGACGGCCTGTTCCTGGCTGGGCTGGCCCATTACCCCAAGTCCGTTGACGAGGCCATCACCCAGGCCAAGGCTGCCGCCGGCAGGGCCATCACCATTCTGTCCAACGAGCGGATCAGCCTGGAATCAACCAAGGCGACGGTCGTCCCCTCCAACTGCGACGGCTGCGCTCTTTGTCTGGACGTTTGTCCATATGATGCCATCAGTCTGGTGGAGGAGACCACTCCGGACGGCCGCAAATCCAAACGCATCGAGGCCAATGCGGCCCAATGCAAGGGGTGCGGCATTTGCCAGGCCACATGCCCCAAGGACGGGGTTTATGTTGCGGGGTTCTCCCTGGAGCAGATCGCGGCGCAGGTCAAGGCGGCCCTGGCTTCGTGAGTCAGAGAAACACGAGAGACCCATGGGAATGCCGGCAAAATAACACGAGGAGACAACCATGCCCTATGAACCCAAGATCATTGGTTTTACGTGCAATTGGTGCACCTATGCCGCCGCGGATCTGGCGGGGATATCCAGGATGCAATACCCATCGAACATTCGGCTCATCCGGGTCATGTGCTCAGGAATGGTTCACCCCAAGATGGTGGCCGAGGCCTTCACCCTGGGGGCTGACGGGGTCATGGTGATGGGGTGACACATCGGTGAATGCCATTACCAGGATGGTAATGTGAAGGCACAGGCACGCACCGAGGTGATCAAAGTGATGGTTGAGGCGCTCGGTCTCGAGAGTGAGCGCTTCGCGCTGGTTTGGTGCTCTTCCGCGGAAGCAGACAGGTTCGTCAGCGCGGTTACTGACATGACAGAGAAAGTACGCCGGCTGGGCCCTTCCCCGTTCAGTCAACAACCAGTGCAGGCAGCCGCTTCATGAGGAGGAACAATCCATGACCGTCAAAGTTGCTCAAGAATGGCTCAACTCATGTTCAGGCTGCGAAATTGCCATTGTGGACATGGGTGAGAGGCTTCTGGACATTCTGGAGGTCGCGAGCTTCGTCCACAGCCCAGTTCTGATGGATCATAAATACCTGGGCCAGCTTGGAAACGGCAAGCACATCGATATCCCGGAAGCCGACGTGGGCATTATCAGTGGGGGAGTGCGAAACGAAGAGCACCTGGATGTGCTCGAGGAAATGCGCAAGAAATGCAGCATCATCGTGGCCCACGGCACCTGTGCCACTCACGGAGGGATTCCGGCCCTCTCCAACTCCTACACCACGGACGAACTCCTCAAGCGCGTCTTTTCCACGGAAACCACGGATGTGCCGGACTCTTTACCGGATGACAAAATCCCGCCTCTCCTCGATGCGTGCTACGCTCTGGACGAGAAGGTGAAGGTCGACGTCTACCTGCCGGGCTGCCCGCCTCATCCGGACCACGTTTTTGAAGCCCTCGTGGCCTTGGCTACCGGAAAACCCCTGGAACTTCCCACCAAGAGTGTCTGTGACCAGTGCCCCACGGTGCGGGAAGGCAAGGGTCAGCTTAAATCGTTGCGACGGTTCCTCCAGTCACCTCACTACAATGCCCCCGACGAACCCCTCGACAAGATGCGCTGCATCCTCGAACAGGGCATGCTCTGCATGGGGCCTGTCACCCGGGCCGGATGCGGAGGAGGCAGGATCACGCCCCGGTGCATCACGGCGCGAGTCCCCTGCCGCGGATGCTATGGCCCCGTCAAGCAGAACGGCGATCAGCGCCTGGACATGCTGAATGCCTTGGCATCCAACGGTATCGACATTTCATCCCTTCCTGAAACCGTCTCCCTCTTGAGATTTTCCGGGGCTCACCATCAATTGCGGCCACTGCGCAGAAATTAGGAGGCATGAAGCATGGGTCAGACCATCAACATCCATCCCATCACCCGCATCGAGGGACACGCCTCCATCGCCATCCAGCTGGATGACCAAGGAGAGGTGCGGGAGAGCAAGGTCCACATCCTGTCCCTTCGCGGGTTCGAGAAATTCGTGGAAGGGAAACCTGCGGAGGAACTCCCACGCATCGTCAACCGCATTTGCGGCATCTGCCCCTGGCAGCACCACATGGCATCCAACAAGGCGGTGGACCGCTGTTTCGAGGTCACCCCACCTCCAGCCGGGAGGAAGCTCAGGGAACTGATGCAGGCCATTTCCCATTCCGAGGACAAGATCCTCCATTTTTACTTCCTCGCAGCCCCCGATTTCGTCATGGGACCGGAAAGCGACTACTCGGTGCGCAACATCATCGGAGTTGTCAAGACCCACCCGGATCTGGCAAGACGGGTGGTGCAAATGCGGCAGGCGACCAAGATGATTCTGGAGGCCTTTGCGGGCAAGGCCATCCACCCCCACGCGGGTGTGACGGGAGGCTTTTCCAAGCCTCTTCTGGAGGAAGACCGCAAGGAGTTCCTCGCAAAGATGAGGGAGATGCTGGATTTCGCCCTCTTCACCATCGAATTCGCCAAGACCCAGGTCTTTCCCAAATACTTGGATGCCGTGACGACCCTTGGCGTGATCAGGACAGGCTTCATTGGAACGGTCGATGAGGATGGGGCATTGAACCTTTATGACGGGAAGATCCGCCTCATGAAACCCGACGGTTCGTTCCAGGATTTCGATGCTCAGCAGTACGACCAGTACCTTGGGGAGCATGTCGAACCCTACTCCTACGGCAAATTCCCTTACGCCAGGTGCTGGGATGAGGGATTCTCCCTGGACCTGGATGCTCCCAAGGGCATCTACCGGGCCAACACCCTGGCAAGAATCAACGTGGCCGACAGGATGGCCACCCCAAAAGCCCAGGCCGAATTGGAGGAGTTCAGAGAGAAATTTGGAAGGCCTGCTCAACTGACCCTGCTCCACCACTGGGCACGGTTGATCGAGGAAGTCTATGTCTGTGAGCGTGCCATTGAGCTTTTAGAAGACCCTGCGATCACCGATACGAATGTCCGAGTCAAGGTGGAGCCGAAGGCGGGAAGAGGAGTGGGCTGTGTTGAGGCTCCACGCGGCACTCTGATCCATGACTACTCCACCGATGCCAATGGGCTCATCACCAGGGCCAACCTCATCGTGGGAACCACACACAACATTGGCCCCATGAACATGAGCGTGAACGGGGCGGCTCGAAGCCTCATCAAAGATGGGGTGGTGGACGAAGGCATTCTGAATAAGATCGAAATGGCGGTCCGCGCCTATGACCCCTGAATTTCCTGTGCCACTCATCGCCTGGACGGCGATGGCGGGGTCTCCATCGAGATCACGGATGCTGAAGGCCGCACCGTTTCAAAGTGGCCTGAGACACAAAGGCTTTAGTGTGACCTAATATGACCTTCCCTTCGTGCACGCCAAAGGCTGAGGGAGGGAAGACCAAAGCCTTGCATACAGGGATATCGCGATTTCTTCTCCTGGACAAGGCACTGCAGGGGGACTGTCGGGCATCCGCCTCCGCAATGTCCGGTCAGCTTTCTGGGTGCCTCCCCGGAGAAGAAAAGAATTTCACCGCAGAGGATTGCAGAATGCTCAGAACGCACGTTGCGGAAGAATCACCAGTCCACTTTTGCCGCGATACCTATATACTTGAACACAATCCATTGAGATCGAATCAGGATTTCTGTGTTGCTTTCCCTTCTCTCTCTGCACTCTGCGGTGAATTCTCTTCATGCTCCCGTTTGTGGCTCATGGCTCCACCATGATTTCCGCAGGGTGGGCCGTATCATGGCGCCCGGTCATTTCCGGATGGGCGTTTCGGCTTTTCCCGCTAAACCTTGGAGGGTTTCCATGGAAGGTCAGGAAAAGAAAAAGAAGAAGACGCAGGTCACGGTCGAATCTGCTGATACCGCCTGTGGGCTTGTTCCCCACATGACCGTGGATCAGCTTGCAACACGGTTGAACATTGAGAGCAAGGAACTCAGGTGTCCCGCCTGCGGCAGGATCCATCTGACCGACGAGGACGTCAAAGAAGCAGAAGCATTGCGTTACAGCAACTCTGAGCGCTTCAAGAAGATCAAGGACGAGGCTGAGGGAAGCCCCAGGTAGAACTTAAGGCAGGATACAAGCCTTCACAGAAAGAAGGAGATGCGAAATTGGTCAGAGACTGGATGAGCACAGATGTGATTACGATTGATGCCAAGGCTTCTCTCTCTGAAGCCGTCGATCTCATGGAGAGGCACCACATCAGCCTCCTGCCTGTAACAGAAAGCGGCACTCTCTGCGGAATCATCACCGATGTGGACATGAAGCCTTTCAGGTCACTCTGCTTTTCGAATTCCGGTTCCAGTACATACGCCATGATCATGGACAGGGTCAGGGTTGAGGATGTCATGTCCAAGACCCCGGTGACCGTTCCCATCGATTTCACTATGGAAGAAGTGGCCGATGTCCTGTTGAAGAACAAGGTTTCGGGTACCCCCGTCGTGGACCTGAACAACCAGTTGGTGGGCGTCGTCACCCAGACGGACATCAATCGTGTGTTCATTTCCCTCACGGGCCTCTGGCGTGGAGGCATAGTTTTCGGTTTTCTCCTGGAGGATAGCCCTGGTAGTATCAGGGAAATCGAGAATATCCTGAGAGGCTATGGAGCCAGGCTTCAGTCCATTCTCACTTCTTACGAAAGGGCTCCCAAGGGATACCGAAAAGTGCACGTGCGGGTGAGAAAACTCGACCGCACAAAGCTGTCGGAACTTCTGCAGGATCTGGGTAAGAAGAGCACCCTGCTCTACAAGATCGACCACCGGGAAAACATTCGGGAATTCTTCGAAATGGGAGAGCAGTGATTTGATTTGTGGGGGCTTTCGAGGCGGGAGTGGGATTCTGCATCCCCGCCAACCAAATGAAGCTTCCAACTTCTAATGACAATGTGCGGCCAGTCCCTCCTCCCTCAACCGATGGCTGAGGGAGCATCAAGAGTTCGTCTCCTCACTCCACCCATGCAAGCCACATCGTTTCACCATGGGGGCTCGGAAGCAATTTCCAGCCCCTCCTTCCGTCTTGGCAGCGCTCTGCCCTTGTCCTTACCACCCACCCCTTCCGCCACTCCTCATTACCGGATGCCCGCGTGATACTCCTGGAGGGATTTCACCACTTCGTCCCCCTTTCGATGGGCTTCGATGCCCCGTGCAGCGGCAATGGCCGCCGCCGTCGTGGTGATGTAGGGGACCTTGTAGGTGATGGCCGCCTTGCGGATATAGGAATCGTCGTACTTGCCGAGCTTCCCGCTGGGAGTGTTGATGACGAGCTGGATCTCCCCGTTCTTGATGGCATCCACGATGTTGGGGCGCCCTTCGTGCAACTTGTCGATGGGTTGGGCGCGCACCCCGTTCTCCTGAAGATACTGGCAGGTCCCGCGCGTTGCCCTGACAGTGAATCCCAGGGCTTCGAAACGCCTGGCCACCTGGAGGGCGCCTGGCTTTTCCCCGTCGGAGACCGTGATGAGGACGGTCCCTTCGATGGGGAGCCGCTGCTGGGCCGCTTCTTCCGCTTTGAAGAAGGCCCTGCCGAATGAGCCGGACATGCCGAGGACTTCGCCCGTGGAACGCATCTCAGGGCCGAGCACTGGGTCCACCTCCGGGAACATGTTGAACGGGAAGACCGCCTCTTTCACCCCGAAGTGAGGGATCTGTCTTCCCTTGAGTCCCAGCTCCTTGATCTTCTTTCCGAGCATCAGCTGGGTAGCCAGGCGTGCCATGGCGATGTTGCAGACTTTAGAGACGATGGGAACCGTTCTGGATGCCCTCGGGTTGGCCTCAAGGACGTAGACCGTATCGTTGGCAATGGCGTACTGGATGTTCATGAGTCCCACCACGTTCAATTCCACCGCGATCTTCC
>CAZURN010000181.1:0-6851 GCA_964623165.1 uncultured Syntrophobacteraceae bacterium
AGGATGAGGGGGATGGGATAACGCTTTCCCGTCTGCAGGAGGGTGAGGATTTCCATGGCTTCATCCAGGGTTCCGAATCCGCCGGGAAACAGGGCCACGGCGTCGGCCTCCTTGATGAACGCGACTTTTCTGTTGAAGAAGTACTTGTAATTGATGCTGCGGGGTGAACCCTCCAGGACGGAATTGGGCTGATTCTCGAAGGGCAGCCGGATATTCACCCCAAAAGAGTTGTCTGGACCGGCTCCTTCGTTCCCTGCCTGCATGATCCCTCCACCACCCCCTGTGATCACCATGTATCCCGTTTGAGCGAGTTTGCGTCCGAATTCCAGGGCGAGGCGATAGGTGGGGGTCGCGGGGCCGACCCGGGCAGAACCAAAAATGGTCACCTTCCTTGCGTCCTTGTATGGCCCGAAGACTCTCGAGGTATAGCGGAGTTCCTTAAGAGTCGAGTTCATGAGCTTCATGTCGGCTTTTTCCTGGTTCTCCCGACCGGCCTTGAGAGCGACGAGGATCATCTCCCGCACGTAATCGGGATGATGGATTCCGCCGACGATGTCCATGAGATGCTCGATGATGCGATCCACCTCCCCGTTGTTCCCGGAGAAGACGAGCTGCATCGGTCTTGTCGACTGGTGTCTGCTTGCTTGGATCTGCAATTGGCACACTCCTCCAGTGATCTTCACTGAGGCCGCACGGTTCTCCTTGCGGCAACGTCACGCAAAACTTCTTACACAACTAGACAGTGGAAATGTGTCAGCATGATTCCAACCGGGTGACATCTATGTGACATTGACGGAGGGCACTCTCTCGATTCCAGAAAACCCGGAAGAAGTCCGGCACAACCATTGCTTATGAAACCAGCCCAATGAACTTGACACCGCTTCTAATGGCACTGTAGGTTGCTCGTCAGGTTCGCGCAGGAAACCCATGAGATACCTTACGGAGACCCATCCATGCTGATCGCTGTTCTCTCCGGATTCATCCTTGCAATCCTGGCCCCCACGGTCGACAAACTCTGTGGCCGCCGGACGGGGTGGATCATGGGGCTCCTGCCTCTGGGCCTGTTCCTATATTTTGCCAGACTCATCCCCCAAGTCCGGGCGGGAGAAAAGATCGTCCAGCATCATCCGTGGCTCCCGGAGCTCGGGATGAATCTCTCATTTCTGCTCGATGGCTTGAGCCTCCTTTTCTCACTCATGATCACCGGTATCGGGGCGCTGGTTTTTATCTACTCTGGCGGGTATCTCGGAAACCACAGGGATTCGGGCAAGTTCTACTCTTCCCTCCTCGTGTTCATGGCGTCCATGCTTGGTCTCGTACTGGCAGACAATCTCATTGGACTCTTCGTCTTCTGGGAACTCACCAGCGTGAGCTCCTACTTGCTCATCGGCTTCGATCACGAGAGGGAACCGGCCCGTCGTTCCGCTCTTCAGGCCCTTCTGGTGACCGGCCTCGGGGGGCTCACACTCCTCGCGGCCTTTCTGCTCATGCACTGGATCACTGGAACCTTCGAGGCTTCCGCCATGGTGGACAAGTCTTCACAGCTTACCGCATCGCCTCTGTATCCTGTCATATTCGTACTGTGCCTCATTGGGACCGCCACCAAGTCGGCTCAGGTCCCGTTTCACTTCTGGCTGCCCAATGCCATGGAAGCTCCGACTCCTGTGAGCACCTACCTCCATTCTGCCACCATGGTGAAGGCCGGAGTCTACCTGCTGGCCCGGTTGACCCCGGTCCTGGGGGGGACCGAATTGTGGCAGGGGAGTCTCATGGCGTTGGGAACCACCACCATGGTGACGGGGGCGTGGCTTGCCGTGTTCCAGACGGACCTCAAGCGGATTCTCGCTTACACGACGGTGAGTTCCCTGGGACTCTTCGTCTCCCTCATCGGCGTGGGCACGGCCTTGGCCTTTGAGGGTTGCATGGTCTCCCTTCTGGCACATTCCATATATAAGGGAGGACTTTTCCTCGTTGCCGGTATCATCGACCACGGAACTGGAACGAGAAATGCGCAGGAGCTGGGACGACTGTGCAGGGCCATGCCCATCACGAGCGCCGCCGCTCTTCTCTTGTTCCTTTCCAATGCGGGCGCCCCTCCATTCCTGGGTTTCCTTGGAAAGGAGATCCTGCTCGACACCAGCATCCAAGGCCCTTTTCCCCGTCTACTGGTGCCAGCGGCAGTCTGGGCGAGCCTTGCATCCATTGCCATGGCCGGGATCGTCGGGCTGAGACCTTTTTGGAGAAGCGACTCACATCTCCGGGAGGAGCCCCATGAAGCTTGTTTCGACATGTGGATGGGGCCCATGACTTTGGGTATTCTGGGCCTTCTGCTGGGATGGACCCCTCACGCGATGCACGCATTGATCATTGTCCCCGCCGTTTCGGCATGTCTTGGCCAGGCAGTCTCCATTGCAGTCCCACAATGGCATGGTTTCGACCTGAAGGTCCTCCTGAGTGTCCTCGCATTTGTCCTGGGAGGAATGCTCCTCTGGAAATGGGATACTGTGAAGGCCTTGTCTGACGGAGTCACCCTGCCGCGCAAGGTTGGTCCCGGGGCCTTGTACGATCGTTCCCTGCGCCTGCTGGAGTGCTTTGCCCGGGTTCAGACAAGGTTCTTCCAGAGCGGGTCCCTTAACAGATATCTCCTCATGATCGTAGGGACCAGCACGGCCTTGCTGGTCTGGGCACTGGCAAGGGACGGCCTCGGAATGTCGGCTCTCAATTTGGAGCGGTGGACGAACACGAGGCTCTATGAAATCATCATCGCAATGGTACTTCTTGGTGCGACTGCTGTGGTAGTGCGAGCGTCGTCGCGACTCGTGGCCATCGTCGCGCTTGGAGGCGTCGGCTATGGAGTGGCCCTGATCTTTCTTCTATTCAGCGCACCGGACCTCGCCATGACCCAGTTCGCGGTGGAAACCCTGTCCGTCATTCTTCTGGTGCTCGTGCTGCTCAAACTCCCCCGATACCAGACCTTCTCCACACGTCCTCAACGATTCAGGGACGCTGTGGTGTCATTGTCCGGGGGAGCCGTCATCACCCTCCTTGTCCTCGCAGTCACAGCCTTAGATAGGAAATCCACGCTTGTCGAATACTTCGCAGAGAACAGTCTCATTCTGGCAAAGGGGCGCAACGTGGTGAACGTCATCCTGGTGGACTTCAGGGGCTTTGACACCTTGGGGGAAATCACAGTCCTGGGAGCGGCGGCGGTCGGGGTTTACGCCTTGATAAAACTCAGGCCAGGCGGGGCGGGGCAAGCCAGTGGATCCACATCGGACCCGAGTTGAAGGACTTTGCATTGCACCGCTGAGGAAGGTTCCGCGCAAGAGGGTGTCCTTATTTCACACTTACAGATGACCCCTGGAAAGGAGCAACCCCTTGAATTCTCTCATCCTGCGGACGGCGACCCGCTACTTGCTTCCCCTGTTGCTGCTCCTTTCAGTTTATCTCCTTTTGAGAGGACACAATGAGCCGGGCGGAGGATTCGTGGGAGGCCTTGTGGCTGCCTCTGCATACTCGCTTTACATGATTGCCTTCGGGGTGGAAGAAGCCAAACGCACTTCACGCATTGAATCCCGGTCCCTGATCTGTATCGGGCTACTCATCGCTGCGGCCAGCGGATGCTTCTCCCCGTTGATTGGAGCGCCTTTCATGACGGGGATCTGGTCCGAGCGGGCCTGGCCGGTCATTGGGAAGGTGGGGACTCCGTTATTTTTCGACATTGGGGTCTATTGCGTTGTCATCGGGGTTGTCATGACGATCATCTACGTGGTTGCCGAGGAGTAGATGTGGAGGTCGAACTGGCATTCGTCGTCGGTGGACTCTACGCCGCCGGGCTTTATCTCGTGATGCGCAGAAGCATCGTCAAGCTCATCATCGGACTCTCCGTGCTCGGTCATGCGGCGAACCTGCTCATTTTCACCGTGGGCCGCCTCATCCGCGGCCACCCCCCATTCATAGACAAGTGGGACACGGAGTTGGCCGGGAGCTTCGCCGACCCCATCCCCGAGGCCCTGATCCTCACGGCCATTGTCATTGGGTTTGGGGTTCAGGCCTTCGCCATGGTGCTCATCAGACGCATCTATGAAACAACAGGGAAAGAGGACCTCAACCTTCTGAGAGCCACCGATATCAGTGAATGACCGCAGCCAAAGCTGCCGGATGATGTTGCAGCACCAAAACTCCCAGGACCGGGGATGACTTGCGATAGCCTCCTCAGCTCGGGCCGGGGCGAGGGGGCATCAAAGCCTCCTTGCAACATCTGGATTGGCATTTTCATGAGACAAAGCATCCAGCCATGAACAGCACTCTTCCCCTTCCCATTGTCATCCCCTTGATGACTGCGGTGACAGCCCTCTTTTTCCGTCGCCGACCGGCTGCTCCGAGTGTGGTTGGACTCGTTGGTTCGACGGCCCTGTTCCTTGTGTCCTTGAGGAATTACCGCCTCGTGGAACGAGAGGGAATCGTCACCACACAGATCGGCAACTGGCCCGCCCCCTTCGGGATCACTATCGTTGCGGACATGTTGAGCGCCATCCTGGTCCTGGCCACCGCTTTCGTCGTCTTCATCATTTCCATCGTTTCCATGACCGAGGTGGACGAACAACGGAAGGCCTTCGGCTACGTTCCAATCCTGCACATCCTCACCATGGGCATCTGCGGCTCCTTCCTGACCGGCGACGTCTTCAACCTTTATGTTTGGTTTGAGGTCATGCTCATCGGGTCTTTCGTGCTCATGGGGCTTGGGGGGGAAAGACCCCAACTGGAGGGAACCATCAAGTATGTGACCTTGAACCTTCTTTCATCGGCCCTTTTCCTCGCGGGAGTGGGGATCCTCTACGGCACTTTGGGCACTCTCAACATGGCGGACCTTGCCCAGCAGCTGCGCACGGTGCAACGCCCCCTTCTCACGGTCACTCTTTCCACCCTTTTTCTCCTGGCATTCGGCATCAAGGCAGCCATTTTTCCCCTCTTCTTCTGGCTCCCGGCCTCGTATCACACGCCTCCCGCCCCGGTCTCGGCCATCTTCGCGGCCCTTTTGACCAAGGTGGGTGTTTACGCCCTCATCCGTTTTTTCACCCTCATCTTCATTCACGACCCCGAACACATTCACCGCCTGATCCTTGTGCTTTCCGCATTCACCATGATTGTTGGAATCCTCGGGGCCATCATTCAGAACGACTACCGCAGAGTCGTCTCATTCAATCTCATCAGCCACATCGGAACCATGACGGCGGGATTGGGGCTGTTCACCCCTCTGGCGTTGACGGGCATGGTTTTCTATTTGATGCACGACATCGTCGTCAAGGCATGCCTTTTTCTGTTCACTGGAATCCTGCAGCAGCTTGGAGGCCACTCGCGCCTCACCGAACTGGGAGGTCTTTACCACAGGCACCCGTCAATATCCTGCCTCTTTCTCACAGCTGCATTTTCCATTGCGGGAATCCCGCCCCTTTCGGGATTCTGGGGAAAGCTCATGCTTGTCCAGGCGGGGGTGGATGCCGAGCGGTACTGGGTTGTCACCGTCATTCTCGCGGCTGGCCTGCTGACGCTCTATTCCATGGTGAAGGTATGGTCCGAGGCTTTCTGGAGGGAGCCCGCCGGCGGTTCATCATTTCTCCCCCTTCAGTGGCCAAAGCCCGCGCCAGTTGCCCTCCATCTCTTGATCCCCGTGGCTGCACTGGTATTCCTCAGCGCACTGATGGGCATCTGGCCGGAACCTTTCTATCGGGCGGCATGCATGGCTTCACGTCAACTCGCCGACCCAGGCCTTTATATCCAGGCCATACTGGGAGGCAAGCCATGAGCACATTTCTTTTCAACATCATCCTTGCTCTCATATGGATGGTCATCACGGGTTCTTTCGCGCCGGCGAACTTCCTCTGGGGGTTCGGCGTCGCCTACCTGATCCTTTGGCTCATTCAGGGAAAGGTCGGCGAAGAGTCCAGCTATTTCAAGAAGGTGAGGCAGGCATTGAGCTTTGCTCTCTTCTTCATGAAGGAACTGGTGGCGGCAAACCTGCGTGTCGCCTACGACGTGCTCACCATTCGCCACCACATGAAACCCGGGGTTGTGGCCATCCCACTGGACGTGGAGACAGACCTGGAGATCACTCTCCTGGCAAACCTCATCACACTGACGCCCGGCACCCTGAGCCTCGACGTGTCCCAGGACCGAAAGATCTTATATGTCCACGGCATGTACGTGGAGGACGTCAGGGATTTCAGAAGGAGCATCAAGGAAGGATTCGAACGGCGCGTGATGGAGTTGCTGCGATGAACACCCTGTTGATGTTGGCCCTTGTCATCGGGGGTCCCTTGATCGCCATCGCCATTTTCATGGCTTTTGTGCGGCTGATCCGTGGACCGAGCTTCCCTGATCGGGTGGTGGCCCTGGACATCATGGCCACCATGGCCATAGGGCTGATCGCGCTTTACTCCATGGAGTCGGGAGAGGTGATCTTCTTGGACGTGGCCCTGATTCTGGCTCTGGTCACGTTTCTAGGGACTGTGGCGTTCGCCTACTACGTGGAACGCCGCCAGTTGGAAATGGGGATTCCGGAATGATCCAGGATATCATCTGTGCCGTGCTCGTCACCATTGGCGCCCTTTTCATGGGAATTGCCGGTCTCGGGCTCCTTCGGATGCCCGACCTTTTCATGAGGATGTCCTGCACCACCAAGGCAACCACTCTTGGCACCGGTTTCATCATGATGGCCGTAGCCATCCGCTTCCCGGACCTTCCCATCGTGACCCGGGCCCTTGCAGTTACGGCCTTTACATTCATGACCGCCCCCGTGGCGGCTCACATGATCGCCAGGGCCGCCTACATCGCGGGGGTACCCCTCTGGA
>CAZURN010000182.1:0-6822 GCA_964623165.1 uncultured Syntrophobacteraceae bacterium
AGCATCAGCTCAGTCTGGATGAGTACAGGCAGTCCAAGGAATTCCTGCAACTCCTCGAAGAGGTCGAGGATCTGCTCAAGAAACAATCCTAATTCTTTTCGTTGGAAGGAGTTTGACTATGATCGGTGGCATCGGGATGCCTGAATTGATCATCATTCTTGTGATCGTCCTTATCATATTTGGAGCTGGAAAGCTCCCCGAAATTGGGGCGGGTTTGGGCAAGGGGATCAAGAATTTCAAGAAGGCGACCAATGACCCGCTGGATTTGGAGGGCGACAAGGCAGAGAAGATCGAGGAGAAAAAGTCATCCTCCAGTCAGTGATCCCACTGGACAGTTGGAGCCCCTGGAGGGCTGAGAATCTGAGGCATTGAGAGGGGTCGGGCATAACCCGGCCCCAAGTTTTTTGGGCTCATCGTGCGGTGGGAGTGCGCCCGCGCCCTTTGTGTCAACACCTTCAGTGCTGTGGCCTGGATGAGCCTCTCCCTGAAGTCCTTTGAACTTTGGAGTGTTGTCGTGAAGGGACTCAGGCGGAATGGAGGGGGATCAGATCGTCCTCCCGACTGGATTGGCTGGCAGATGTTGCGTCAACAGGACACCGGCAACCATCTGCCAGTGGAGGTTTGTGAGATGAAGTCGGGTGCCGTGGAACATCAGAAAGGGATTTCATCGTCAGGTCCGCTTGGGCCAGGCGGGAGTTCTTCCATCCGGGGTTCTGCTCCATAAGTTGGCCCGGGACTATTTCTGGATCCGCCACCGCTGTTGGGCATGGTTGCACCCTGTTCTCCAGGACGCCCCAGTATCTCGAAATCACGGAGGACGATCTCCGTTGTGTAACGCTTTGTGCCCTGGTTGTCCTCCCATTCTCTCGTCTGGAGTTTTCCCTCGATGTAGACGTGAGTTCCCTTGTTTAGAAAATTCCCGCATCGCTCGGCTGTTTTCCCGAAAGCCACCAAACGATGCCACTCCGTTTTGTCCTCCCAGTTTCCCTCTCCGACCTGTACCCGATCAGTCGTGGCAACGCTGAATGTCGCCACGGCAGTTCCGCTGGCCGCATATCTGATCTCGGGGTCTTTGCCAAGACGCCCCACCAGAATAACCTTGTTGACACTGCCTTTAGCCATGGTTTTCCCCTTCAGGATGGTAAGATGGCAAAAACTCTAGGGTTTCGTCACGATTATCCCTCTATACCACAGGGCTCGATTGAGCCACAACACCAAAAGGACGAAAGCCGTGAAGGCAGCGAGTCCGCCGTGCTTTCCCCGTTGACTCATTCCTGGAAACAGTTTACATTTTCAACCTAATGGTTTTCATGACAACTTATTGTTATCTATGGCATTATTATTCATAGGCCACCGTTGCGGTTGCTTGTGCCAAGGGAGAGATCAAGCGGGAGCCCCGAGGGGTGCCCCGGTTTGCCCCGCCTTTTGTGGAGATGAAGGGTGAAGCTCGTGGGAAACGTCATCGAGAGGGTGCGTTCAGTGTGGTTTTACGCGATCCTCGTGTGGTCGACCATCGCGTTGGGGCTCGTCGCACTCTGGTTTGCCACGGTGACTCGTGAGCAGAAATGGTCCCATCGTTGCGCGAGGCTATGGGGGATGGTCAACCTCGTGGCTGCTGGAGTAAGGGTTCGACTCAGTGGTTTGGAGCGCATCGAGCCGAAGCGGGCGTACATTTTCGCCTCCAATCACCAGGGTTGGTTCGATATCTTTTCGATCCTCGCAAAGTTGCCCGTGCATTTCAGCTGGCTCGCCAAGGAGGAGCTCTTTCACATGCCGGTCCTGGGTCCTGCCATGAGGGCCACGGGTTATATTCCCATCGATCGAACGGATCACCGCAAGGCACTGGAGAGCATGAACCGGGCGGCCATGAGGGTGAGGGACGGGACGTCCATAGTCATATTCCCCGAGGGAACCCGTAGCCCCGACGGTGTTCTGCAGGAATTCAAGAAAGGTGGATTCATGCTCGCCATCAAGTCGCAGCAACCCATCGTCCCTGTAACCATCAGCGGGTCGCACGGCATTCTCCCCAAGAAGGGCGATTGGGTCATTCATCCGGGGCGCATCAGCATCACCTTAGGAAATCCCATTCCCACCGAAGGCTGCTCAATGAAGGACAGGGATTGGCTGATGGCAGAGGTCAGACAGGCGATTCGCAAATTTCTAGGGGTTCGGGAGGGCGGGCTCCTTCCCAATGCTTCACCTGTGTCCGGCCCAGGAGAGAATCATATGGAAGTCAGGGGTTGATGTGGAGACTGTGGGCGCGGACCGGAATCCTGTTCTGAAAGTGGTCCCATTGGGAGGTCTTGGGGAGATCGGTCTCAACATGATGGTCGTTGAGTATGGAGAAACGATCATTCTTGTGGATGCCGGCCTTATGTTCCCGGAAGACGACATGCTGGGGATCGACATCGTGATACCCGATTTCGCTTACCTGCGGAGCAACCGGAACAGACTACGGGCACTTGTGCTCACGCACGGGCATGAAGACCACATTGGGGCGATTCCTTTTCTATTGCGTGAATTCCAGCTACCTGTCTATGGGACGCCACTCACCCTGGCGCTGCTCCAGGAGAAACTCAAGGAACACGGTCTTCTGGAACGCGCGGAGCTCATCCGTGTGGGACCCAGGGAAACGGTGACCATCGAACCCTTTGCTATTGAGTTCATCCAGGTTTGTCACAGCATTCCGGATGGAGTCGGACTGGCCATTCAAACCCCCATGGGAGTGCTGATTCACTCAGGGGACTTCAAGATTGACCAGACTCCCATCGATGGAAGGAAAATGGACCTCGCCCGGTTTGGCAGTTACAGTGAATCGGAGGTGCTGGCTCTCTTCTCGGATTCCACAAACGTGGAGAGGCCTGGATACACAGTTTCCGAAAAGAAGGTGGGTAGCACCCTGCGGGATATTTTCCAGGAGTGTTCCGGACGCATCATTGTCGCCGTATTCGCGAGCAACCTTCACAGGATCCAACAGGTCATCGATCTGGCCAGGGAATTTGGTCGCAGAGTGCTCCTCAACGGTAAATCCATGGTCGCCAATGTCCGCATTGCGCGGGAAATGGGATATCTGCATTTCCCGCACGAATGCGAACTGGGCCTCCACGAACTGCATCGAGTGGAGGATGCGAAGATCCTCATGCTCACGACCGGTTCGCAGGGGGAGCCCATGAGCGCCCTGAGCCGGATGGCGTTCAACGATCACAGGAAACTCAAGGTAAAACCTGGGGACACCATCGTGCTCTCATCCAAGTTCATTCCGGGGAACGAGCGCACCATTCAGAACATCATCAATCACCTGTACCGCCAGGGGGCTGAAGTCATTTACGAGCAAGTGCGGGAAATCCATGTGTCCGGTCATGCATACAGGGAGGAACTGAAGACGCTCATCAATGTCGTTCGGCCACGGTATTTCGTGCCCATACACGGCGAGTACAGGCACCTCATCAAACACAGGCATCTCGCCATGGCCACGGGGATGCCCCCCGAGAACTGCCTGCTTCTGGAGAACGGAGGAATTCTGACCTTCAGCGAAGACGGGGCTTCCATCAGGGGCAAGGCAGAGACTGGACGGGTCCTGGTCGACGGCAAGGGGGTTGGTGATGTCGAGCGGTTGGTCCTCAGGGACCGACGCCACCTCTCGGAAGACGGCCTGGTCATCGCCACTCTGGTCATAGACCGGGAGAGCCGGGAAATCCTTAGCGGGCCGGACATTCTCAGCCGCGGGTTCATCCATGAGGGGACCAAGCCTGAAATCCTGGATGAAGCCAAATGTGTCGTTTTCGAGGTTCTGGACAGGCTTCTCGGGGAGGACTTTCAGATCGACGAAGTGGATCTCCAGACGGAAATCAGGAGAGAGCTCAAGCGGTTCTTCTCCCACGCCCTGGATCGCCACCCGGTCATCTACCCAATCGTGGTGGACATTTGACCTGTATTGAGGAATTCGTGGATCAAAAGAAGCACGAAATCTGGGGGGTGTGCGCACTGGTAATCACCCTTCTCGTTTTTTTCAGCCTGCTCTCATATCATCGCTCGGATCTTACGCTCTTTGACGGGATCACGGCGGCCAGGGCGCCAAGGAACTGGATTGGTTTCTTCGGTGCAAACATCGCGTCGGTCTTGGTTTTCCTTTTTGGTCTGGGGGCCTATGGCATCCCGGTGATCGGTCTTTTCTTCAGTCTCTCGCTTCTGCGGGGAAGGCCTTTTCCCTCTCAAGGGGCGCCTCAGGTGGCGGGAATCGTTCTGCTCCTCCTCGGTTTCGTGAGTCTCTTGTCCCTACACTGGCCCAAGGCTCAGATTCTAGGGCAGGAGATGATCACGGGGGGACAGGCGGGGCTGTTGATTTCGAGGTTCCTCGAAGGCCGACTGTACACCGCCGGCACGCACATTCTCCTTGTGGGCTCGCTCCTCATCGCGCTCCTCCTTGCGACCCCAATCACCTTCTATGCCGTCTGGGACTGGGCCAAGCGTGCCATGCCCTCTGCAGCCGGCAGAATTTCCCGGGTGGCCGGATTCCTGCGCGGACGGCTACGTCTGCGAGACGAGAAAGGGGATCCACCTGCGCCAGCCAGAAGATCCGCTGCGGCTGACAAGGGGACTTCCATCTCCTCTTCCGTCGAGATCGTACTTCTGGAGAGTCAGAAATCGCCAAGACCGGTGAGGAAGGCCCTGCCCCCATCCACTGAGCCTCGAAAGACTCCCAGCGGCTACATGATCCCCTCTCTGGAAATACTCGATGTCCTCGAAGCGGAGGCTGAGCGCCCCGACTGGAAGACGCTCGAGGAGAACGCGAAGGTGCTCGAGGAAAAGCTTGCCGATTTTGGCGTGGAGGGGAAGGTGGTGGCCATCGCTCCCGGCCCCGTCATCACCACCTATGAATACGCACCCGCCCCAGGCATTAAGATCAGCCGCATCGTGAATCTGGCTGACGACCTCTCCATGGCGCTGAAGGCCATCAGCATCCGGGTCATTGCCCCAATTCCCGGCAAGGCCGCCATTGGTGTCGAAGTCCCGAACAAGAATCGTGAGCCGGTTTCCATCCGAGCGGTCCTGGAGTCTGAGGCGTTTTCCGCGGCGCCTTCGCCTCTCTCCATCGCGCTGGGCAAGGACACCAACGGCCAACCCGTTGTTGCCAACCTTGCCAGAATGCCTCACCTGCTCATTGCTGGAGCCACGGGAACCGGGAAGAGCGTGTGCATCAATTCACTCTTGAGCAGCCTTCTCTACCGCAACACCCCCGAAGAACTGCGGCTGCTCCTCATCGACCCCAAGCGCATTGAGCTCAGCACCTACGAGGGTATTCCCCATCTCATCCACCCCGTAGTGACGGATCCCAAGATGGCCACTCGGGCGCTTCGGTGGGCCGTGCAGGAGATGGAACTCCGATATCAGCTTCTTGCCGAGAAGAATGCCAGAAACATCGAGGGTTACAACAGGGCCCTCGCCAAGGAGAGAACCAAGGGAGAAAAGGCGGGCGCCGAAAGGGTCGAAGATGACGGAAGACTGAGACACCATCATCTGCCTTACGTTGTCATTGTCATTGACGAACTGGCGGACCTCATGATGGTCGCGTCGAGGGAGGTAGAGGAATCCATTACCCGACTGGCGCAAATGGCGAGAGCGGCTGGGCTCCATCTGGTCCTGGCCACTCAGCGTCCCTCGGTGGACGTCCTCACCGGGATCATCAAGGCCAACATTCCAACGAGGATCTCGTTCCAGGTGTCCTCCCGCATCGATTCGAGGACAATTCTGGATGGGAGTGGAGCGGAGAGTCTTCTCGGGTCCGGTGACATGTTGTTCTTGCCCCCTGGCACGGCCAAGCTGCAGAGGATCCACGGGGCCTTCATTTCGGACGTGGAGGTGCAACGTGTCACCGAATTCTGGAAGGCCCAGAAAAGGGCTGAGGATCCACTGAGCGATCGTGTGGATTTCCAGGATAGTTCCAGTGCCAGTGATTTGTCGGAAATGGAAATGGACGAGAAGTACGAGGAGGCCGTCGAAATCGTTCTGGAGACTCGGCAGGCTTCCATTTCCATGTTACAAAGGCGATTGAGGGTCGGCTACAACCGGGCTGCACGCATGATCGAGGTGATGGAACAGCAAGGAATCGTGAGCGAGTCGGATGGGATCAAACCGAGGGAAGTGATCGGCAGAAGAGGCTGATCAAGGCGAGAGGTGAGTGGACAGAATGAAGATGAAAAAGGTGCATTGGTTGCCGTCAGCGGGGTGGGTCCTGCTTGTCTTGGTCTTGGTTCAGCCCGCCGGGGCGGCGGGTGAGCCATCCATGGTACTGGGAGAAATCCTCAGGAAAGTGGAATCAAACTATCAGCAGACCCAGGCGTTCACAGCCTATTTTCGCCAGATGACCACATCGGCTGCCGCCAGCGCCATGGTCACCGAGGCGTCCGGGAAGCTTTTTTACGAAAAGCCCAGACAGATGCGCTGGGAATATGACAAGCCGGAACCCCAGACGTTTGTGGCCAACCAGCAGTTGGCTTGGCTTTATGTGCCTGCAGAGAAACAGATTTCCCTGTATGATGCCAAGGCGCTTTTTTCGTCTCCCCTGGCCCAGACTTTTTTTGAAGGAGTGGTGGAACTGAAGCACAATTTCGATGTGACTCTGGACCTGAACCAGTCCAACGTGGCCAGGGCCGTCCTCCAGCTGATCCCCAAGAAGGAGGATCCGCAGATCAAGAAGCTCTTTTTGTGGATTGATCTGCCCGCACACCGCATCTCAGCGGTTGAGAGCCACGACGCCCTTGGGAACACGAACAAGATCACCCTCGAGTCCCAGGTTGTGGTTCCTAACCTGGATGCGAAGCT
>CAZURN010000183.1:0-6662 GCA_964623165.1 uncultured Syntrophobacteraceae bacterium
GAAGCTGAAGGGCTGACGAAGTTGTATGGTTCGTTTCCGGCCATACGCGATGTGACGTTTCAGGTCCGGAAGGGCGAGGTGGTCGGATTTCTGGGGCCCAACGGAGCGGGTAAGTCGACCACCATGCGGATACTCACGTGTTACATGCCTCCCACGGCCGGAGTGGCCCGCATCGATGGCATGGACTGCTTCGAGAAGTCGCTCGATGTGAGGAAGCTGGTGGGTTACCTGCCTGAGAATGTTCCGTTGTATGCGGACCTCACTGTGAAGGGATTCCTTCAGTTCGCAGCCGGCGCCAAAGGGGTTGAAGCGAGGAAGGTGGGGTATGAAGTCAGCAGGGTGGTGGATACGTGTGGGCTCGAAAAGGTGTCCCATCGCATCATCGGACACCTGTCGAAGGGCTACCGCCAACGAGTCGGGTTGGCTCAGGCGTTGCTCCACAACCCATCCGTTCTGATCCTTGATGAACCCACCATCGGATTGGATCCAACCCAGATCATCGAAATCCGCAAGCTCATCCAGGACTTACGTGAAGAGCATACGGTGCTCCTGAGCAGCCACATCCTTCCGGAAGTGGCTCAGATCTGTCAGCGCGTGCTGATCATCAACAAAGGACAGATCGTGGCCACGGATTCTCCTTCCAACCTCACTCATCAGCTCCAGAAATGTTCCGAGATCAGCCTGCAGGTCAGGGGAAACGTCGCGGAACTCATGACGTTGATTCAGGGGATGGAAGGAGTTCAGGGTGTTGTCATGCAGGAGGGAAGTCAGGATCGCCTTCGAGTGGAGACGGACCGGTCACACGACCTCAGGCCTGAACTAGCCAGGGCGGTCGTTTCTCGCGGCATGGACCTCCTGGAGTTGAAGCTGATGGACTTGAGTCTGGAGGACATTTTCATGCAGCTCGTGACGGAGGAGATCACAGAACCATCTCGGGAGGAACCCAAGTCATGAGAGGTTTTTGGCCGGTATATCGCAAGGAACTGTTCAGTCTTTTCGCATCACCCATTTTCTACGTGGTGGCATTCACCTTCCTGGTGATCGCGGGATACTTCTTTTACAGCGCTATCGCGTATTACAACATGCTGAGTTTTCAGGCGAGCCAGAATCCCTTTGCGGCCAAGCAGATCAATCTGCTGGAAATGGTGCTGCGCCCATTCTTCATGGACCTGAGCGTTGTGCTGCTGCTCCTCTCTCCCCTGCTGACCATGAGGCTTTATGCGGAGGAAAAGAAGACGGGGACGCTGGAACTGCTCTTGACTTACCCCGTTGCCGACAGTGCCGTGGTGTGCGCCAAGTTCATTGCAGTGGTGAGTGTCTTTGCGGTCATCGTTGCAGGGACTTTCCCTGGCATTGTTCTACTCAGTGCCATGACCAATCCGAGCTGGAAGCCCATCCTGTGTGGCTACATGGGCCTCTTTCTTGTGGGGAGTGCTTTCATGGCTTTGGGCACTTTCACATCCTCCCTTACCCAGAATCAGATCATTGCCGCAGTCCTTTCCTTTGGGTCGTTGCTCATGTTCTGGATCATCGGATGGGTGAAATCATTCGTGGGCACAACGGCAGCGGCGTTCATCGAATACTTGTCCATCACGACCCACTTCGACAATTTCACCAAAGGGATCTTTGATTCCAGGGATCTTCTTTACTATGTTCTTTTCACGGTGTTCTTTCTCTTTCTGACCCTGAGGCAAATGACATCCTACCGATGGCGTGGCTAGTGCGTCTGGGCAAAGAGAGCTTTCCTTTCGTCGTGGTCCAAGAGAGGATGAAATATGGCTGTTACCAATAAATGGAAACGTCTCTGGAGTTACGGATCCAACACACTCATCACCACACTCCTCTTTCTGGGGATATTGGCTTTCATCGCGCTCATCGCTGAGAGGCACCCGCTGAGATACGATTTGACCGATTCGGGGAAATTCACCCTTTCCGAACAGACCCGAAATATCCTGAGGTCTCTCGATAAACCCGTTCACATCAAGGCCTTCTGTGCGACTGCTTCCGCAGAACAGGCGAGGGCCCAGGACCTACTGGACACCTACCGTTACGAGACCAAGTTGATCAACTACGAATTCGTCGATCCGGACCGACAGCCCGAGGTCGCCAGACAATATGATGTTCGGGCCTATGGGACCCTTGTTCTGGAAGGGTACGACAAGAAGCAGAGTACCCAGGCTATGGATGAACAAGGCCTGACCAATGCGCTACTAAAGCTCATGCGAAAGGAACAGAAAAAGGTTTATTTGCTGGTGGGTCATGGCGAGCACTCCCCGGGCGATGTGAACAAGGATGGATACACAGCGGCTAAGGAGGCCTTGACAAGAGAAAACTACGCTGTTGTGGATTTGAATCTGCTCCAGCAGGCGAGGGTCCCGGAGGACGCTGCTCTGGTGATCATCGGTGGGGCTCAGAAGGCCCTGATGAAGCAGGAAGTGGAAAGTCTTCGATCATACATGGACAGCTACGGAAAGCTCATGGTGCTCCTTGATCCTCATCGGGATGCCGGTTTGAAGGATTTTCTCAAATCATACGGGGTGGTGTTGAGCGAGGATGTGGTCATCGACAAGCTCAGTCGAGTTTTTGGTGGGAGCTATCTCATGCCGGTGGTGACAACCTATGGGAATCACAAGATCACCGAGGGGTTCGGTATCGCAACCTTCTTCCCCGAGGCGCGGTCGATCCAACAGGCGAAAGAACCTCCCAAGGGTGTTCAAATGACTGTTTTGGCTTCGACTTCTGAGAATGCGTGGGCCGAGAAGAACATGGAACTCCTCAAGCAGGGTCAGGCTGGTTTCGATGAGAAGGAGGATCTGCCGGGTCCGGTTCCTCTAGCGGTGCTTGCAGAAATCGATGTGAAAGAGATGAAGAAAGATGGAGGCAAGGGGAAATCGCAGCCCCAAAAGGGAGAGTCAAAGCCGGAAGGAGATGAGGCGGACAAGAACCCGCGGAAGGCTTTTCTGCTGGTTATTGGAGATTCCGACTTCATCAGCAACTCCAATTTCAATCTCTCCGGAAATGGAGATCTCTTCCTCAATATGGTCAATTACCTGGCCGAAGAAGAGGCCCTCATCACCATCGAGTCTCGCGAGAAGGGTGGGCGACCGGTCCTTCTTTCCCAGGGACAGGCGCGGGCAATGTTTTGGATGGTTCTGGTGCTTGTGCCCTTGATGGTGCTTGCCGCGGGATTTTCAGTCTACCGCGCGAGGAGGGGACAGCGATGAAATGGCGCAACTCCCTCGTGTACTTGGTCGTCTTCGTCCTGGTTGCAGGCTACTATGCTTATTTTGAAGTCGTCAGGAAAAAGGAGAAGGAGGCTGTCGAACGGCAGGCCAAGAAGTTGTTTCAGTTCCAGGTGGACCAGGTTCAGGAACTCGAAATCCTTGCCAGAGACAAGAAGAAGCTCACCCTGAAGAAAGACGACCAATGGCGGATTGTCGAACCTGTAAAGGCCGGGGTTGACGACGGTGCCCTCCAGGATCTTCTCAGGAGCCTTGCCCGCGTGGAGTTCGATAAGGACATCACTGCCTCGCCCGGAGTCCTCAAACCCTATGGCCTTGAGGACCCTCCCCTCAAATTGCGCTGGAGGGCTGGGGAGCAGTGGATGGAACTCCTCGTCGGGGAGAAGAACCCGGTGGGCGGCGGCCACTATGCCAAGGCTTCCGATAAACCCAATGTCGTCCTGGTTCCCGCGGGAATCTGGAGCGCGCTCAATAAGAATCTCAACGAACTCAGGATGAAAGAACTGTTCAGCTTCCTGACCAAGGATGTGCGTGTCCTGGAAATCATCAGGCAAGAGGGACCTTCTGTGCGCCTGGAGTACCAAGAGGATGGTGCTGCGTGGAAGTCATCGGAACACCCGGAGCTTGCGATCAAGAAGAGCAAGGTGGAGAACATCCTCGAGCAACTCGGCTGGCTCAGGGCCAAAAGCTTTTTGGAGAATGAGACGGTCAACCTTAAGAAACATGGATTGGAGCCCCCTGCCATCACGGTCAAGGTGAGATTGAAGGACGGCAAGACGACCGAAGCCGCCTTCTCCAGGACGAATAAGGAACAGAAAACAGTCGCCGTGGTCAGCTCGCAACTGCCGGGAGTTGCCCAGGTCGAGGCGAGTGTCACGGATGATCTTCCGAAGGACATCAATGCCCTCGAGGACCGTTCCCTGCTGAATGTCAAACGGGAAGAGATTCACCAGATCAGGTGGGTCTTGGGGGAGGCATCAGGCCATGCGGTCCAGACTGCGGATGGTAAATGGGGAATGAAACGTGGGGATCAGGACCTCCAAGTCCTGGAAGAACCATGGCCGGTGAGATCGCTCTTATGGGACTTGGGCGACATGGAATTTGACAGGAAGCTTGATCCCAGGATCCCTGCTCCCGACAAACCCTACGGGCGACTGGAAATATGGGGCAAGGACCAACAGCTGGTTTCCTTTGTCTGGGAAAAGCCCTCCGAGAAGGATCCAGGAAGCGTTCGTGTTTGGGTGGAGCAGGGTGGAATGCTGCAGACTGTCCAGGTGAAGGGAGAATCCGTGTCAAAGATCGAGGAGGATCTCTCGCCCCTGATTCAACGCGAAGCATCCGGCAAGAGCCAGTGAGTTCGTGAGGGCGGTGGGTTTGGTTCAAGATGAACGCGCATGGTGCCGCAACAGGCCAACCACCGCCCCCACGACTTCCACATCGGAGGCTGGAGCCCGAATGGCCTTCATTCGGCTGTTGGCTGGCCGCAGTTCTACATCTTCCCCCTGCCGGTAGAACTTCTTGACGGTTGCGTCCCCATTGACAAGAGCCACCACGGTCTGACCGTTGGTGACGCGATTCTGCCGTGAAACGATCAGAATGTCTCCTTCCCTGATTCCTTCTTCCACCATCGAATCACCGCGGACCCGCAAGGCGAAGTTTTGACCATTGCCCAGGAAGCTTTCCGGTACTTCGAGGGATTCCGGAATCTCGATGGGTTCAATGGGGGTTCCCGCTGCCACGGTTCCCAGGAATGGGATGGTTCCCCCCCCTGTATGGATGGACAGCAAGTCGAAAGAGCGTTTGCGGTTTTTCCATGGAGTTCGCAGGTGGCCCTGCTGTTCCAACTTTTTTGCATGGCTGGAAAGGGAATCCAATAGGCAGAATCCCGAGTGGTGGCGTACCCCCCCGCAGGCAGAGGAATATCCCCGTTCGTGCAGACAACCGTAAGCAAAGTGGTGGACTCTTTCCTGTGCTGGGATGAGTCCCATGGCGCCTCATCTCCATCTGGGGCTCTAATCGTCTCGTCAGTCCCTCCTCCCGGCAAATCTCCTTGAGAGGGAGCTTCAAGCCCAATTTAGGTGAATATAAGGTGAAAGTCAAGAGCGTTGAGCTGGCTCGAGAAGGCAAAATCCAACCCGCATGGCAGCCAAACGGTCATTTGTTCTCAGAGGAATGCTTGACGTAACACCACTCGCAGATCATGTTCTCGTCGTCGTCATAGCGTTCCACCATGATGTGCGGATGGAGAAGCGGGAGTTCCCCTCCACACTTGTGACAGCGAATTTCGAGTCCACTGCCAGACCCAAAGATGAATTCTCGATCACACTTCTCATCAGCCATTGCGCAACTCCTCCCGGGTCGGTTCAAAACTGACGGACCGCCAGCTGAGAGTGTCGGTCCGTGGACGGCCTGCCGAGCCGTCTGTTCAAATGGGGTGAAAGGGGATGCATTCATATAACAGACCTTTGGTGCTCTGAATAGTCCTCGCTGGAGCCCATGCCAATCTCGTCCGCAGCGGCGTGGTCCACACATGAGAGCGATGGCCATGCCTGTGGGAGAGAGTTGAACCAGACATGGCCACTTGGGGCGGCAAGGCTGTGGATCGTCACTGAAAGCGGGTGCAAAGCGAAATGATTTGACAAAGAGGCGTGTTGTGCGGTAAGGAAATTCGTGCTCCAATTCCCATTCGATAATTCAAGATCGTTTTCCCCGTACAGCGGGGCAGGGGTTTCCTGAAAGGCCGCTTTTCGTGCCTCGCCATCGCGCGTTGTTCATCTGTGTCGTGTCGGATCAGCTCAAACTCTGTGGAGCTTTTCACAAAGTGAGGTGGAAGTCCGGAGGTTGCTTGCTGTTTATGGTCCGAGTACTGATCCACTCTTACGGTCCCCCCCCAGTTTCACGTACGCTCTTCGAAGTGGCGTCGCTTTCTGAGGTGAGATAGAGGCGACGAGTGGTCATGGCGAACCATGGTGTAACATCAACGTGGAGGAGGTAGCTGATGGAGACAGGAGTTAATTCAAAGATTGTCGAGGTAACTCAGGTTGCGAAGGAAGTTCTTGATAAGCAAAAGGAACGGAAGAAGAACTTCGAGTACTGGGGCCCGACACCGAGAGAGGCACGGAAGGCTGCAGTGGCCAAGAAGAAGGGTCTCGTTGACAAGAGGATGAGCGTCAAACAGGCTGTCGACACCTACATCAAGGACGGCATCAACCTGGGTATCGGCGGCTTCGTCAACACCCGTGTTCCCACCGCCATCATCTGGAATATCGTGAAAAAGGGGGCAAAGAACCTCACCCTTTCTCTCCAGTCGAACTCCATCTGCTGTGAGTGGCTGGCGGGCATGATGATCGTGGATCCCAACCACGTTTCCATCAAGCGCACGGAGCTTGCCTGGTGGGGTTACGAGGTCATCGGGATCGC
>CAZURN010000184.1:0-6628 GCA_964623165.1 uncultured Syntrophobacteraceae bacterium
GTGGAAAGTTCAAACGGTCTTTTCTTGGGTGCAGTCGTTATCCCGAATGCACATTTTCCTTTCAGGGGAAGCTGGTTCAGGAACCGTGCACCGTTTGCGGATTCCCTTCAATGCTAGAGAAACCAACCAAGAAGGATGGCCCCATCCGCATCTGCCCAAACCCGAACTGTGCTGCTTCGCAAACTGGAGAATCCATAGAAAACTCCGGTGTCGGTGGGGGATAAGTGATGGGTGCCGAAATTCCGTCCTGGATGCAGCAGTTGTTCGTCTTCATGTTCGGGTGCTGCTTTGGAAGCTTTTTCAATGTGGTCATTCACCGCCTGCCCGCAAAGCTGTCACTGGCCCACCCTGGGTCGCATTGTCCACAATGTGGTCAGCCCATCGCATTCCATGACAATGTCCCTCTTCTTAGTTACCTCATTCTTCGGGGCAAGTGCCGCCATTGCCATGTCGCCATCTCTGTGCGCTACCCTTTGGTGGAGGCCTTGACAGGAGGCATCGCCCTGCTGTTCTTCCATAGATATGGCCTCTCACCCCAATTCGTTGCTGAGTTTGTCTTTGCGTCTCTTCTCATTGTCATCGCGTTCATCGATCTTGACACCTACACTATTCCCAATGTGCTCTCGCTTCCCGGTATCGTCGTCGGGCTGGCGTTTTCGTTCTTCACGCCGCGACTCACATGGATTGACTCCCTCACTGGAGTGCTTGTGGGTGGTGGATTCCTGTACCTGATTGCGGTCGGCTACCAGATTCTGAGGCGCCAGGAAGGAATGGGGGGAGGCGATATCAAGCTCCTGGCGATGATTGGGGCTTTCCTGGGGTGGACCGGAGTCCTCTTCACCGTCATGCTCTCCTCCCTGGCGGGTGCTCTCGCAGGTATGCTGGTCATGTGGCGCAAACGTGAAGGACTCACCGCCATGCTTCCCTTTGGTCCGTTCCTTTCTCTTGGTGCCCTTTGCTATCTCGTTTGGGGTCAGCGGGTAGTGGAGTGGTACGTGTCCGAGTTCCTCTCAGGATAATCAGCTCGAGAGTATTGAGTGATGACACCCAGGTGTTTCTTTACGGAGTCGATAAACGCTTCGGACAGAGAAGCCATCCTGGACAATCGTTCGGCCCACCACGCGCGGAATGTCCTGCGCCTTAAGCCGGGTGAGGAGATCGAGTTACGGGATGGCCAAGGGCAGGGGTGGAGGGGGCGCATCCTGGATATGAACGAGAGTCGGGTGCGCGTTCAGCTCCTTTCGGAGTGTGATGAATCCCGTGAGTCCTCGCTCGAATTGACCCTCGGGCTTGCCCTTGCGAGAGGGGATCGAATGGACTTGGTGGTCAGGCAGGCGACGGAAGTAGGTGTCCACCGGTTCGTTGCCTTTCAGGCTGAGCGAAGTGATTACGGCTTGTCTTTCAGTCAGGCTGAAAAAAGACTCCTTCGCTGGCGTAAAGTTGCACGAGAGGCTATGTGTCAGTGCGGGAGATCGCACATGCCCGAAATCGTCATGTTTGCAAGTCTTAAGGATTTCCTTGCGCAGGCTTCGCTGTTCGCAAGTCCAGAGAAGGGTGGATTGCGGGTCCTGGCTGCGGAGAAGGAACCCGGCCAAAATCTCTTATCCCTTTGGTCCTCATGTCCGATGTATAGGCAGGTGTTGGCTGCGGTAGGGCCGGAAGGCGGTTGGACTCCATTGGAAATTGACCAGTTTCTGGAGGCGGACTTTCAACCGGTTCATCTCGGTCCACGAATTCTTCGTTTTGAAACGGCGGCGACTGTTCTCCTTTCATGTGTGCAAATATTATGGGGAGACTTCGGACAACCTGGTTGAGGAAGGACGTTTCTTATGAAGTGTCAAAAGTGTGGGTTCATTGGTTTTGATCACCTGTCGGTATGCAGCGCGTGTGGCGACGATGTGTCAACGAGCAGGGAAAGTCTGGGCTTTCTGCCCAGCAAGCCCCAAGCGCCTTGTTTCCTAGGGGCCTTGCTCAAAGACTATCAAGGGGCGGGTTCGGTGCCGCTGAGTGAGCCGCCGAAGCTCGATCCCTTGGTATCATCGCTTCCCCAGATTGAACTGGGAGAAGAGTTCGAACTCGGTGGTGATTCACCAGTTTTCGAGCATCAGGATACGAACCCACCGGTGCCTTCCGTGGCCAAGCCTGCCCATGATGTTGCCCAGGATCTGCTTGATGGTGCCATGATGATCGACCTGTCCGATGAGGATCTGAATCCGGGCAAAGACGCCAATATGGCAGCAGATGTTGAATTGGATCTCGATTTCCTGCTCGAGGGTGACTCGCCTGTCGAGGATGGGAATCTGACGGCATTCGGTTCTAACGACAAAAACAATGGCAAGTCGGCAGGCAGTCTGTTTGACATGCCCATGAGTGGGCCAGATTCGGCAAGCCTCGAACTGACCGATGACGACCTGGACCAGATCACCTCTGAGCCGGAGGCGGCCATCAATTTCAATGCCCCTTCGTCGGAGCCTCCCTCACAGGACTTCGGGAACATGGTTCTCGATCTGTCCGATGACGATCTCCACAATCTCATTTCTGATCTCGAGTGATCCACCGGGCTGAGAAGCCCGCCAGGCAACCAGCGATGGGCATGCAAGACCGTCTGACGGCTCGAAGAGGTGCTCTTCAGGAAAAGTCGTCTAAAACGTATTGACGGATCATGACGAATTCAGTAACATGCGCGCTGCTTCTGGCGGGGTAGCTCAGTCGGTAGAGCAGTGGACTGAAAATCCTCGTGTCCCCAGTTCGATTCTGGGCCCCGCCACCACTCGTTTACAGGCTTACCAAGCCAATTCAAAAGAAAAAAAGCCCGCCACAAGCGGGCTTTTGCTTATTGGGCCTTTGTGTAATTCCAGTATAATCGTCTCTATGGGAGATTGTTGTGAACTCACTCGAATGCTGACTCATCGAGGGAGGAGAGTGTCTGTTTTTTGCCAGCCAGGTATTCTTTCCAGCCGACTCTCCTTGCAGGATTCAGAGGAACCCTGGAATTCCGCCAAGACATCGGCCATTCGGACAATAAGGGTGCGAAAGCACTTACATGGTTCTTCGTCGACGGACACCAGAGTCAGAGGATCAAGAACGTTTGAAGGGAATGCCCAACTTTCTCATCCGGCCTCTGAGGGTATTAGGATTGATGCCAAGGAGTTGTGCCGCGCCTCCGGGGCCGCTGATTTTACCCCCGGACTTTCGAAGTGCCTGGCGGATGTGCCAGGATGCCGACTCATCGAGCGTGAGGATGTCTTCCGCCGCCACCGCCTCTGAAGTTGCGGGCATGGTCTTTTCCAAAGCTTCCAGGTGTACGAACCTCAGGCGTTCGCCTTCCTTTCTCCCTCTCATATAGATGAGCTCGCGTTCGATGAGGTTCTCCAGTTCCCTTATATTTCCCGGCCATGGGTAAGACTTTAGACGTTCCACTTCCTCGATGGGGACTGCAGGCGGCGGATAGATCTTGAGGTCTCTGGATTTTTTTTCCACAAAGTAATGGACCAGAGCTGGAATATCCTCCTTGCGATCCCTCAGGGGGGGAAGCGTGATTGGAAATACATTGAGCCGGAACCAGAGGTCCTCCCGGAAAGCTCCTTTACGGATCAATTCCGCCATGTCTCTATGGGTTGCGGCAATAATGCGGACGTCCACCGCGATCGTTCTTGTCCCGCCAACTCGCTCGATCTCCTTGTGCTGCAGAACACGCAACAGTCTGACTTGGGCTTGAAGGGGCAGTTCACCGATTTCATCGAGAAAAATGGTCCCTCCGTCGGCCCGCTCGAAGCACCCTCTCTTTTGGGCGATGGCCCCTGTGAAAGCGCCTCGCTCATGCCCGAAGAGCTCGCTGTCTATGAGAGTGTCAGGGATGGCGCCGCAGTTCACCTTGACGAGTGGCCCATCGTTCCTCAACGATGTGGCGTGTATCGCGTTGGCAATGACTTCCTTGCCAACACCGGTCTCCCCCAGCAGAATTACCGGACTGTCCAGCGGTGCCACCTGCCGGACCATCTCCATCACCCTCCTGAGTCCGAACTCTGCGCCAATAATTTCATCGCCCGAAATGCGCCGCTGCAGTTCCCGGTTGAGTTGACGGTTCTCGGCATCCAGGATGTCTTTGAGTCTTACGACCTCTTCGTGGTGGAGCGAATTGGACATGGCGATTGAGAAGGGCTCTCTCAAAAGAAGTATCAGATCAGATTGCTCCTGGGTAAAGTTCGTCTTCCCCTCTGCGTCCAGAGCCAAGAACCCCACACGGTTGCCCTCCAAAGCCAGATCCATCGCGAGAACAGATCGGTTCGACAGGTCGAAATAGGGCCGAAGGGTTTTTGCCAATTCACTCTGTTCGCTTTGTTCGCTCCAGTAACTCGTCCTGATGCCACCAGCAAGCCTTGCGGATTCCAATTCCTGGATGGCTGCCCTCGATAGTGGAGTGGGAGGCAAAGTCTTCTTGTCGCCGTCCTGATCGACATACGCGAGGTTGCTGAGAATCCCGGCACTCGGATCAAGCATGCTGAGATAGACTCTGGATACGGGAATGAATAGACGGACATAGTCGAGGAAATTCAACAGGGCCTCATGGATATGGAGGCTGCTGCAGATTCGCAGCGTGGCCTGCCGGAAAAACTCATTTTTCCCCAACTTCACGACGTCCCCCCATAGTTCCCCAACACAATGATGAGACTTACCAATCACGGTGAATATACCGTATTTGGTAAAAAATCCATCATATTTGATGACAATCACAGGTGTAGACCCATTATCTCGCTGGAATTAATTGAGAAAGCAAAATGGCATGGTTATGGCTCTCCCCCATGGCATTGACTGCGTGAATCGTTTGACTTGCTGAGGTGCCCTCCTCCAATTCCCCGGCCTGTGGAAGCGGGGCCGGTTCGCGCAAACTCACCCATGAGGGCTTCGTGCAGGCGAGGCCGACAAAGGGAAATGGGATGAAGTGGCTTGAGACGATAAATGTCCGCGCAGCACGCGTAAACGATGCGGCAAAGGTCATTGAGCTTTGCAGGCAAAGCCTCCAGTCCACTGCCGTCGAGAAACTGTTGAAGCTGACGGTTTATTGCAGCGCCAGGTACGCAACTGATATCAGCATGCACCTTGAATGGGAGTCCGACCCCGGGTCGGTGAGCGTTTTGGGCAGAGGGCTGAGTGCGGCGCTCGAAGACCTCGGACTGATAAGCCACACGGTATGGGCCGCTCAGGAAGAGTTTCCGGCGGGCATTTCGGAAAATCCCCAGTTGCCGTTGCCGTATCCCCTCACCGGCTCGGAACAGCGTAAGCGAAATCTGACCCATTCGCTCATGCTCCTGTCGCACGATTTGAGGGCGATGTTCCTCTCATTGGCTGCCGGCCTGGATCTCGTCGTCCGCGGCAAGTTTGGGAGTGTGGACGAGAGAATTGCCACGCGGCTGATGGGGTTACGGTCACAGGCGGTCCGTCTCAATGGAATCGCCGAGGACTATTTGGCCGGAGCAACCATCGATGCGTCCGGTGAGATCCGCAAGGAGACTCTCGATCTGAAAAAGGGTGTCATCGATCCGGTCTTGGAGGAATTCGCTGACTTAATCCACTCCAGGGGCATCACGATTGAAGCAGATGAGCGGACTGTCTCGGCCGAGGCCTTTACGGTCCAAGCATCCGGAAGATTGCTTCGGAGCGTGTATCGGAATCTTCTCTCCAATGCGATCTGTTACGGCGGAGAAAGATGTGTCGTTTCTTTCGGCTGTGAGGACCAGGGCGGGCACTATCGTTTGAGCGTTTATAACAGCGGGCAGCCTGTCTCGGAGGAACTCTGCGACAAGCTTTTCACCAGGTTCGGCCTGCCGGGAGAAACCACGAACAATTCTTCATGCGGAACAGGACTGGGACTGTATCTGGTGCGGGAAATAATACGCAGGCATGGAGGCGAGATCTGGTATGAGCCCGCCCGGAACGGTTCGAACTTCGTCTTCACCATTCCCAAGGAGCCGTAAGACCCAGCGAGGGCGTCTCAGGCACCTTGAGCCGCAGCCGTTTCAGCGATTCATTTTCAAGGATATTGGACATCAGTCGGGCGGGTCCCCTCATCTGGAAGACCCCTCTGACGCTGCACTTCCTCAGGGCGACCTCGGGGAAAACCGGAACCGTAACCCATGGAGTGGAAAGGAAAAGATCATGTCAAAGGTCAGTGACATCAGAGAATCCATTGACAAGAAGCTGGATCGTTGGGAAGCCAGCGCTGGGGCGTTCGAGGCACAGCTGCAAGAGTCCAGGGATCAGGCACTCGCCAGGCTGGAAGCCCGCAAAAAGATCCTGGCGGAAGCACTGGAGAAGATCAAGACAGAGGCGGCTAAAGACAAAGGGATCGCCGAGGACAAGAAGATGGAGATACAGGCTCACTGTGAGCACCTGCAGGTCCAGTTGGCCTTGGGCAAGGCAGAGGCAAAAGAGGCCTTCGAATCTCAAACGAAGAAGATCCGACACTCGATGGCGACTCTGGAAGCGACACTGGACAGATGTCTGGAAGCTGTCGGGCACGCTGCCGGCGAGTCGCTTCAAAAGGCAATAGGGAAACTCGTGACTGCTGCCATGGAATATGAGGCCGAGGCAGAGGCGTTGGAAGCGCGGCTGGCAATGAAAAAGACCG
>CAZURN010000185.1:0-6476 GCA_964623165.1 uncultured Syntrophobacteraceae bacterium
TCACAGAGCCTGTCGTCTTCCTGAACCATGTCGTATTCTTCGATGGGGGACATGATGTCCTTCACCGCCTTCGTCTCTGCCATGCTGAGACCTCCTCCCTGGTGACAATTGGCGAAATGGGCAAACAAGTTTCACTGCAGTGCCGGCGATTCGCTGGTTGGCTCATCTCCCGCCCGCCACAGGGCGATCAAATGTTGCCACAACCACTACATTTCCACCAGCAGGAGCCAGAACGAGCAGAGCACTATGGTGATGGCCGTTGGAACGGCAACCGCCTTCATATATTGCATGAAGGAGATATGGTGTCCGGCCCGTTCCGCCATGCCTACGGTCACCACGTTGGCGCTGGCCCCGATCATGGTGCCGTTGCCCCCCAGACAGGCCCCAAGGGCCAAGGCCCACCAGAGCACCCCGCCTTGTGCTCCGGGGATGGCTGTGGTGAGGTAAGCCACGATGGGGAGCATGGTGGCGGTGAAGGGGATGTTGTCGATGATGGCCGAGGCGATTGCGGAAACCCAAAGGATCATGAGAATGGCCGTGACGAGCGACCCCTTGGAGATATCGTTCACCCAGTCGGCGATCATCTGGATGAGGCCCGTTTCCTCGGCTCCCGCCACTACGATGAAAAGCATCATGAAGAAGACCAGGGTGGGCCACTCGATCTCGTGCTCCAGCATCTCCACGATGTCCACCCTACTCAGCACCAGCAAGACCGACGCCCCGATGAGAGCCGCGATGCTCGGCTCCATATGGAGCGCGCCATGGATGATGAACAGGAAAATGGTGACCCCCAGGACCATCCCCCCCTTGAGGAGCAATCCGCTGTCGGTAATCTGGTACTCTTCCCTCAGGTAGGCGATCATTTTCTGCACATCCCCCACCTCAGCCTTCATGTATCCCTTCTTGTACCAGTAGAGGAAATAGACAACAGTCATCACCAGACAGATGACACAGATGATGGTGAGATTTTGCACGAAGTCCACGAAGCTCAGCTTGGCATAGGAGCCGATCATGATGTTGGGGGGGTCACCGATGAGGGTGGCGGTGCCACCCACGTTGGAGGAGAAGACTTCGGGCATGAGGAGCGTTACCGGGTTGATTTTGAGGGTCAGGGCAATTTCGATGGTCACGGGAATGATGAGGAGCATGGTGGTCACGTTGTCGAGAAATGCCGACGTCACGGCCGTCACCACCATGAGAATGGTGGCCAGGGCAAACACATTCCCCCTCGCCAGCTGATAGGACTTGTAGGCCATCCACTGGAAAACCCCCGTTTTCTTGAGAACACCCACGATGATCATCATGGCCATGAGCAGGAAGATGACGTTCATGTCGATGGCATGCATGGCATCCTCAAATGAGAGGATCATGTAGTCCTGATTGAACGTCCCGGCAGTGTAGCTGACAGTGAGAAGCAGCGCTGCCCCCAGCAGTGCAGCCAGAGTCCGGTGCATGAGTTCGAAAGCGATGAGGGCATACACGGCGATGAGGACCAGGGTTGCCACCCAGAAAGCCGGGGACACGGCCCGGGAGAGGGTGAAATTGCTGTGTGCGAGGTACGACGACCCACCCCGCCCGTCGTCCTTCTCTTTCACCACATTCTCGAGAAGCATCGGCCCCGAGGATCTGTATGAGGGCTTCCGGGCCTCGATCTCCACCTTCGCTCCGGGAAGGGTTCCAGCAGGAAGGGTCACCTCCGCCTCGTAACGCCCTGCTTTGGAGGTGGTCGTCTCCTCCTCCAGGTGAACTTTCTTCCCGTCCATGAGAATGTCGATCTCCACTTCCTTGATGGGCTTCCCTTGGGCGTTCGTCACCGTACCCGATATCACGAGGGTGTCCGAGGGGTCACCTGGCGCCCAGGCAGCTGCCGCCTCCTCCGCCGGAGCCACGGTCAACGCCAGCAGTGCCGCAACACATCCAACCACAGTCTTCCATGTCATGGTTTGCATCCTTCTCAAAGGGAACTCCAGGATCTACTTCAGAACTATGGGCATGCCGAGCAGAGGCCAGATGGTGTTCACCGCAATGGTGAGGACGATCATCAGCACAAGGCTCATGACAACGCCATGCTTGAAAAACTCCCCCGGGGTGAACTGCCTCGACTCATACGCTATGGCGTTGGGGGCGGCACCGATAAGGAGGGCAAACGGCATGCCCGCCGTGACGAGGGATGCGTAGAGGATTACATCGGGAGCGACTCCCATGTACTTGGCAATCACCAGGGAAACAGGGAGCGAAATGGCGATGGCCGCAACGTTCATGATGAAATTGGTCATGGCGAGAACAAAAAAAGCAATCCCCAGCACAAAGACCATCCAGTGGGCCTTTTGAAAGAGAACCAGCCAGTTGACGGCCATCCACTGGGCGGCGCCGGTCTTCCACAGGCAGAACCCGATGCTCATGGCTCCACTGAAGAGGAGGATGATGTTCCAGGGAATCTCCTCCAGATCCTGGACCGAAAGGACCTTGAAAATGAAAAAGAGGAGCGTGGACACCAGGATGATGGCCGAGCGATCCAAGCCCTTCATCGCCGGCACGAAGGACTGGAGCCCCATGACGATGACCACCAAGATCACGCACACAATGACGAAAATCTCGCTGCGCGTGAGAACTCCCAACTGGGAAGAAAGCCCCTTCACCCGTTCCCGAAGCCCGGGGATGACGGGCTTCTCTGCTTTCATCACGAGATTGAGGTACACCCAGATGAGGAATACCATCAGCCAGCCTATGAGAAACATATAGAGGGGCAGGTCAAAAAAGCTGATATCCCTCCCGGTGAATTCCCTGAACATCCCGGCCGCGGCCGGACCTCGGGCCGCGCCCAGGAAGGTGATGATGCTGCCGGCTCCCGCCGCGTAAGCCATGCCGATAAAAAGTGATTTACCGAACCGGGTGGGCTTGCTTCCCTCCCCATACAGGTCGTTGATGGCGATGAGGATGGGAAAAACCGTGGCAGCAGCTGCGGTATGGGCCATGAAGTGGGTCAATGCCGCAGTGACCACGAGACACCCCAGGAGTATCATGGAACTGCGCTCCCCCGCCACTTCCAGCATCTTGTAGGCAAGACGCCGGGTGAGACCCGACTTGGTGAAAGCGAGGCCAATGACCACGGACCCGAAAATGAACATGACCGAAGGGTCCATGAAATCCCCGAAGGCCTCTCGCGGGGTCCTTATGGAGAACAGAGCCTGCATGACGCCGATGGCGATGCTCGTGACTCCGATGGGGACCACTTCGAAGACCCACCAGACCCCCGCCATGAGAAACAAGGCAATGGCCCCCTTGCCCTCCGTGGAAAGCTTGAACACCTTTCCTGTCGGATCCGTCGCATCCGCCCATGGCGGCATGAAATATATCACCAGGAATGCGGTCAACCCAAGCAGGATGAAGAAAACCCGCTGCCAATCAAACGAGGTTTGCGCCTTCGAGGACATGTCCCTTTCTCCTCCCCTTCCTCTGAAATGCATTCATGCGATGCGGTACAGCCTCACGAAAGGCCGCAGGCTTTGATCATCTCGCAGATCTTGTGGAAGACATCCGAGAGTCGCAATACTCCCACAATGCCCTCTCCATGCCTGACCAGAAGCGAATGGTGGCCTCCCATCACGATCTGGTGAATGGCCTCGTCCAGGGTGGCCTCGTCCTGGATGTATTCCCCCTCACCCGGGAGCACCATGATCTCCTTCACCTTGATTTCCGATGCCTTCTTGCAGATTTGATCCAGAGGTTTTCGCCACAGCCCGTATTGATCCAGCATCGATTTCAGGAAATCCGGGCTGAAGCCGAACCTCGAGGTCTCGGTGAGTTTATCCACATCTCGGTATCTAGGCTCCAGACCTCTCAGCACGTCAACCTGGGCCAGCTTTCCGACCACACGCCCACGATCGTCCAGCACCAAGACCGCCTTGTGTTTTTCCCTTCCCGCTTCCACGTTTCTCTGGGCCTCTTCCAAAGCCTGTACCGCCTCGCTCAGGGCTGCATCCTCGGAGACCGTGGCGTAACCAGCCAGGGGCACCATCAAATCCTTCACCTTGATTGACTTCATAGGCCTCCTTTGTGTTCAAAAAGGGCAAACTGCAGGAAGCACACTTCCCAAGGTCACCCTCCAATTGCAGAGTACCACTCGACCAGACCAGGCGACCGACACCTTGGCTCTCACATGGGAAGCGCCAAGAGTCACTGGACATTCAGTGTGGAGCACAAAACCTCTGCTTCCGACCTCCGACTACTGATTTCCGACGTCCGTCACAGGGGGGTGTGACCACACATGCAGCACAATCCCCTGGAAACAGTCCCCACTCGGTTTGAGGAATGGATCACAGACACCCCTCTGCGGAGACACGCGCTAATGCCCCCCCACCTGGCGCACACTTCTCTACTCTCCCTTCCGCTGCTTCCTCTCGAAGGCTTCCCTGACACGACCCACCAGCGTTTCCATCTCGATGGGTGCCCACAGGTCATCAAATGCCCCGAGTTTCATGGCTTCCATGGACAGGGTGAGTTCATCGGAGACGTTCATGAGGATGACCTCACAGGTGGGCCTGATTTCCTTGGCCTCCTTCAGGAGCGCCAGGGCCGTCGTTTTGAAGCCGCTGAGGCCCAGGAGGACCACGTCCACGTCCTTCCTTCGAAGGATCTGCAGAGCCTTTGCCTCCTCACAGGCTTCGATCACCCGGCATCCCTCCTGGATGAGGTAATTCGCAATCTGCCGCCGGAAGACTTCCTGGCTCTCAATGACTAGTACCTTGATTTGTTTTGTCTCTCGCAAGGTTCGACACCCGAACACCTTCGACCCAGGGCAATGACGCCGTTCTCCGGGGGCTCAGAATCCACCGGGGATAAGAGACCGGATCCCGACTGCTCGTCAAACGGAACCATCCCATGGGCAAGACCTGTGCCAGACAGAGAAATTTAGAACTATCAATGAGTTAGGATAGGATGGGGGGAAAACAGAGCAAAGGATGTGTCATTATAGAACTTTATGAGACTTCTGCTCTGTATGAGGATGATACATTATGAAACTGTTGAAAGGATTTGGATGGAGAGAAAGGCACGTTTGGGGGAAACGGCCGTGGAAGGCCGCGCTCTCATTCGCGCAAACGCAATGCACACCGGGAGGGGCGATTGGCGATCCGAACGCCGGTCACATGATGTCGATGGGTTCTTCCCCGGAGACCGTGTGCCACAATATGGCCCCGGGCTTGAGGGTTCCCCTGCCATACATTCCCAATGCCGTGGCGACGCGACCGATGACGGAATCCATGACATGGATCCGCTTCCAGCAGAGATAGTCATAATATTCCTCCTCAATGCCTCCGCAGATGACCGCCTGGACATCTTCCGTGATGATCATGTGGCAGAGCTTCTCGGCAGAAGCCTGAGGAAGCACGATGGTCTTTTCCTCCTCCACCTTCCCTTCCGGGCCCAATGTGGCGATGAGCACTTCCGTGGCGAGGTCGAAACGGGGTGCAACGTGTTCGCCGTAGAGTGTGATGAGGACTCGCCTGTGCATTGTTCCAAATCCATGAGGAAGGTGCGTTGTTGCGAATGCGCCTCAAATGCAGTTACAGTGGAGCTGGCGACTCATGCACTTGAGCACTAGTCCGTGTGCAACCCGTGATGCTTCATTTTCCGCCAGAGGGTGCTCCTGCCCCACCCCAGGATTTCAGCGGCCTTGGACTTTCGCCCGGAAGCTCTCACCAGGGCCTCCATGATCATCCTGCGTTCCATGCCTGCCCAGTCCAGAACCGGCTGAGGGCCATCCATCGCAGCCGCAAGACTCGACACAACACGGTCTTCAGGAGGTGGCAGCCCGACCTCTTGTGTCCTCGCTTCGGTGAGGTAGGCGGGCAGGTGGCCGGGAGCGATGAGTTCCTCCTGGCAGACGTTCAGGGCGTATTCGGTGATATTCTTGAGTTCCCTCACATTCCCGGGGTAGACATATTCCAGCAGCACTCTCAGTGCCTTGGGTGAGAATCCCTTGACCGGCTTTCGGGACCCCTCGGTGAGGGCATTGAGAAAATGGTCCAGGAGAAGTCTCACGTCGCCCTGCCGCTGCCTCAGAGGCGGCATGTGGAGCCGCACCACATTGAGCCGGAAGAGCAGATCCTGTCGGAAGCGTCCTTCCTGGACCATGGTTTCAAGGTTTCGATGCGTGGCAGCGATGATCCTCACGTTGGCCTGAAAACCACGCGTGCTCCCGAGGGGATAGATGACCCTGTCGTCCAGGAACGTCAAAAGTTTCACCTGGAGCGGCAGGGGAAGGTCTCCGATTTCCGTGAGATACAGGGTCCCGTTGTGGGCCAACTGGAATCTCCCCGGCTTGTTTTCGATGGCTCCAGTGAAAGCCCCTTTCTGGTGCCCGAAAAGTTCGGATTCCATCAGGGTCTCGGGGAGGGCACCGCAGTTGACCTTGATGAAAGGGCCCTTGGCACGCTGGGATGCCTGATGGATCGCCTCGGCGAGGAGGTCCTTGC
>CAZURN010000186.1:0-6473 GCA_964623165.1 uncultured Syntrophobacteraceae bacterium
TGCCCGAAAACCACGATGACCGCCAGGATGCCAAAAAGGAAGAGCACCTGCAACAGCACGATCAGGTAGAGATAGTATACTCCCTGATTTATGGAGGTTTCCGTGGAGTCTTGCTCCTTCGGATTGCGATTGCCTTTGAACAGACGACTCAACCACATATGGTCATGATCCTCGTGAGTAGAGAACGCTCTCAATTCTCTTGTGCATCACCGACCGCATTTGGCAGGAGGGGGGTGGTCCGCTGCTCCAGGAGCAGTTGCTGTTCCAGTCGGTATTTTTCGATGTGGAGCTGGTTTTCGAGCATCTGTCTGGAAAGCCTGTATCTCAGATAGATGACCCAGGCAAGAAGCAGTCCAAGGAAAATGGCGGATCCCAGAAAGAACCACTTATATTCCCGTATCGCTGTTGCACTGACCCTCACGAAGTCTCCAAGAAAATTGGGGACCATCCATAGGACGAGAACAGCCAGGAGGACAATGAAGCCGACATGGAAAACCGAGAACCGCTGAAAGGCTGAAAATACAGATCCAAAGCGATTCTTGACCGGATTCGCCGAATCCGAATCCTCACCTTTTTCCTTTTCCTCGCCATACACCAGGGTGAGATAGGCTCTCACCAAAAAAGAGACCAACAGGACAAGACCCACGGGAATGCCAATGGCCGCGGTCATCCACGCCCTGAAGGGAAAAGGGTGTGTCTCCGAGGTCACCTGAATCTGATAGTTGCGCAGCGGGCCATGGTTGCTCTCGAACACGTGCTTCTCATAACTCGTGAGCGTCGACCCGCTGGTCTCATACACCTTTCTCCCTTCCGCATCCACAACGGTGACCCTGGACTTCTCCCCCGCCTGGCTTGCCGAAGCCAGGTAGATGAGCAATTCCAGCACCAGAAAGGTGATAATCGTCACGAGCAGGATGACTTTATGGACGCGCTTCCCTTCAAAGAGGTCCAAAAGACGAAGTTTCTGTGACATGCCTCAATTCTGCTGAAAACCTGAATGGTTGATGAACTCTTCCTTCCGCAAATGGGCTCAGCGAGCGAAATTCGCCAATTCCGAACGCTAGCACCCGGCCTGGTGGGTGTCAAACGAAATCACCCTCCCCCGATTCGCTCCTTGGGACATCTTGATCGAGGCACGCCCAAACATGATCGATCACAGAGCCCCTCAGCTTGAGAGAATTCCTCACCGCATGAGGATTATGACCGTGAGAGCATGCCTCAAATGGTGCGGCTGGAGATCAAGAATAATGCCTGATATCCCTATGGGGGTCTGGTTCAGTTCGTGGACCAGGCAGCCCGATTGGCAAATGGATCTTAACCTGATGCGATCCTGTTTCAAACCCCGCAAAGCCATTTTTGCAGATCGAAGAGCCCTGGCCCTGAGTACCCATCCCGTCAGATGAACCATGCGGATGACAGTCCTGCGGGACAGATAGGTCTGCACACCATGCAGGAAAGGATGGACTGGAAAACGGGTCGATGAATAGGTGCCTTCGGCAGTGAAACACGGGCTGCATGTCTGGCGAAGTGTGCGCGGATTGAGTGGAATCAATGGGCATGGACGATGGTGTTTTGCGCTTCGAGTAGTCGCGAGGAAGAATCGCTGAGGATGGGGTTCTAACGGTCAACCTCAATTTACAGGCATGCTGGGACAAGGGGGTATGAGATTGGTATCCTCGGCTTGTTTCTCCGTAATCCACCCAGTGAAACACTGTGGCATCTGCACAGCAATCAGAAATACGCAATAGTCTGCAGAACTCCAATCACAACAAGCACGGTCAGCGCGAACAATGGCCCGTCGAATTTCAGCGCACGCCCAAGAGTTGCAATCACATGATCCGGTGAACTTTAGTGTGCTGTCCTGCCAAAAAAAGTGGACAACACCGCCTTGGCGTTGTCCACCCTCCGGAACACTTGCGAAGTCTCCAACTTCTAACTGACGGGGTTCAGTTCCTTTTCCCTGGGGAACAAGGGCAAGTAACGGTACGACAGGGATATGATGAGCACGCAGTATGCAATCAGCGCAAACCCAGGTGCCCATTCGTAGATGGTGGGCACGTAGATCTCCCATCGGTCGAAAGGCATGACTGGAGTGGCCAGCGCCTGTACGGTCATGACGTAGCGGTTGGTGGTGACGCCGATCATGTCCAGGATGAAGGCTCCAAACATGAGCCCGTTGCTCTTCCTGCCCTGTGGGCTGAGAAGAATCACTGCCGGAATGATCCCGCAGATGACAATTTCCACGGCAAGCAACCAGTATCCATACACGGGCCCGAGGTAAAAGTCGGTCAGCTTGAAACCGAAGCCTGGTGCGAGGACGAGCGCCCAGTAGAGGGTGTCGATGATCTTCAGTGTAATGTAGACGGTTAGGAGAACACCCACGATCTTGGCGAGCAGTTCGTACACGCTCCTGTCCACGAGCTGCTTTCCGCCCACTTTTTCGAGAACCCGGCATACACAGGCTGTGAGGGCAGGACCCGAGGCGATGGCTGAGAGGATAAACAGGAAAAAAGTCCAGGGCCAGATAAAAAAACCGGTGCGATACGCAAAAGGACGGCCAAACAGGACGCCGGCGACCCCTCCCAGTGAGCCTTGGTGGAAGAAGCTCAGAAAGGTACCCGTTAAGGCGAATATGGCCATCAGCTCGTGGAGAGAGTGGCCGAAGGTGCGCAGCCCCTTTACTTCATTCAGTTTTCGGTTCTCCAGGATGATGGGTACATATTCGATGATGAGAACAATGGCATAGCAGGTGATGCAAAAGATCACCTCGGTGAGCATGGAGTGAACATTGGCGTGCCAGTATGGGAACCAGCTGCGGAGCGGCTGCCCGAGTTCCAGGAGCAGTATGACGATGGCTCCGGTGTAACACACGAACCCGATGATGACCGCGAGGTTGATGACCTTGCTGAGTTCCTTGAAAGCGGGGAAAAACCGGGAGAGGCCGTAATAAAGGAATCCGGAGAAGAATGCCCCAGCCCCCAAAGCAATGATCGCCAAATCGATGGTAATGTAAAAGCCGAAACCGAAATAATCGTTGAGTCCCGTCACGTTCAGGGCCTTGAGCAGGACCACCGCCCCGGCCAGGACCCCCGCTCCTATGATCACGAGAAGCACCAGGACCCAAAGCGCGAACACAGGAAAAGAACAGCGCCTCACTCCCTCAGGAATCAATGCCTTGTCCATCCTCGACCCCTCACATCGGAATCAAAAAGGTGAAGTTGATATTCCTATCCATTCATGAAAGACCCATTGAATGATGCATCACCCTGATCAAAGCCCCTTGTCGGCGAGCTTGTGCACCCACTGGGCTTTGCTCAGGTAGTAGACCTTGGGCTCAGTCTGAAGCTTGGCCAGGATACGGAAAGCACGGGGATCCTTGCTCAGCTTGGCCACTTCGCTGTTGGGGTCCCTGAGGTTACCGAACTTGATGGCCTTGGTTGGACACGCCTCGGCACAAGCGGGTGTGTAGACCACATCGTCCGGGTTCTTGCCGTCGAGATAGGCCTTGGAACGTGCGTCGAGGAGCCGGTGGTGGCAGAAGGTGCACTTCTCGATAACACCCCGCATCCGCGGGCTCACCTTGGGACTCAGCATGGTTTCCATGGGCTTCGGCCAGTAAGGGTCCCACCAGTTGAAGTCCCGCGCGTGATACGGGCAGGCCACAGCGCAATACCTGCACCCGATGCAGCGGGGATAGATGTGCGTGACCAGTCCGTTATTCTCATCCCGCGTTGTGGCATTCACAGGGCACACGAACGTGCAGGGCGAATGATGAGGTGCATCGCAGTGCATGCAGGGTCTTGGGAGATAGGCGAACTGGTAGTCGGGGTAGTCCTTGCCGTTCTCCAGTTGATAGACCTCCATCCAGGCAATGGTGCGGGTCTTGTTGCTATCATCGGTGAGAAACGATACGTTGTTTTCTGCCTGGCATGCCACGCTGCACGCCATGCAGCCTGTGCACCTGTCCAGGTCGATCACCATACCGTAGCGTACTTTGCCTTCCGCATGGCTGTTTCCACTCACGGGTCACACCCCCTTGTCAAGCTTTTAGCCTGTGTCTAAGCAGCCGGCACTTCAGCTCTTGGTCTACCGGCAAGGGTTTCTCCTGAATCAAGCACGCCGCAACTGTGCCCGGGTGGCCCAAACCGTGCCCAGGCCCGTCACGGGATCCATCTGCACTTGAATGAGGTTGTTTGCGTTGATTCCCTTGCCCTGGATATATTCATCGTAAGCTTTGTGCCCCAAACCATGGACCATGGAGACCACCCCGGGTCTCACCGCGGAGGTGACGTGGAGCAGCACCGGGGCCTCGCCCTGGGGCGTCTTGAGCAATGCCCTTTCGGCCTCTCCCATTCCGATGGACTTCGCGGTCTGGGGGTTTATGGCCACGAAGAGGTCTTTGCCCTTCAGCACGAAATCAAAAATTCCCTTGGTCATGAACGGGGGATTGGCAAGGTACCCATTGCTGATGGATGATGCCTCATGGGACACCAGCCAAAGCGGGTATTCCTTTTCGTCGCCTGATGGCTTGAGAGGACTGTAGTGGGGAAGGTACATGCGATCCTCAGCGCCGGCGAGGCCCATAGTCTGCAAGGCCGCCAAAGCCAGTTCGACTTTCCCGGAGGCGTTCTTGGATCCGTCCAGTGGATCCACTGGGGTGTCATACCAGCACGAACCGGCAGTGAGCTTCTTCCACAAATCGGCACCGTCCTTGAAGTTGGCCTTGAGTGCATCGCCCGGCGCCAGTTTCCAGAGCTCCACTCCAGGACGATCCGCGACCGCACCCTTGCCCGAGGCGGCCAAACCCTTGACCCGATCCTTGAGGAGCTCTTCGTAGCTCTTCCACGGAAACGCCCCAGCGACGGGGCCACCCACGGCCTTGGCGAGTTCGATAACGGCATCCCCGGTGTGTTTCGTGTCCATCAAAGGTTTAAGTATCGGTGCAGCCACAGCGTAATAGGCGTAGGGAGCACCCTCGATGCCTTGAACATCGTCCAACCGCTCAAGGGCCATGTGGTTTGGAAGGATCAGGTCGGCCTGAACAGCCGTTTCATCCATGTACGATGAAAAGGATACCAAGAGCTCGACCTTTTCCGCCGCTTTCTGGAACACGGGGTTTTCCGGCAAGGAATAGGCCGGGTTGCATTCGTGGACCATGAGGATGGGAATCGGATAGCCGCCACCCTTGGAAAGCCCGTCCAGGAATGCATAGATGGAGTTTTCCGGTGCCGGTGCCTTTCTGCCAATTGCCTTGTCCACAAAGGAATCCTGGAGCCCACGTTTGGATACGTCGTCAGGGTCCACCTTGGGCATGGCCCCTAAGGGCACCGGGGGCACCACGCTCACCGAGCCTCCCATCCTGAGGTTGCCTTTAAGCACGTTCAAGGCCAGAAAACACAGTTCGTGGTAGAGATTGCCGGGGGTGCCGGACTGGCTGCCTCCCCACACGGCGATGGCGCTTTTCTGGGCTGCAAAGTCCTTGGCAAGCTCCCGAATCTTTCCGGCATCCACCCCGGTGGTCTTGGCCATCTCTTCAGGGGAGCACTCAGCCGATAGCACGTACTTCTTGAACCCCTGGCGCGATTTTCCCTGAGCATCGGTCCAGTCCTCAAAGCCTGTGACCTGCGACCGGATGAATTCGGCGTCATAGAGATTATCCTTGACGATCACATGGGCCATGGCCAAAGCCAGGGCGGCTTCGGTCCCAGGATTGACGGGGACCCACATGTCGGCCTTGGCCGCTGTCATGGAGCAACTGGGTTCAATCTGAACCACCTTGATGGGACTCTTGGTTCCCGGGGGAGCCATGCCCATGAGGGCCCTGTGAACCCTGCCAGGGCTTCCCCAGCCTTCAAACAGGTTGGCGCCGAAGCTGAAAACGGCGGATGCGTTCTCCAAGTCGTAGGCGAACGAAGCGTCCTGACCCAAAGTGAGCTGAGCAGCGACTTGGGAACCATCGGTCGGGGAAGGCATCTTGAAGAAGTTGGGAGAACCGTAAACCGTGAAGAACCTCCTCCAGAGATCGTCCATGCTCCCTGGCCTCTGGCCGCTGATGCACGCGACTCCCTGAGGCTTTCCATCGGTCCGCAGCTTGGAGAGGCGAGCACCCAGTTCCTTGAGGGCGTCAGCCCATGACACGGGCTGAAATCCTTTCGGATCCCCACGCTTCTTGGTCTGCTTCATAGGTTGAGCCACCCTGTAGGGGGCGTACAGGAACTGGAGCCCTGCAGCACCCAGGGCGCAGATCCCTCCGTCGTTGACTGGATGAGAGGGGTTCCCATCCAGGTAGATGGCCCGCTTCTTATCCACAAGGTGTGCCCTGATGCCGCAACCACCGCCACACAGAATGCAGGTGGTGGGCGTCATGGTGATCTCGCCCTTCGGAGGGGATGGCCGCCATGACCAGTTCTGCGACCATATAGAGGCATCATCCGTCAGCTTCCAGGGTATCGGAGAAAGCAGCGTGCCACCTA
>CAZURN010000187.1:0-6469 GCA_964623165.1 uncultured Syntrophobacteraceae bacterium
GGAGAAGACTTGCACCTCTCTGATCGCACCTGCTCCCAGGCGCACTCATTCCCGCCAAGGCGGGAATGACGTTGTGATGGCATCGATCTTTACTGAGAAAAGCACCGGAGTACTCGTTTGCCGGATGAACCTTTTATTTCGGCAGGTTTATGTGTTATATTTTTGGGTGGCTGACTGCGACCGAGTTGATTTTGCGGCCGTTCCACGCGGATTTCACCAGCATCCGGCCAAATTGCTGACACTGCGTCCCATCGAGCACCTACGGATATTATCGCCTCAAGACCAGACTCCCAAAGGCTGCGCATTATCCTCGGAACACGGGGTGACCTGACAGGCCATGCCCCGATGTTGCCCGAGTTGCTCCTGCGCCTGGTCTGCCGGTGAGCTCGTTTTTAGTCGGCAATACCCGGAGAAGGGATGTGCATCAGCAGTGAAGGCCTGAGGAATGGAGAGCTGGGCGCCCGAAGTGCTGCAATATGCAGCAGGATGTCGACACTTCTCTATTTTCCCCGTGTGGGGCGAAGATTGAAACGGTTGTGGAATATGACCACAGCCTGTCGAATAATTAGACAGTTTGCGCGACAAGGGGCAATCGATGGAGATGACGGCAAGTCCGATGAAGATCGCCGTGATCGGTGGAGGAAGACGCTGCAAAGCTTTTCTGGAGATGATGGACACCAGGCGGTTTCCGCTGGTCAATGCCCAGATCGTTGCCGTTGCGGACCCCAACACCGATGCCACGGGGATGCGGCTGGCAAGAGAAAAAGGGATCTACACCACTGCCGATTACAAGGACTTTTACAGGATAGAGGACCTGGACCTGGTGATCGAGCTGACGGGAAACGAATCGCTTCTGGAAGATTTCTTGAAGCACAACCCGCTCAAGGTCAGAGTACTCGAAGCCACGATATCCCGCCTGTTCAGCGACATGATCCGCCTGCGTGAAGAGTATCTCTTCGAGAAGCGTCAGCTCGAACTGATCGAATTCATTGTCGACAGCATGTTTTCGAGCATCCAGGATCGAGTAATGATCATCCAGCCCGATCTGAAAATCATCGATGCCAACAACGCGCTTCTCCAGTCGCTGGGAATGAACAAGGACGAGATAATCGGCAGGTACTGCTACGAGGTCAGCCATCGGTCGGTGTGCCCCTGCGACGAGAAAGGGGAGACCTGCCCGCTCAAAATGAGCGTTCGAAGCGAAGGAACAGCGCATGCCATCCACGAACATTACGACCGGCACAACCAGGTCAACTACTGCGAGGTGACCATCATACCTTTGAAGAACAAGAAAGGGGAGGTGCAGCTGTTTCTGGAGATAAGCCGAGATATCACGTCGGAACTGGAAAAACGGCTGGAAACCAGGACCAGGATTCTCAAGCGGAACCTCGCGCGCCTGGTCCACGACGACAAGATGATCGCTCTGGGAAGACTGGTATCGAGTGCCGTGCATGAAATCAACAATCCACTCTCGGGAATCCACGCGCTTTCCCGGCTCATGCTGCGGCAGCTCCAGGAAGGATCTCCTTCCGAAGTCGATTTCGACCAGTTCAAATACTATCTGCATCTTATTGATACAGAATCGGCGCGGTGCAGCAACATCGTGAGCAATCTTCTCTCCTTCTCCCGTCAGCAGAAGACGGAATATAAGCCTTTCCAGCTGAACGAACTGATCAGGAAAGTGGCGATGCTGTTCGATCACAAGATCAAGCTCCAGCAGATCAACCTCGTGCTCGAACTCGATGAGGATTTACCACGGATGGTGGGCGACACCGGCCAGATCCAGCAGTGCTTTATCAACCTCCTGTTCAACGCCATGGAGGCCATGCCTCATGGCGGCGTCATTACCGTGCGGACTTTCTCGGAGGATTCGGGCAGGATCGTGCGCCTCGAAGTCCAGGACACGGGACCGGGTATTCCGGAGGAGATGATATCCCAGGTATTCGAGCCTTTCTTTTCCACGAAGGATCAGGACAAGAGGGTAGGGCTGGGATTGTCCGTCGTCTATGGAATCATCAAAGAACATCATGGAACCATCTACGTTAAGAGCAAACTGGGGAAAGGCTCCAACTTCATCATTCGTTTCTTCCTGAAGCCGTCATCCAGGAAAGAAACAGAAATGGACCTCCCGGAAGTTCCCGACGTGGAGTGACTCCTGGATACGGAACAGTGGTCCGCAGATGCAGGTTCGGGACTTGCGGGCGGCACCGTGCCCGATGTTAATCAGGAATAAGGGAACAACTGTATGAGTCGCATACGAATTCTTGTGGTGGATGACGAACTGATCGTACGTGAATCGCTCATCGGCTGGCTGAAGAAGTCCGGTTATGAAGTGAGCGGCGCCGAAGGCGGCTGCAGGGCGCTGGAAATCCTTGAAGAGAGAGATTTTGATCTGGTGTTTCTCGACATCAAGATGCCGGACCTAGGCGGAATGGAAGTTCTGCAACATATCCGCAGGCATTTTCCCCAGACGATGGTTGTCATGATCACGGCCTATGGTTCGGTGGAAAATGCCGTCGAAGCCATGAAAAGCGGCGCCAACGATTACCTGATGAAGCCTTTCGAGCCGGAACAGCTGACCTTGCTGGTGGAAAAGCTGCTTCAGCAGAAGAAAATCATCGACGAAAACATCGTACTGCGGCATCAAGCGGCATCTCGAACGCGCTATGAAGACCTGATCGGAGTAAGCGATTGCATGCAGCAGTTATTCTGCATCATAGGGGAAGTGGCGGCAGTCGACTCCCCGGTTCTTTTGAGCGGTGAAACGGGAACGGGCAAGGAGTTGGTCGCCAAGGCCATTCATGCCAAGAGCAGCCGCTGCCGCGGACCGTTCATCCCCATCAACTGCGGATCCTTTACGGATACTCTGCTCGAAAGTGAACTCTTCGGCCACGAGACGGGATCGTTCACAGGAGCTGTCAAAGCCAGGAAAGGACGGCTGGAGATGGCGCAGTGCGGCACGCTCTTCCTTGATGAAGTGGGCGAAATTCCCCTGAAGATGCAGGTGGATCTGCTGAGGGTGCTCCAGGAGAAGAAATTCAACCGGGTAGGCGGGACCACGGAGATTTCCGTGGATTTCCGCCTGATATCAGCTACCCACAAGAATCTCCAGGAGGAAATCGAAAAGGGTGCCTTTCGCCGTGATTTCTATTTTCGACTCAATGTGATCGAGATCGAAGTGCCTCCTCTGCGGGATCGAAGAGAAGATATCGCCATTCTTGCCCAGCATTTCCTGGAGCGGTTCCGGAGAGAGACCAACAAGCCCCTGGTCGGCATTCAGAAGCAGGCAATGGATGTCCTGGAAGCCTGTGATTGGCCGGGGAACGTTCGAGAACTGGAAAACGCCCTGGAAAGAGCTGTCGTTCTGGCAAAGGGCCGCTCCCTGACAAAGGAAGACTTTGCTTTCCTGATTCGATCTCCGGGGCAGACCACGCTGCAGTCGCTGAAGGAGATGGAAAAAAGACACATCCAGCACATCCTGAACCTGTGCCGGGGCAATATATCCAAGGCGGCAGGCATCCTGGAAATAAACCGGACCACTCTTCACAACAAGATCAAAAGCTACAGCCTGCAAGTCAACGAGTAACCGTGCCCCATGAACCGGATTTCGTCAAAGGCTCCTCGCGCCCTGGGACTCGTAAGAATGGGCAGGCTGGATGAAACGGCAGTGCATGTAGTCGCTGCAAACCTGCAGACTGTCCTGGATATACCGGTGGATATTCTCGATGCCATGGATCTGCCTTCCTATTCCCTCTTGAACCGTCGCCAGCAGCATGACGCCGGGCTGATACTGAAGCACCTTTCCCAACAGGCCTTTCTCGATAGGTACCTGAAACTCGTGGCCCTTACGGACGCGGACATCTCGATTCCGATCCTGACCTATGTATTCGGAGAGGCGGAAGTGGGGGGCGGGGTGGCCTTAGTGTCCGGTTTCAGGCTGCGGCAGAGGGAAGGCGGGATGCTCGTTCCTCTGGACACCTATTACGAAAGACTTGCCAAGGTAGCACTGCACGAGGTCGCCCACACCCTCTCCCTCTATCACTGCGAGGACAGCAGCTGCCTCATGCATTTCTGCCCGAAACCCGCCGACCTGGATCTCGTTCAGATCCTTTTCTGCAGAAGGTGTAGGTTCATGATTCGTCAAAGCATCAGGGAGATTCGAAAGGACGCCGCCCTGCTCGAATCTGTCAGGGTTCGCCCATTCTGAAAGGAACGTGAAACCCGCTTCAGTTCTTCTCACTTCTTCTTTACCTCAGGCACCGGTTTCTGCATGCCTCGAGCTCGAACACTGAGAAGCTTTACCACGAAAACCGTTCCCTTGCCGACCTCGCTTTCAACCGATATGGTCCCCTTGTGCCGGTCTATTATGCCGTAGGTTGTCGAGAGGCCGAGGCCGAGGCCCTTTCCCTCCTTCTTGGTCGTGAAGAAGGGGTCGAAGATATATGGAAGTTCCTTCCTGTCTATCCCGCACCCGGTATCGCCCACCAGGATGGAAACTGTCTCCTTTCCAGGATCATAGGATGTCTCGATGGTGAGGACTCCTCCATCCGGCATGGCATCCATGGCATTGAAGATCAGATTGATCATGCACTGCTGCAGCTGGTTGAAATCGCCAAGCACCGGGGGCACACCCTCCTGTATCTTCGCTTCAATCCTGATGTTCTGCAGCGTGAGCTTGTGCTCGCTTAACGTGATGCATCGAGTCATCAGGTCATTGACCTGGACCTCGCTGAATTCCAGCTTGGATTTGCGGGAAAAAGTGAGCAGATTCGAGACGATTTTAGAACAGCGGCTGAGTTCGCTTTCCATCAGCGAAAGATAACCTTCGAACTTCTTCACGGCATCCTCGCTGAGAGAACCCCTACCCAGTATCTTGATCATCAGTCGAGTGTAATTGAGAATCCCCGACAGGGGATTGTTGATTTCATGCACGACGCTTGCAGCAAGTCTTCCCAGGGAGATCATTTTGTCCTGATGCAGCAGCCGGGTTTGATCCTCGAACTGCTGAGTCATCTTCCTGATCTCCCTCAGATCGCGGAAAAACGCGACAAGCCCTACCTCCACGTTCTCCTGATAGAGAAGTGTTGCCGAGATCTGGCCGGGGATCGTTATGCCGTTCTTCCCTGCAAGAAGGGTCTCGAAAAGAAACAGCCTGTTCCTCCCTCCATAGGCCTCTGAACTCAGACTGTATCGAAACTTTTCAGCCTCTCCGGGAAAGAAGAACTCTTCCAGGCGCAGATTGCCGATCACTTCCTCTTTGCTGTATCCCAGCATCTGCTCCATACTCCTGTTGAAAACAATGACTTTGCCTTCCTTATCGCACGCAATGATCCCGTCGATGGAAGCATCGATGAGCATCTTCTGAAAGTTGAATGTCTTGGCCAGTTCCTCCGACGTCTCCATCCAGCGCTCTTCAATGAGCGTGGTATAGTCCTGGAGTGTTCTGCGGTTGCGGTAGCGATCCTTGGCCCTTTCGAGGGCAACCATCAGAGCACTGTCGCTTATGGGTTTGGTGATAAAATCGGAAGCGTTCAACTGGAGAGCCTTGACGGCCAGTTCCATTTCACTGAAGGCGGTTGTGACAATCACTTCCTTGTCCGGATCGTAGGCCTTGATTTTTCTGAGTACCTCGATCCCATCCATGCCGGGCATACGAACATCAGTGATCACGATATCGGGGCACTCCTCGAAATTCATCCTCAACCCCGTTTCACCGTCCTCTGCAGTCAGGACCTCATAGCCTGCATCCTCAAGAGTAATCCTCAATATCTTTCGGATCCCCGGATCATCATCTATCAACAATACCTTCCAGTCTTCTTTCCTCATTGCTCTGCATCCTCGAACCAATTTGTGCGGGATTCCGGCAGACACCCGGGCGCCGGTATGGCTTATGAAACCTCAATACTTAATATAATCAAAAGAAATCAAGATCCCAAAAAAAGAAAACCCGCGGAAGCGGCACCACTTCCGCGGGTTTTCCCAACGCATTGATCAACACAGCCGGATCTACCCTGAAGCGGACAGGCCGTCAGTCAAGACATGGATTACTTCTTCGATTCCGGCTCAGAAATCCTTCATGCAGACCGATTCAGTACTGCGTTCAATATGCAGACAAGCTTCAGTCTTTGATCCGGTTATGCACCTTGCACGCGCGAACGGTGTTTTTCATCAACATCGTAATGGTCATCGGGCCCACTCCGCCCGGTACGGGTGTGATGGCGCCGGCAATCTCGACCGCTTCGTCAAATGCCACGTCGCCTTTGAGGATACGCTTGCCGTCCGCGGTTTTTCCCACTTCATTGACTCCAACGTCGATCACCACCGCTCCCGGCTTGATCATGTCTCCCTTCACGTATTCCGCAACCCCGGCGGCTACAATGAGAATGTCGGCCCGGCGCGTGTGGAACTTCACGTCCTTGGTGCGGGTATGGCATACGGTCACCGTGGCGTTGGCACCCTTCCCTTTCTG
>CAZURN010000188.1:0-6417 GCA_964623165.1 uncultured Syntrophobacteraceae bacterium
GGGGTGAGAAACATGGGGATGGTGGGAAAGTGGTTTCCCTGGCGGACCGAAGGAAAAAGGATCAGTCCCCCTGACGGTGCCACCAGTGGTCGTGGCCTTCGAACCACCAGTCTGTGAAATCGGTGTTGAGGATTTCCTGGGCGATGCCCTTTCCCATTTCCGTCTTCAGGCGCTTGAGGGCATGGTGAATCCATTTCTCGGCGTAGGCATTTCCGAGATCCCCCTGTTCCTTGAGCTCCAAAATTAGGTCCAATTGGTCCGCGTCGTGGGCCAGTTGTGCCTCGAGGGTGGCTCCATCCCGATATTCCACCATGAATTCCCTGAACTCGTCGCCAAAAGGCAGGGTGCCTGCCAGATCTTCGATGGCCTCCCTCTCCCTGGCCTTGACATACTGCTTATTCACGTAATTGAGGTCTCCAATGCGGGCCTCGGGAACGTCGTGAAAAAGGCACAGGCAAACGACCTTGAAAGGGTCCGCGCCATCGGTGAGCTTCGTCATGGTGTACCCGATCATGGCTGCCCGGTAAGAGTGGTCGGCAACAGATTCCTTCCCAGACCCGAGAAACTGGTAGCCGCTCCGGGGGGTCTTCTTGAGCATGCCAAGTTCGAAGAAGAAATTGACGACATTCTTGCGATGGAGTCGGGGGGGCTCCGTGGGCTTGGCGGTGGGAAACTTTGCATCCTTTTTCACGACCCTGGGTTTTCCTCTCCTGGTCCATTATTGTGAGCAGAGGGGGGCTTATGCGGCCTCATTGCAGACCTCCTCCTCTTGTGTCCTTGCCAGCCACTCGGCAAAGTGGGGAAAGTGATTCTACCAAAGACCCCCCGCATGTCAATGCGTCCATCCATGGATTGCCGTCACCCACGATGATCCATTGACACGCGGTTTGAAACCGGATATGCGATAGATCAAAGTAGCCACTTGTTCCGGCGGGCTCCCCCCGGTCCGAGGGAACAAGCCCTCTTCCCTCCTGCGGTGTCGTGGTGCATTGTGTTCTCGCCTTGATCGGTTGTGATGCGTGATGATCCGAGGGATGGAGGCCGGGGACCGATGTGTTCCGATGCCAGGCAGCGAAACGACGATTCAGACCCCCGCTTCAGGATCTTCTATGAGCTCATGCAGAGGAAAGTGAGGGACATCCTCCTCGTGTCCACCCTGTATGACGCCTGCATCATGGAAGAAGACGGACGCCTCGTTGAACGCATCATCAACGAATACAGGGGTTTGAATCTCAGCCAGCCTCCCCGCATCAACTGGGCATCCACCGCCGAGGAAGCCCTGGAACTCCTCGATAAGAAGAAGATCGATCTCGTCATCACCATGCTGCGGCTTGCGGACATGGATGCCTACGCCCTCGCCGAGCGGATCAGGGAGAAAGTTCCGGACCTTCCCATTCTCCTTCTCTCCCACACGGTCCCGGATCCCCACTGCGTGCCCGAGACCGTTCCCAGGGTCATCGACCGGACTTTCGTCTGGACAGGGAACGCTGACCTGCTGCTTGCCCTCATTAAGAGCACGGAAGACCGATGGAACGTGGTCCCCGACACGCAGTCGGCGGGTGTCCGGGTCATCCTCTTCGTGGAGGATTCCCCCCTGTACCGCTCGACGCTCCTTCCGGTCCTTTACAAGGAAGTGGTTTCTCAGATCCAAGCGGTCATGGAGGAGGGGCTCAACGAGGAACACAAGCTCCTCACCATGCGCGCACGTCCCAAAATCCTTGTGGCTGAAACCTTCGAGGAGGCCGTAGAGCTATTCAAACGTTTCGAGCCGTTCGTACTGGGGGTTATTTCCGACGTCCGGTTTCCCCTGGAGTGCAGGATGGACGACAGCGCGGGCGTCCGCTTTCTCAAGGAGATCAAGCGGGAGCGATTCGACATTCCCCTTCTCCTGACCAGTTCAGACCCCGTCAATGCTCTCAGGGCCTCGGAAATCCCCGCCGTCTTCCTCAACAAGAACTCCGCGACGCTCCACGACGAGATCCGGGCTTTTCTCAAGCTTCACCTGGGATTCGGGAGTTTCATATTCCGCATGCCTGACGGTCGGGAAATCACCCGGGTTTCGAACATACGGTCTCTGGAGCGCGTGCTCCCTTCGATTCCGATTGAATCCTTCCATCATCACTGGACGCATAATGATTTTTCCCGGTGGCTCTTTGCCCGAACTGAGATCATCCTCGCATCGAAACTGAGGCCAGTGACGGATGCGGATTTCAAGGGCGACGAGGAGGCAATGAGACAATTCCTCGTGACGATGCTCCGCAAACGCCGCCGCTGGCAGCAACTGGCGGTGGTCGCGACCCTGGAGGCCGAGGATTTCGATGCGGAAATGGAATTCTTTCGGGTGGGAAAGGGGTCCCTGGGAGGCAAGGGGCGGGGCTTGGTGTTTCTGTTCAACCTCTTGCGGATGAAGCGGTCTCTTCATGAGAACTTCCCTCAACTCAACATCGTGCTCCCCCAGACCCTCATCGTGACGACGGAGGGGTTCGAGTCGTTCATGCAGGCCAATAGTTTGAAAGAGCAAGTCAAAGGGGACCTCTCTGACGAGGAGATAGGCAAAATCTTTCTTCGGGCGGATTTCCCCGAATGGCTCGAGAAGCGCCTTGCGACATACCTCTCCAAAGTGGATTACCCCCTTGCCGTACGGTCGTCGAGTATCCTGGAAGACAGCCATTCACGGCCCTATGCCGGGCTTTACAAGACGTACATGCTTCCCAACAACCACCCGCGTTTCGAGCGGCGTCTGGAACAGATGGTCACCGCAATCAAGTTGGTCTACGCATCCACCTTTTACGGGGGACCGCGGAGCTATGCCAGCCGAACGCCCTACGGCGTGGAAGAGGATAAAATGGCCGTGGTGATCCAGAGGTTGGTTGGGAGGTCTTATGAGGGACACTTCTACCCCGCTGTGTCAGGGGTAGCTCAGTCCTATAACTATTACCCTTTTCCCCCCATGAAGCCCGAGGACGGCATCGCCCACATTGCTCTCGGCCTGGGGAGGACCGTGGTGGAGGGGGGCCGGACAGTCCGGTTTTCACCCAGGTACCCCAAGGTGCTCCCTGGATTTTCGACGGTCGAAGAGATACTCGCCGGATCCCAGGGGGAGTTCTATTCCCTTGATCTCCAACAGCCCGAAGTGGTCCTTGAAGTCCGCGAGGAAGCCACTCTGGAGAGGCGCCACATCATGGATGCGGCCGGCGAAGAGCCCGTGCTCCTGCTGTCGGACACCTACGTGCCTGAGGAACACCGGATCAGGGAAGGGACGGGGGTGCCGGGGACCCGGGTCCTGACATTCTCCAACATCCTCAAATACGGTGCAGTGCCCCTTGCGGACGTGCTCTCGGAACTCCTTCCCATGGGGAGAACAGGGATGGGGTGTCCCGTGGAAATAGAATTCTCCGTGAATCTCCACAAGCCGGATGAAAAGGAACGCCACGAACTGGCATTGCTGCAGATCCGTCCCATGGCTCATCAGGAGCATTATGGTGAAGTCGAAATACGCGACGATGAAATCGACCAGGCGTTCTGCTATTCCGTCCATGCCCTGGGAAACGGCGTCAAGGAACACGTGGAGGACATTCTGTTCGTGATTCCTGAACGCTTCGACGTGGCCCAAACCAGGGAGATGGCCAGGGAGATCGGCTCCCTCAATGCCAAGCTCCAGGAAGAGAAGCGCAGGTACCTCCTCATTGGTCCAGGTCGTTGGGGGAGTGCGGACCGATGGCTGGGGATCCCTGTGGACTGGCGAGACATCTCAGGCGTTGAGGCCATCGTGGAAGTATCCGCCCAGCAACTCAAGGTGGAACCTTCCCAGGGGTCCCACTTCTTCCACAACATCACGTCCCTTGGCATCGACTACGTGATGGTGACTGAGAATGGTGAGGATTTCCTCGATTGGGACTGGCTCAAGGCCCAGCCACGGATTGGCGGGACGCCCCACGTCGCCCACGTTCGATTACAGAGGCCGTTCGTCGTCAAGGTGGAAGGCAAACAGTCCCGCTGTGTGATGTTGAAAAGGGTTTAGCAACTATCAGGGAGGAGCAGGATGATGGAAATCATGGAAATCGTGAAAGCAAGGAATCCCCACGAGAAGGAATTCCATCAAGCGGTGGGGGAGGTTGCCGAGTCCGTGAAACCGGTTCTCGACCGCAACCCCCAGTACAGGCACCAAAAGGTCCTGGAGAGAATGGTTGAGCCCGAGCGGGTCATCATGTTCCGCGTGGTCTGGATGGACGACCGGGGAGGCGTCCAAGTGAACCGCGGCTACCGGATCCAGATGAGCAGTGCCATCGGGCCCTACAAAGGCGGGTTGCGCTTTCACCCGTCGGTGAACCTCAGCATTCTCAAGTTCCTCGCCTTCGAGCAGGTGTACAAGAACGCCCTCACCACCTTGCCCATGGGCGGGGGCAAGGGAGGCTCCGACTTCGACCCCAAGGGGAAATCCGATAACGAGGTCATGCGTTTCTGCCAGAGCTTCATGTGTGAACTCTTCCGTCACGTGGGTGCCGACACCGATGTCCCGGCTGGTGACATCGGAGTGGGAGCACGCGAGGTCGGTTACCTCTTCGGAATGTATAAGCGTCTGCGAAATGAATTTACCGGCGTGTTCACGGGAAAAAGCCTGAACTGGGGAGGAAGCCTCATCCGCCCGGAAGCGACGGGTTACGGGTGCGTGTACTTCGCCTCAGAGATGCTTGCGACCCGAAACCAGAGACTGGATGGGAAGATCTGCCTGGTCTCGGGTTCCGGCAACGTGGCCCAATACACGGTGGAGAAGATTCTGGATCTGGGGGGTAAGGTCGTGACCCTCTCGGATTCCAATGGGCATATCTACGACGAGAGCGGTATCGACCGCGAGAAGTTGGCCTTTGTGAAAGAGCTGAAGAACGTCAGGAGAGGCCGCATAAGGGAATACGCGGAAAAGTACTCCGATGCGGTTTACACGGTGGCGGACCCGGCTGCGGATTTCAACCCACTCTGGGAACACAAGGCCGACTGCGCCTTTCCCTGCGCCACTGAAAACGAAATCAACGGCAGAGACGCTCAAAACCTCGTGAGGAACGGCGTTCAGCTGGTGGCCGAGGGTGCGAACATGCCCACCACGCCCGAAGGGGTCGATGTCTTCATGGAAAACGGTGTGCTCTATGCGCCGGGAAAGGCCTCCAATGCCGGTGGGGTGGCCGTGTCGGGCCTGGAAATGACCCAGAACAGCATGCGACTGAGTTGGACCCGTGAGGAAGTGGACACCCGACTGCAAACCATCATGAAGACGATCCACAGGACCTGCCTGGATGCCTCCGCCCGATACGGTTTTCCGGGAGACTATGTGAAAGGAGCCAACATTGCCGGGTTCGTGAAGGTGGCGGAAGCCCTGCTTGATCAGGGCCTGGTCTAAGAGCACTTGCGCCCGGCAGAGCGACCGATCAGCCAGCGGCCATGCCGGACCTCACCCGGAATGCATGAGGAGCCCCCCAGCTTTCGGCTCTTGTGAGAAAATCCAAACGCCAGCATGAAGCGCCTCAGCCACGGACGGCTTTTCCTGGCGGGACGCCATTGCTTCCTGTTCTGACGTCGGAAAAACAAGGCGAATGGGAGACCCGCGCCCAAGCCGGCTTTCAACGGTGATTCCCCCGCGTAGGACCGAACAAGAACTCAAGGTGAAGCCCTCTTCATTGACCATCTTGACGGCTGCTTGATCGGCAAATCGCGTGTGCAATTCGGGAGAGAATCCGTACTCCATGCCTCAAGGACCAGCTGCGGCGAATTGGGGATTGGGCTGCCTCCCCCAAAAATCATCTTGACAACCAAACTGATGTCTGATATATCAGATTTCAAGTTCGTGAGGTTGGCTTCGATGAGCAACGCCCAAGGGGGATGTTGGCATGACCGGTCGAGAGAGCATTAAAGGTCACTCGTGCACGGCGGCCAACCTCGCACCTCATTCCGTCGACGAGTTCGATCCCCGCTTCACCATCTTCCACGAGCTGATGCGAGAGAAAGTCCAGGAGATTCTTCTCGTGTCCACTCTTTACGACGCATGCATCATGGAGGAAGACGGGCGCCTGGCGGAGCGGATCATCAGCGAATACCAAGGCCTGAGCCTGACTCAACCTCCCCGCCTCAACTGGGCGTCCTCTGCCGAGGAAGCCCTCCGGTGCCTCCATCACAAGAAATTCGACATGGTAATCACCATGCGGCGCCTGGCTGACATGGATGTCTACGCCTTCGGGGAGGAAGTGAAGAAGAGGATTCCACACCTGCCAGTGATCCTTTTCACCCACTCGGCCCCCGACCCGAGGTGTGCCCCAGTCCGCGTGAGGAGGCCCGGCATCGACCGGACTTTCGTCTGGACGGGTAACGCCGATCTCATCGTCGCCCTGGTCAAGAACCTGGAAGATCAGATGAATGTCCGTCAGGACA
>CAZURN010000189.1:0-6364 GCA_964623165.1 uncultured Syntrophobacteraceae bacterium
ATTGGCCCTCCAGTTGCGCCAGGCGCTGCCGGGTTTCCTTCTCACGGTTCCAGCGTTCGGTCACATCCCTGATGATGGCGGCGATCCCCCCGAGCCGCCCGCTCCTGTCATGAACGGGCACGAGGGTAAACTCCACGGAAATCCGGGTGCCATCCTTTTTGACCGCGGGGACGGCGAGCAGTTCGGAAGCATAGCGACTCCTGCCCTCCTCCATGACTCGGCGGTAGCCTTCCCAATGGCGTTTTCTGAGGGGCTCGGGGATGATTAGATCCAGGCTTTGTCCCAAAGCTTCCGATTTCGGATGGTCAAACATGCGTTCGGCGCCGCTGTTCCACAGCCGGATGACCCCCTCCCGGTCCGCATAGATCACCGCATCCCGGGCATTTTCCAGTATGTCCCGATACAGCCGTTCACTGCGATCTTGTATCAAAGCTCCACTCCCAACCGCTGCCACACCGATTCACCTTCCTTGATCTCAACGGCCTTGAGACGCGGGTACGTTTTGAAGAGAAAGACGAGCAGGGGAAGCACGCCCACCAGGATGATGGTCAGATCGGGGATGATGCGGATCGTGCCGATGGTCTGCACAAAAGGCCTCATGAAGAAAGATGCATCGCGGGCCACCCAGAAGCCTTCCTTGAAGCTCACCCAGGTTTGCAGTACCCCCACGGGAAAGAGCGTCCCCAGGGTCAGCAGCAGGAGTCCCGCGTTGAACCCGAAGAACGAAATCTTGAGCAGGCGGTCGTCCCAGTGGACCCGCGCCACCATGCCCCTCCACGAAAAGAGCAACAGCCCGATGGAGAGCATCCCGTAGACTCCGAACAACGCCCCGTGTCCGTGATTCATGGTGAGATAGGTTCCATGCTCGTAGTAGTTGATCACGGGCAGATTGATGAGGAACCCAAATACCCCGGCTCCCAGAAAATTCCAGAAGGACGAGGCGACCAGAAAATACATGGGCCATTTGTACGGAAAGTCTCTTCCCTGATTCTTTATGGACTTGTATTCCAGAAGGCCTCGGACAACCAGTCCAAACAGGGGGATGGGCTCCATGGAGGAAAACACGGAACCGATTCCCAGCCAAAAGGAGGGGCCCCCGTACCAGAAGTAATGATGAGCAGTGCCGAGAATGCCGCTCAGGAAGACAATGGCGGCCGTGAAATAGGCCACCATTAGAGCCGCCCTGGCCGAGGCCAGGTTCATCACAACCAGGAGGAGCGAAATGATCGCGATTCCGAAAAACTCAAATATACTCTCTACCCAGATGTGGACCACAAACCATCGCCAATAGTCTGCGATGGTGAGATGGGAGCCCCGACCGTAGAAGAGCCCGAAACCGAAGAAGGCGACCACAAGCACCGCGCTGAACAGATAGAACAGGATAAGAGATGTGAATTCGTCGCGATGGCCGAGCCTGAGGTGATTGGAAATGGGACGGTAGACGATGAGGAGCCAGGCGATGAGGCCCACAAAGAGCAGGATCTGCCATAGCCGCCCCAGCTCGATGAACTCCCAGCCCTGGTGCCCCAGCCAGAACCAGAGATCGCCCAAATAGCCCTTGATACCGGCGATCTCCCCCAGGAGACTGCCCAGCGCGACGATGAGAATGGCGACGAAGAGCAGCTGCACCAGAAGACCCTGGCGTTTGGGCTCGATGCCCCCCACGATCGGGGCAAGGTAGATGGCTGATCCCACCCAGGTCGTGGCGATCCAGAAAATGGCGAGCTGCAGGTGCCATGTCTTGGCCCAGCTGTATGGGATCAGCTGGGCGACGTAAGGTGCCCAGAAAGTCGCGGGGTGGATCGTGTAGTGGGCCAGGAGCCCTCCGAAGTTGGTCTGGAGAAGAAAGAGCAGGATCACCACCAGGAAGTATTTGGCCGCTTTCATCTGGCTGGGGGTGAGGGGCATGTCCACGAGCTTTTCAGCGAGGACCGCTCCCTTGGTTGGTCCATACCAGAGCCCGAAGTAGTGGATGCAGAAGATGAAGACTCCCAGGACGATGAAGAGGGCGATGATTCCTCCCAGGGTCCACAGGTAGACCCCGGTCGTGGGGACGTTGCCGACGGAGCGGTCCGCAGGCCAGTTGTTGGTGTAGGTGGCGTCACTTCCGGGACGATTGGTGGAGGCGACCCAGGCGGTCCAAAAGAAGAACCGGCCGATCTGGATTCGCTCGTCAGGGGTGGGAACGGTGTTGGGCAGGAACCCGTATTGAAAATCCCCCACGTCGAACAAACTGTCCCAATGGGTTGTCACCGCCCCGAGCGCCTTCACCTGCGCCGGGGTGAGGACGAGCTTGTCATTGGCCGCGTCGTAACGATTGGTCCTGATCTCGTTCTTTGCCTTGAGATCAATGATCTCCTGGTCGGCTGCAGTGAGTTCGGCATACAGTTTCCGGTTTTCCTTGAGACTGAGCTCGTTGCGGACCACGTCGCTCACCAAGTGCAGTGTGTAGGCGCTGAAGTCGGGCCCCCGTTGTGCGCCATGCCCCCAGACACTGCCGTGGTCCATGAGCCCGTATCTTTGGTAGACGTCTTGTCCTTTGAGGATATCGTCACGGGTGATAACGACCTTGCCGGATGCATCCAGGACTTCCCCCGGGTATGGCGGCACCCGGTCTTTGGCCAGGAATCCACCCCCCAGAAGCAGGATCAGGGAGACGATGAAACTGATAACGGCGGCCTTTCTGAGCATCTCAACGGACATGGGTTTCCTCCTTTCGTTCGTGTTGGATTCCACACCAACACGGAATGACAGGAATAAACCGACACAAGGAGACAAGCCTTCCGGTCATCGAAAATGGATCGGCCCGTGAAGGGGGAGCTTCCGACGCTCCCCCTTCGCCGATGGATCATCCGAGGATGGCTTTCAGATCTTCATCAGGTGTGGTGATGGGCATGATGTTGAAATTCTTGACGAGCACATCGAGGACATTGGGAGTCACGAAGGCCGGAAGCGACGGACCCAGGCGAATGTTCCTGATGCCGAGATGGAGCAGGGTGAGGAGGATGGCGACAGCCTTCTGCTCATACCAGGAGAGAACCAGGGAGAGGGGAAGATCATTGACACCCACGTTGAATGCCTTGGCGAGGGCCACGGCAATCTGAATGGCCGAATAGGCGTCGTTACACTGGCCCACGTCCATGAGCCGAGGTAGGCCCCCGACGGTCCCCAGATCCTTGTCGAAGAACCGAAACTTCCCGCAGGCCAGGGTGAGCACCACGCAGTCCTTGGGAACCTTTTCCACGAATTCCGTGTAGTAGTTGCGACCCGGTTTGGCGCCGTCACAGCCGGCCACCAGGAAGAAGTGGCGGATGGCCTTGCCCTTCACGGCCTCGATCACCTTGTCGGCAACGCCCAGAACGGTGTTCCTCGCAAAACCGACCATGACATCCTTGCCGTTGGAATCCTCGGTGAAACCAGGCAGGCTCAGGGCCTTTTGGATTACCGGGGCAAAGTTCCGGTCCGAAATGTGCGGAACACCCGGCCATCCCACGATGCCCGATGTGAAGATGTTCTCCGAGTAGGCGGCCTGCGGCCTTTGGATGCAGTTGGTGGTCATGAGGATGGCGCCTGGGAAATTGGCGAATTCCTTCTGCTGGTTCTGCCATGCCGTGCCGTAATGCCCGTAGAAGTGCGGATGCTGCTTGAGCTTGGGATATCCGTGAGTCGGGAGCATCTCGCCGTGGGTGTAGATGTCGATTCCCCTGCCGGCGGTCTGCTTCAGGAGTTCGTCCAGATCCCTCAGGTCATGGCCCGAGACCAGGATGGCTTTGCCTTTCCGATGCCCGAGGGGAACCTTCGTGGGGACGGGGTGTCCATAGGTCCCGGTATTCCCCGCATCCAGGAGCTCCATGGCCTTGAGATTCACCCCGCCGCACTTGAGGGTTAGCCCCACCCAGTCGTCGAGGCCTAAGTCTTTCCTCATCATGGCCGCAAGCGCCTCGTGGACAAACGCGTAGACGGTGTCGTCCTCATGGCCGAGGATCTGGGCGTGGTCGGCGTAGGCGCTCACTCCCCTCAGGCCGAAAAGCACCGTGTGCTGGAGAGAGCGAATGTCCGGATTGATCGTAGAGTCCGACTTGAGGCCGACCTTTTCCCCCTGGGCCACCATGCCCTCGAGAGTCGACTCCGGCTTGAAGGTGGCGGCATCCTCGGCAAAGTCCACCTTGCCTCCCACCGCCTTGACCTTCGCTTTGAGAAGCTCCCTCTGTTCCACGGTGCGCTTGATGAAGTTCACTATGTCCGCCGGATCAAAGTTCACATTGGTGAGGGTCGAAAACATGGCCTCGCAGGTGAACACATTGACGTCGCGGTCGCTCACCCCGACCTTGCGCCCCTCCACGGCGACAAGGGCCAAGCCCTTCAGAGCATGGGTGAGCAGATCTTGAAGGGCCGCCACATCGGGCTGCTTACCACACACGCCCATCTTTTCGCAGCCTTCCCCTTTTGCCGTCTGTTCGCACTGGTAGCAAAACATGCAGATTCTCCTTTTCTCTTCGAGCTACGGTCAGGATTCTTCCTTTTCAAACTCGCTCTTGGGGGCCCCGCAGGGAGGGCAAACCCAGTCTTCGGGCAGATCCTCAAAGGGCGTTCCTGGTGCGACACCGTTTTCGGGATCCCCCTCTGCCGGATCGTACACATAGCCGCAGATGGTGCAGACGTATCTTTCCATCCCTCTTCTCTCCTCTCCTCTGTTGCCGTGACATTATGAAAACCGGTCATCTTGCCTCGAATTCCTCTACTCCGAAGCCGAGAACCATCCAACCTTTCCAGGGCATGATAATCCGACGGGAAAAAAGGTCTTTGACGTAAGTCAACCTCATCGATCTAAAGTCAGGTGCGCCATATTCAACAGAGAGGCATGCCTGACGATGCGCCCAGCAGTGTTTCGTGCCTGTTTCCAACTGATGAGAGGCGTTCGATTTCCGGGACCCCCTCCTGGGGTCAAAGCGAAATCCCCAACAGGCAGCGCACACACCCTGTGCGGTGGCTCCATCCCTTTGGTCCCTAACCCGGTTATGTCTCCGGGGTTCTCTGGAAAGCCCACCTCGCCTGATATTGGCAGGCTCCAGTCATTCATGGAGGAATGGGTTTTCACAGGTCTTGAGGTTCGAGTCCGGCCTGTGAGCGGGTTGCACGAGAGTGAACTCCTTCTCGCTGCCGATCATGAGACGGAGGCCATCTCGAAAGAAGACGTGACTCAAATTGGCAAGCCACTGGCACGATGAGTGAGACCTGCAAGGCTTTGAGCGATACGCGAGCAGAATTTTCCTCCGCTGGTTTGATGATCATGAGACCGGAGGAGGATTTCATGAGCGACCCGTACCAGAGCTTGTCCCATTCGAGGTGGAATTGCAAGTGCCACATGGTGTTAATCCCAAAGATGGGTCGAAAGATGGTCTTTGGACAAATCCCCAGGCGGCTTGGCCCCATCTTCTACGAACTGGCACGCCAGAAAGAGTGCCGAATCCCGGAGGGCGGCACTTAATGTTCCATCATGACCACATGTGTATCGCGACTGTACCCCCTCAGTACCCAGTAGCTTCGGCTTCTGGTTGGAGCGCACTTCCGGGACCGGGGATTTTCGACTCATGGAAGCCACGAGGTGTGCCGATAGAGTGTTTGAAGGCAAGTGGAAGTGAGAGTCAACGTTACACTAACCACCTATTCCTCTTCTTGGACCCAGGACGCCCCATCCTGGGTTTCTCGTTTGGTTGGCAACGACCATTCCCCCAGCCCTCGCCTCAGCCGAGACTGTTTGCCAATGACTCTGTCGGGATCCCAGTCCCGCATGAGGGTCAGCCGGTGCCCCTTGATCCAAATCCTCTGAACCAAGGCTCAAGGCTTTCCGCGAGTTCCCGACTGGCGATTGTCCGGAAGCCCCATGGTTCGTGGGCCGGGTTCCTTCCCTGGATCAAGCCAGAAGAGAATGGCAATTCTCGGTAGGGAACAGTCGCATCCGCTGCAGAAAAGCCAGGCCTCTGAATGGACGGCGATCTACCAGAAGTAGATTGGGACTGGGTAACCCAGACTCCATGGATTGTCCAAGGATCCGCTTTCAATAAGGGATTAGAAATGGCTCTTCCAGGTTTTCTCCCTGGAGTAGAAAATCGGAACCCAGACAGCCTAGTGCAATTGTGGACCGTTGACTCCCGTTGGCTCTATTTTCAGGCTCAGCTTGATTTGCAGAACTGTCATCCGGGCCTTGGCCGTCCTTCGCCATGAATGGCACGGACGTTGCCCATGAATCTGACGAAAGGGATGGGAGAGATGAGCAAGAGTGACGGCGAGAGGGCTGGAGAAGACATTATGAGAAAAGGGTCTCCGAGCAAGTCAGGCATCGAACTACTGTTGGAGAAGTACG
>CAZURN010000190.1:0-6314 GCA_964623165.1 uncultured Syntrophobacteraceae bacterium
GGGAGGCAAAAACCCATCTATCTCCGTCCCAAGAGCCAGTATCACCAGGCGCGCTATGTTTCCGAGGAGGTGGTGAAGCTGATCGGGAATGGCTCAAAAATCAGCGACATCGCGGTTCTTTTCCGGTCGGGTTGGCATTCCAACGAACTGGAAGTGGATCTTTCCTCCCGTGGCATCGATTTTGTCAAATTCGGAGGAATCAAGTTCTCCGAGGCTTCCCACGTCAAGGACGTGCTGGCTTTTCTGCGCATCGGGTTCAACCGGCAGGACACCCTGGCATGGCGCAGAGTATTGATGCTCCTCGATGGGGTTGGGGGAGTCACAGCCAAGAAGATCGTCGACCTCATCCTTGAGAATGTTGACAACATCGATGTCTTGGTGTCGGGCGAAGTCTCCAAAAAGAAATACGGGAGAGAGCTTAAGGCATTGAACGAACTCGTTCTACGCATGAGTACCGGCGAACTGGATCTCAAGGATGAGGTCCGGTTGGTGCTGGATTTCTACAACCCCTACTTCGAGCGGAAGTACGAGGATTTCGATACCCGAAAGAATGACCTCGACTCCCTGGTACAGATTGCGGAGCGCTACGAGAGCGTGGAGAAGTTCCTTTCTGACCTGACCATCGAACCACCGGATTCGGGCCAGACCCGCCGCGGAGCCCTTCAGGCAGATGGAGGACGGCTTGTACTGTCCACCATCCACTCCGCCAAGGGCCTCGAATGGGAGCATGTCTTCCTCATTCACCTCGTGGACGGGTGCCTGCCCTCGTCCTACTCGCTCTTCAAGGAGGAAAGCCTTGAGGAGGAACGGCGGCTGTTCTACGTCGCCGCCACCCGGGCTAAACAGACCCTCTACCTTATCGCTCCCAGGATTGAGGGCGGGAATGAGTTCACGGCCTTTGGAGGCCCCTCAAGGTTCCTCTTTGAGATCAGGGACCTGGCAAGGCTAACCGAGAGGGTGAATTGAACCCCGGCAATCATGGTACCCAGGCCAAGGCACCGATTGAAATTCAATCGGCACTAAACCTTGACTGCCAAGAATCGAGAGATTAAAAGGAACCGGGATACTTGGACAGGTGAATGAATTTGCCAAAGTTGGGGCGGAATTTGCAGCCCAGCCCGGTTTCAGCGCCACACCCGCTGATTTCATGCTGAGGCCCTGCCGCACAACCCTTCAGCCTGCACGAGATCCAAATACTAGATGCGAGGATGATGTTCATGGTCTCTATCGTTGTCGATGGAAAATCAATTGAAGCGGAAGAAGGAAAAAGCCTTCTCCAGGTGTGCCTGGAGAACGGCATCTACATCCCCAATCTTTGCTACCTCAAGGAGATGGAAGAACCGACCGGCTCATGCAGGCTGTGCACAGTCGAAATTGAAGGATTGGAGAAACCCGCCGTGTCCTGCAAGACCAAAGTACAGGCAGGCATGGTGGTCAGGACGGATACCCCCAGGATCAGGCAACTCCAGCGTATCGACTTTCAGATGCTCATGACCGGGCATCACATGGAATGCAAGAACTGCTTGTCCAAGAGAAAATGTGAACTTCAAAAAATCGCGAAACTCTTGGGAGTAAAACTCAAGGACACCAAATTCGAGGAATTGGAGCGCCTTGACCTGGCCGTCCTCAAGCACCCCAACTTCGATCTGCTGCCCGCTCGTTGCATTCTCTGCCGGAAATGCCTCTTCGTATGCGCTCAGAACAATGAAGAGCCGCTGCTGCGCTTGTCGAGGAAAGGATTCCAATTTGTCATTGAAGCCGCATGTGACGACGATCCGGAAAAACTGCCCTGCAAGTTCTGCATGGCATGCGTGAAAGCTTGTCCGGTTAGCGCCATTGTGCCCTCCGCGCCGCCTGAAATGGAAAAGAACGCGTGATGTGAGAGTGCCTGCGATTCCCCCGAGCCTCACACTGGACATGTCAAGTCTCTTCATATCACGCAGAGTGCGGACAGGTCTCAGGAGTTTCAGCGAAACCTTTCACACCGCAGAAGAGGAGGATCAAATGAGTCCCAAGTCACAGGATGACGCGAAGCGTTGGGTTGAGCAGGCCATAGCTTTCTACAAGGCCTCCGGCAAGAGAATCGCTTTGGCGGCGTTTACGGATCCTGCCGGAATGTTTGTGCAGGACGAAATGTACATTTATGTACTGAATCCCAGGGGAACCATGCTCGCCCACGGAGTGAACGAGAAATTCGTCGGGGAGGAATTCATCGATCTCAAGGATTCCGACGGCAAGCCCTTCATCAAGGAGATTGTGGACACAGCCAACGCCAAGGGCAGTGGATGGGTCGAGTACAAGTGGTACAATCCCGTCACCAAGGACTGGGCTCCAAAGATCGCATATTTTGAGCGGGTGGACGACCTGATCATTTGCAGCGCAATTTACAAATAGCGAACCCGGTGGACGTCAGGACACGACACCTCTTGCGCAAGCAAATCTTGACCTGATGCGAACCGGATTTTCCTTCCTGGATTCTGTCTGGAACAGCGGACTCTTCTTGGGAATGTGACTGACCTGAGACGATTTGAGACACAGGCAAGGCTCCGCTCCTCGAGTGGAGTTTTCCTGTGTTTTTTTGTATTTGCCCGGAGGGTTCCTTGCGTGCCGGCCGGAGGAGAGACTTTGCTGTGATGGACCATTGAATGCTTCCTCCACCAGTTGAACATCGGTGGAAGGATAAGAAGATCCCAAGGTTCCAGGGTCACCGGTAAGCGCAAAAGGGCACGACGTGGGTCGACTCAGACAGACCGACCAGCCTTGCGACGAAACTGAATGAGGTGGGCTTGGAACTGACCCAAGAAGGGAGAGACTGTATGCGAATCGTCCACCTTGTCATGATAGTTGCCTTGATCTCGCCAGCTCACTTCGTCTGCGATTCGTTCGGCTCTCAGGAACCTGAAATCGTTCAGCTTCCCGCTCCTCAAACCGATGGTGGGAAACCACTCATGCAGGCCCTCAAAGAACGACGCACCACCAGGTCCTTTTCCACAGAAAGACTGCCTCGCCAGATTCTATCGAACCTCCTTTGGGCCGCCCATGGCATCAACCGCCCGGATACGGGAGGCCGCACGGCGCCATCAGCCCTGAACTGGCAGGAAATCGACATCTATGTTGTGGCGGAAGAAGGCCTCTTCCTCTACGAGGCGAAGCAGCATGCCCTCATAAGGATACTTTCTCAGGATGTCCGGGGTTTGACAGGCCTACAATCCTTTGTGAAGGAAGCCCCGGTCAACCTCGTGTTTGTGGCTGACATTGCCAAGACCAACCGCGCCTCCGAAAAGGACGTGGATCTCTATACCGCTGCTGATGCAGGCTTCATCAGCCAGAATGTTTACCTCTTCTGCGCCTCGGAGGGGCTTGCAACAGTAGTGCGTGGCTCCATTGACCGGGAAGCATTGGCGAAGGCGATGATGTTGCGCCCCGACCAGAAGATCCTGTTGGCCCAGACTGTTGGATACCACAGGAAATAGCCAGCAGGCCTCCTCGGATCTGGGGTCATCCGATCAGTCCTGTGATACTGAGTTGGCTGGGAGATAGCCTCTTCATGGTTCGCGGGCATCGCCTGCCAACTTGGAAATTTCTTTCAAGATCATACCCAGCAGAGTCACCAGCGTATTATCGCCCCTCGTAGCAAGTGCGACGGCCCCAAGGCACTATGCTGCAACAGCTTTACTGCTAGTTCGTTCGAGAACTTCCCAGGCCATGGGACCACAATTGAAGACCATGTCCCATGCGGAAAGGTTGGGCAGGAAATCGCCCCAGAGCTGAGGATAGACTGGAGACGGAACTCTGAACCACTGGAGTTCGATTCCAGCATCCAGAAATCCGGCAGAATCAAGGTATTTCATGGCGGAGCGCTGCACCAGATACTGCGAACTTCCGAGGGCCTTGCAGATGTCCACGATGAGGCGGGAACCTTGCGCCCGTATTCCAAGCTCGGAGAGCAGGATTATCCTGGTGTTCATTGAAAAGAGCTTCACGAAGTGCAGGATGATGTCCAGGTTCATATCCAGGAGCCGGTCGTATTTCCCCGCAAAGAGCCTCTCGATGAACTCCCCGTGTTCATTAAGGTATGGTGCGTGCCCATAGGCGGTCCTGATGCTTTCGAGGTGCTTTCCAGTCCATCGGCCATCGTTGCAGACCCGCACCTCATCGATCCTCTGCAGACCCAGACCCTTCTTCAATGTCGGAATGGTCAGCCACAGGGTGCCCTGAGCGTTCTTGAAGCGGTTTCGGCTCATCCACGTGGTCCCACGTGGGTATTGAACCGTGTCCATTATGACAAACGTGTCGGCCAAATGGATCTTCCAAAAGAATCCCATGAAAGGGGAAAAATAGGGCTGATGCGTGGCAACGATCATTTTTCAGAGATCCTCTGTCATCCGGCCATCTTCCGAGACAACCCTTCCACTCCCTGACCAGATGCCACCACCCATAAGGAGGACAATGACCTCGAGAGTGAAGTGAGCTGCTCTTGCAACCTGGATGTGTTTGTGTGATGTATTGTAGCAGGAGTCCCGAATTTTTTCTTTGACTGGTTGGCTTGATCACAGACCGTGAGACATTTAAGGGCTCTTGATTTCAGGCCGGGATGGCTCTTACAGACCCAGGTCATCGTTAAGTCGTTCAAACGAATTTGGCCGTTTGCAGGGAGAAGCGGATACAAGGTTTCACGTGGCCAATCCGCGGCACGTCCCCGTGTGGGCGCAAAGGTATAGTTGTTGCGCATGAAAGCGCCCAGCGAGTGCTTGAGCAGCAGGAGAAATGATGCAGTCCGCCTCGCAGCAGGACATTGTCCAGGCTCTTCGGGACCACGTCAGAACGCTGACTGACGAAATCGGTGAGCGCAGCGTGGATCACCCGGCGAACCTGGCCAGGACGGCTGCGTACATTCGTTCCTTCTACGAGGGACTTGGGCTTTCCCCAATCCTTGAGTCTTACGGATTCAGGGATTTTGAGACCGCAAATGTCATCACTGAAGTCAGACCGGACAATCGCCCTTTCAAACGCTATCTGCTGGGAGCCCATTATGACACAGCCAGGGACACCATCGGAGCCGACGACAATGCCAGTGCCATCGCCGTGCAGTTGGAGGTCGCCAGGCAACTTGAAATGCTTGTTCGCGCAGGGCATTCAAGTGTGGCCGTGAAGTTTGTTTCCTTCACCCTCGAGGAACGCCCTGCCTTTTGGACCCCATACCGTGGAAGCTGGGTTCACGCGAGGCAAATGGCAAGGACGGGCGAAGCCATCGACGGAATGCTCTGCCTGGAGATGGTCGGATATTGCTGCCGGACTATGGACTCTCAAACGTATCCCTTTCCACTCAGTCACCTAGGTTACCCGCGGGTGGGCGACTTCATGGCCATCGTGTCCGATGGAAACTCGAGAGACCTTGCTGATGGGCTCCTTCAAGCCTTCCGGAAAAACCCCAATTTGCCGGTGCAGCGTCTTACCGTTCCCTTGAAGGGTTGGCTGACCCCATTCATCCGGCGTAGCGACCACGTGTCTTTCTGGGATTTGGGATACAAAGCGGCGATGATCACGGACACCGCCAATTTCCGCAATCCCAATTACCATAAAGGATCTGACACCATGGATACATTGGACTACGCGTTCATGGCGGAACTCGTGGAGAGCCTTGTCCTCTTCTTCACCGCTTCCCGGTGATCGGGCGTTAGCGACACCCACTTGTGAAGGGAGGCATGCCCATGGTGATTCTCACGATTCATTCAGGCACATTCGGACGTCTTTTCCTGTTCACCCTGTGCGCCCTGTTCGCGTCCGGCTTCAGGGCAGCAGTGACGCAGGCCGATGATCCCCACGCCACCAGGCGAGCCGAAATGATCAGGGACATTGAGGAGGACGTCAAGACCACTCGAGACCGCACTGGGAGGAATGCCTTCAACCCTCGCGTGATGGAGGTCATGGGAAAGGTCCCCCGCCACGAGTTTGTCCCGGATTCTCAGAAACCTTACGCCTACGAGAACCGACCCTTGCCCATCGGTTACGGGCAGACCATCTCGCAGCCCTATATCGTCGCTCTCATGACGGATCTCATGGATGTCAACGAGGAAAGCGCCGTCTTGGAGGTGGGGACCGGTTCGGGTTATCAGGCCGCTGTTCTCGCCGCCCTTGCGAAGGATGTGTACTCCGTGGAAATCATCGGGGAGCTTGGTGAACAGGCCAGGGAGCGCCTGGAGCGGCTGGGCTTCAAGAACACCCATGTCCGTGTGGGCGATGGATACCACGGATGGAGGGAACATGCTCCTTTCGACGCCATCATCGTCACGGCGGCGGGCAGTCACATCCCC
>CAZURN010000191.1:0-6259 GCA_964623165.1 uncultured Syntrophobacteraceae bacterium
ACTCTCCGCGGATCCACGAAAGCACCGATCTGAATCCGCTGAAAACCGCACCCGCTGAGCGCATCGATGAGAGCGACACGCTCCCCAAGGGAAAATGGAGCTGCTTCGTTCTGGATCCCATCCCGGGGAGAATTCTCCTCAATGAAGATCGTTCCTTCCACCCTCTCTGTCATGCAAGTCTTTCCGAGCCGAGAGGTTCGTTCCCCTCAGGAAGCAGCACCTGAATCACCCTGTCGATTCGTCGCAATTCCAGCTCAGCCCTTGCAACACACTCCTCTCCCCAATGCCCTGCTCTCTTGAGGCTCGTCAGTCGCAGCAAGTTCTCATGGAGGCCATCGATGGCCCTCTTGACATTCAGGTCGTCATTCATGTGTCGCTCGAAGTTTGGCACCAGCGAGTCGATGGCGCCGGTTGACGGTGCCGTTGCCTGGACCTCAGTGTTCGTCGGACCGTTTGCAGCCAGAAGCTCACGCACAAGACGCCTCAGTGATTCGAGTTGCGCAGCCTGATTCGCAACGTTCTTGGGGGTCAGGTTCATCCTTTTGCGATGATGCTCGTGAATCAGGTAGAATCGGATGTGATCCCCGCTGTAGCCATCCTTCTGCAAGCCTTCCGGATAGACGATATTCCCGAGGCTCTTGGACATCTTCTTCCCGTTGGCGAGCAGATGCTCCCCGTGTATCCAGAACCTGGCGAACTCAGAACCTGAAACTCCCTCGATCACCGCGATATTATAGTCGTGGTGCCTGTAAACGTTGTCGATACCACCACATGCGATATCGATGCTGTAGCCGAGATGCTCCGTCACCATGGCAGGGTCTTGAATATTCCAGGATGGTCTGCCTCTTCCGATGTCCGTGTCCCAAAAAAGCGTGTCCCCTTCCCTGTACCCATGCCACAAGATGAAATCTCCAAGGTTCCAACGCCGCCCAGGGTATGTATCCTTCCGGAACCTGCGCTTCACCTTTGGCCATCGGTTCATGTCGAGACCAAAAAGCCTCCCGAAACCCTTGAACTTTAGGGGATCATAAAAAATATCCCCGTTGTGCTCGTAGGCGTATCCTTTCTTCATCAGGACCTTGATGAGCCTCACAGCCTGGTCGATACTGGTGGACGACCTCGGCAACGGGTTGGGGAGTCTGATTCTGAGTGTCCGTGCATCCCTCAAGAAGAGCTCGGCCTTTTCTTCCGTGAGCTCCTGGACGCTGGTTCCGGCCTTTTCCGCTTCCATCAGGGCCTTGTCTTCGACATCCGTCATGTTCATGAGCCGATGCACCGTGTATCCTAGGTGTTCCAGATAACGCTGCAGGACATCCTCCCAGGCAAAGGTCCTGTAATTGCCCAGATGTGGCCGGCCATAGATGGAAGGACCGCAAGTGAACATCCTGACAATCCCTTCCTCCCGGGAAGCGAACGGCTCTTTCCGTCTAGTCATGGAGTTGTACAGGTGGAGCATCTTACTCTAAACCTCCTGTGGATCGCATGGCGGCAATCAACCGCGGAGCCCCCTGAATGGCCACGGGTAGTCCCCGTAACCGTAAGACCCATGGACTTGGGAATCCAGGGCGGATCGGAATTCAGCCGATGCGCACTTCACACCCCGTCGTCCTCCGGCATCGGCTCAATCCGTTCGATGAGGACCTTGTCCACCCGGTGACCGTCCATGTCCACCACCTCCATCCGCAGACCGCAGGTTTCAAGGTGCTCCCCGGCAAGGGGAATGCGGCCGAGATGGGTCATGATGAACCCACCGAGGGTATGGAAGTGCCCACTCTTATCACCAGGAAGTCTCCTGATGTGAAAGTAATCCTTGAATTCATCCACTGGCAGCATCCCGTCGACCAGCCAGGAGCCGTCATCCCTCTGTATGACTCTGGGTTGGTCGAAGGCACCCGCGGAAGGGATTTCCCCAATGATGGCCTCGAGCACATCGTTCAGGGTGACCATTCCCTCAATCGTCCCATACTCATCGACGATGAGCGCCATTTCGTTTCCACTCTCCCGAAAAGCCTCCAAGACCTTCAAGACCTGCATGCTTTCTATAATGTAGAGCGGCTGCCTCAGGCAGGGTCTCAAGTCAAACGGGCGTCCCAACAGGCAGCGATTCAGGAGGTCTTTCACATGCACAATACCCAGAATGTTCCCGAGCCGCCCCTGTGAGACAGGAAACCGGGAGTACCGGCTTTTCATGATCCGACGACGGTTCCTGTCCGGAGAATCATCCACATCCAACCAGTTGATCCGTTTGCGGGGCGTCATCAGGACACCCACGCGTCGGTCCCCCAGACGGAACACCCGCTCCACCATCTCCTGCTCCGCTTCGTCAAAAACGCCCGCAACCGTCGCCTGATCGATCAGGACCTTAATTTCCTCCTCGGTCACCGGAGGTTCGCCCGTAGGACGCACCCTCAACGCCTTCAGCACCAGATCCGTTGAAACACTCAGCACCTTTATCGCCGGCGACGCAGCGATCGAGAGGACGCGCATGGTGGTGGAAAGGCGCGAGGCAACGCGCTCGGGGTCGTTCAGCGCCAGCCGCTTGGGAACCAACTCTCCCAGCACCAGAGAGAGGTAGGTCAAACCCAGCACAATCACACTCAGGGCCACCACCTCGCTATAAGGGGCGAGAATCTCCAACCGGCCGATCACACTCGCCAAAGGATCCGCAAAGTATGCCCCGCTGAACGCTCCGCTCAGTACCCCCACCAACGTGATCCCCACTTGGACGGTGGAAAGGAACATGTTGGGCGACTCGGCCAAATTCAGAGCCACACCAGCCCCCAAGTTCCCCTCTTCGGCCAAACGTTGGAGCCTGGCCTTTCTGGCCGAAATGACCGCAATCTCGGACATGGCAAAAAGGCCATTGGCCAAGATGAGAATGATCACAAAGAGTACCTCGAGTCCCCCGAAAGACATGCTTCATCCCTGTTGGTCTTTCAATGCCCTGCAACGGACATGAACCTGCCACGGCCTAGCTGAGATGGTGATGAACTGTAGTCTGGACGTGCGCCCTGTGATCTATGTGGGGAGATCCGGTTGCTTGTGCTCCAGCGTTTCCGCGGCGGGCATCAAAGACCGCAATGAATTTGTCAACACACCACACTTCCCTGGATCAATGGCCCCTGACAGGCACCACTATACCATGATCAGGGACTTGTTGTAACTTGAGCTGATGCGCTGGGAGACATGGCCAACGATGGTGTCAGGACGGATTGGCGGGGGGAACCGGGAGTGAAGCTCCACGAGAACCGAATGAGTTCACTCCACGGCACAAGCGGATCACAGAAGTGTTATGGAGCTCGCCTGCACTCCCTTGTCACCCTCCCTTTCGACGTACTGCACGGAAGTTCCCACCTGCAGGTTTCTGAAGTCCCCGTTGAGAAGCGCATTTTCGTGGAAATACACCTCTCGGCCGTCCGGAGTCATGAGAAAGCCATACCCTTCGTCATGAAAAACCCTGACAACCTGAGCAGTGGGCTTTTCCTCATGGAGCTTGATTTCACCGCGTTGTCTGCCGGCGTAGTCCTTCAGTCGCCTCTGGGCCACATCAAAGGAATTCAGGATAGCCACATGGAGGTCTTCCCCCGGCTCTCTTTTCACGACGACTTCCCCGCCGGGCACTGTGATGTCGATGCGAACGTCATATAGAATGCCGCTTCTCTGACTCCGATGGGGCACATCGAGCTTTACACGGCACCTGATGATGTCATCGTACAGGCTGTCCAGCTTTTCCGCCTTCTCATGAATCAGATCTCGCGTCTCGTCAGACAGCTCCAGGTTCCTGCTGCTGATCTCCAATGGGATTTTCATGCTCAGTTCTCTCCTTTCAATCCATTCGTTTTTGAGGCATCACACCGTGGCGATGAGTGCAGATCAGGTGACACAAGGTTGTCCCCTTCCCGCCGGAACACTCTCTACAGCTTACTGGGGACTGGGGAATCTTCTTCCTTGAGATGTGTCGTCACCTGCACTTCAGAATGCAGGGTCTTGTGAACAGGACAGCGATCCGCAATCTCCAATAGTCTCTGTCTCTGATCCTGATCGAGAGCCCCCTCCAGTTCGATCTCCCGCTCGATGGCATCCACTTTGCCATTTCTTGTTTCACAGTGGCTGCAGTCTTGGGCATAAATCTTTTCATGCCTTAGCCTCACCGTGATCCCGTCGAGGGGCCAATTCTTGCGATCCGCATACATCCGAAGGGTCATCGAGGTGCAGGCCCCAAGGGCTCCCACAAGAAGGTCATAGGGATTGGGCCCCGTATCTGCACCACCAAGGGGGATGGGCTCATCCGCAACAAGCCTGTGCCTGCCGGCAAGAATCTCCGTCTGATATCCCCTCTTCCCCGTTTTCGCTACAATCCTGTTGTCCTGTGGGTCTCCTGAAACCTGACGCTGCTGAGTCAGTCCCAGATACCTTGCCGACCAGGAAGCCAAGACGGAACCGACGTAAAGCGAATCTTCCCGCTTTGTAAGCAGATGGTCAGCCCCCTCCAGGGATACAAAGCTCTTTGGATACCCGGCCGTTTCAAAAATTCTCCATGCATTTTCCACGGCCACCACTTCATCCGAGGGGGAGTGGAAAACCATGAGCGCCTTACCAAGATGCCGAATCGCGAACTCCATATTGTCGTCCCCGAGTTCCTCCACGAATTGCTCTCCAATGCTGAAAGTCCTTCCGTGCATGGTGATCTCCGCTTGACCTCTCCCGGGGCCAATGCTCCTTGACGGGCGTAGAATTCGATACAGGTGGGAAAGGTCGGCTGGCGCTCCGATGGTGGACACTGCAACGCACGATGGGATTCGCCCCGCTGCATGCAAGACCGCCGCTCCCCCGAGAGAATGGCCCACAAGCAGCTTGGGAGGCTCATAAACGGAACTCAGGAAATCTGCCGCTGCAACCAGATCGTCCACATTGGTTCCAAAGCTTGTCTCGATGAAGTCGCCCTCGCTCTCTCCGATGCCGGTGAAATCGAAGCGCAAGACCGCGATCCCCTCTTTCACCAGTGACCGGTTGATATTCAAAACGGCGTTGAAGTTCTTGGTGCACGTGAAACAGTGAGCGAAGATGGCGTAGGCATGCGGCCTCTGCCCCGCTGGCAAATCGAGTCGACCGGCGAGCCTTTCCCCTCTTGGGTTTTTGAACTCAAGTCTTTGAAACTGCATGACAACCTCGCGAGACATCCGTCAAGCTTTTCAAGTGCGCAGTCATGTACCAGCACCAAGTGCAAAAAGTCTAGCGAAAACTCGATCCAAGCTACGGCTAACCACCCATACAACCGCTGATGCAAAGAAGGGTGCCAAATGCCCTCTCATTGAACCCCCCGAATCTCACTTGATGCATTCAAATTAAGGCCCGCCCAAATCCCCAACAAGCCGGCCAGGGAAGATATCAGACTTCATCGCGCCCTCCGATTCCAGGTTCCTCGGATCGGCAAATCCCTGAAAACTCCCGTCCGAAAAGCGTCTTGACATTGTGAAGGCAAATTCACTAGAATGCCTGCCTAGTCGGTCCAGTAGGGATTCATGTGGAGGATGTCCTAAAACAGTAATTCATGGAGGAGGCGAAAAGGATGAAAGGTGGAAAGCTGATTTCTTGTATGGTCGTTGCGACCCTCGTTGTGTTCATGGCAGCTTTCGTTGTCATGGCTCAACAAAAAGCGGCGGATGAAATGCAGATCAAGGCGGGGCTCTGGCCCACCCCGACCAAGGCTGCCGTGAAGTTCACCCACAAGAAGCACGCGGAAGATTACAAGATTGCCTGCAACGAATGCCATCACGTCTATCAGGACGGCAAGAACGTTTGGAAAGACACGGACACGGTGGAAAAGTGCGAGAAGTGCCATACCGAAGCCACCATCCAAGGCGAAAAGAAGCTGCCCCCTGAACAGCAGAAGCTCAACCTGAAGCTGGCCTTCCACAACAATTGCCAGGGGTGTCACCAGAAGCACAAGAAGGAGAAACCCGACACTACGGCTCCTGTCACATGCGCCCAATGCCATCCGGGAGCCAAGGAATAGCCCTCTGATCATCCCTTCACCTCGGGCACATGTTCATCGCCGCCTGGCCACGGTCCAGGCGGTTTTTTTCGCTCCTCCACAGGAGAGACTGCCGCTTACTCCACAAAAACCAAAAGCCGCCTGCCCGTCTCCCAAGCAAGCGGCTCCTCTCATCCGAATCGACGAAATCAAGGAAGAGTGACCGGATATCTTACACTTCCTCTACCGTGATGGCACCCTGTTCACACACCTCAACACAGCTCT
>CAZURN010000192.1:0-6230 GCA_964623165.1 uncultured Syntrophobacteraceae bacterium
TGCGATCCAGGAATGTGACCACGTGGGGCCGGATCATCTGGCTCGCCATCCGCATCCCACCGATGAATGCGGGGTTCACCACATAGTTGGATCCCGCCTTGTAGAACTTGTCCGCAAGACTGTTTTCATTGCAGCGGGTTACGATGGTGATGGCCGGATTGATATAGCGGGCCTGCACCGTGATGAGCAGGTTGTGGCTGTCGTCGTTGAGAGTGGCCACCACTCCCGAGGCATTTTCAACCCCCGCCCTTGCAAGAACGACCTCTTCCGTGGCGTCTCCGCAGATGCAGTACAGCTCCGGGTGACTCTCCTGAATGCGCTGCAACCTCTCCTGGTCTTCGTCAATGACCACGCAGGCACGCCCCGCAGTGGCGATTTCGTGGATGACGTTGATCCCTGTCTTCCCCGCTCCGCAGACAATGATGTGTTCTCTCAGTGCGGCAATGCGTTTTTCCATTCGTCGTTCCCTAAGAATCTTCCAGAGATCGGTTTCCACAAAGAATGCCGTGATGGTAGACACGGCATACAGCGCGACACCCATCCCGGACCACATGAGGGCCATCGCAAAGAATCGCCCTTCTCGCCCCATTTCCTCGAGGACCTCTCCGTAGCCGACGGTGGTGAGCGTGATGCTGCTCATGTAGGCACAATCGAATACGGACCATCGTCCTGCGCCGATGATGTAGAACCCCGCTGTGCCGAACAACAGCGTGGCAACAATGAGAATCGTCGGGGTGATGAGTCTCTGCAGAAGCGCACTCAGCAGAGCGATATCGGCGATGAGGACTTTGGAGGAACTGGTCGAGGCCATGGTTGGACACAGGTGTTATCGGCAAGGGACCCGGGGTCCCTGGAAGCATGCGCGGCACGTCGCTGCCGCGCCGCAACCTTCGAAAGATCTTAGCGGTTAGAGCCGCGACACTTGATCTGCACACCCAGCCTTCCCCAAGTCCCTCATCCCTAGGGGCAAGAAGACGGGGTGAGGGGCCAGGAGGAAGCCATCCCTCTCTCATCGGGTGGCATAGCGCCCGAGGGTTGCCCTGAGGTCATCGGCGGCGGGAGGTGCCTGGAGGTCCGGACTCTTCAGGATCTGCATGGGAAGGATCCCCGCGGTGTTGTAGAAGGCGGAATTCGCCTTGTAGTCCACCTGCAGGGCGGCCCCTTCCAGGGCCACCCCGGCGAAAAGACCGCGACTCCGCGAATAGCTGTAGATTTCGGACTTCAACTGGATGTCCGTGCTCGCCTCGGCATGACGTCCCACAGGCCCTGCCGCCACAGAAGCATCCGCCCCAAGGGTGAACTTGCCCCCCGTGATGGCCTCCACGCTTCGGTTGCTCTTGAAAACCAGGATGACGTCCGTCGCCTGCGCTCCGAACTGAAAACCAAAACTCCCCCCCATGAAGGAGATGAAAAGGGGATTTCCCCATCCTCCCCCCTCCCTGTGCACGCACAGGACTCCCTTGCCGTAGCGCCCCCCAAGGAAAAACCCCGCCTTGATGACGTTGGGGATGACGGCAATGCCGTAGGCATTGTCCAGAAGCGACGGCGGAATGGAACTCTCGGGAATGGACATGATGGCATTGAGGACATCGACCGCAGACTGTACTCGATTGATTTCAGTGGGTCCCGCCTGGGCTTGAAATCCGCCCGCAAGGACGGTCACGAACGCCGCCAGGATCATCCGGGCAATCCTTCTCTTCATGACTCTCGCGCTCCTTTTCTGCCACGGTAAGAGACGGAACCTTCCAATTCCTCCCGGAAACGCTCCGGTGCCTCGGGCAGTCCATCCCAAGGACTGTGACCGCCAGTGTCGAAGGTCCCGGACCCATGCCATGGGCCTCGGCGTGGGCACATGGGCGGAAGGATATCACGAGGTCTGATTCGCTTCAACGGATACTCTCCGGCGTCTCGTCGCCCCGGCAAACGAGAAGATGTGCGGGCGCTTCCGACAGTGTGTCGGCGTTCACATGCGCACCCTGTTGCCACGCGATTCCGCTTCCCTCCACATCCGAAGGAACCAACGGAAACTCAAAACATTTGCACACCGGGAAGAGAGTGCAACACCTCATTCTTTGTGCGATTATTCTTTATCACTCATTAGCTCGTTTTTCCTGTCGATTTTTGTTGACATCCCGCTTCGCAGAAATAAAATTCCTCGCGTTGCACAATTTGCATAATTCGCACAAAATGATGGGTGCCGAACGAATTGTGGAGGAGGTTCCAAGGAACACACTCCAATGCCTCCCGATGCACTCATCGTGACTGCGGAAAGGAGCGCCGACCGACTCAGCGCAACGAAACATCGAAACGCAGCTGGGATTTGCCTGCATCTCCCGTTAGTGATGGCCCGAAACCGACTCCACGACTCGCGCGATCATCCAGAATCTCGAACTGATTGGCTTCCTCACCCCCGATTGTGACTGCCCGACACATCTTTGGAACACCGCCCCAACACTTTCGATGCACACCGATGTGCCTGCCGTATCGGCAATGATGATTCGATTCCCTTCCGACTCACACACGACCAACTCATCACTGCCCTGTTCAACTCGACTGGCGGGATACCCAAGACTGTTGGTGGCACGACAGGTCAGCCCCAGATAATCCTGGGCAGCCCCATGAGTTCGCCCCACCGGTCGTCGTGTTTCCTCGGCAAACCATCCTTCGAGGGAACCGGGAGAGAGAGACAACGTAACCATGATGCTGCACCATGATCCTCGAAAGACCCGTTTTGTGTTTGGCTGCGGCAATCCGCTTTTCGGGGATGACGGCTTCGGGCCCGCCGTCGTGGACCATCTGGAAGCCAACCGTCTTCTCCCCGACGACGTCGCATGCGTCGATGCGGGGACTTCCATTCGCGGCATCCTCTTCGATCTCCTCCTCATGGATGAAAAACCCAGGCAGATCGTTCTCGTGGATGCGGGGGACTTCCCTGGGCACGCCCCCGGTGATGTGTTCGAAATCGATGTGGACTCGGTTCCCTCCGCCAAGATCGCCGACTTTTCCCCTCACCAATTCCCAACGGTCAACATGCTCAAGGAGATCCGTGACCACACGCCCATCGACGTGCGGGTCCTCGTGGTTCAGATTCAGACAATCCCTTCCTTCGTAGAACCGGGCCTCTCCAAGCCGGTTCAGGAGGCTATTCCGGCAATGTGTCGCCTCATCATTCAAACCCTTGCGGGGAGTCCAGCATGATCGAGATGCGCGTTGGAGAACTCGCCGAGCGGCTGGGGGTTCACCGGAACACAGTAAGAAACTGGATCAAGAGCGGGACCCTCATAGCCACCGCAACCGTGGGTAAGAAGTACGTCATTGCCGAGGAAGATTTTCTGCGTTTCTGCCGACTGCAGGGCGTTGCCGAGAGCATCGTCTCGCAGTTCGTATCCAGGGATATCCATGTTCTGACCCCAAAGGAGGTAACGATGACCCAACAATCGGCTGTTGTCCTCGAACCGAAAACGGTCGGGGACCGCAACAATGCTCTGAGGGTGGATCCACAGTGGGCGGACGTGTGCCTCACCTGCGGGAGCTGCGCGAGTGCCTGTCCCATCTCCGGAATCGATGGGCTGGACCCGCGGAAAATCATCCGCATGGTGATCCTGGGGCGTGTACAGGAAGTGGTGGATTCGAACTGGTCCTGGAAGTGCACCATGTGCGCCAAGTGCGAGGAAGCCTGCCCCATGAATGTGGAGCTCACCAAGCTCTTTCGCCGGATCCGCTCCATGCGTGAACGGGAGAAGGTTCCTGGACCGTTGCACAAAGGGGTCGTCATGGCCCTTCGCAGGGGCAACAACCTGGGCATACCCAAGTCCGAGTTCGTCGACCTCCTCACCGAAGTGGGGGAGGAACTGGCCGAAGAGTGCTGCCCCGGCTTTGTGACTCCCATTGACGTGGAGGGCGCCAACCTGCTTGTGACCGTCAACTCCAAGGAGCCCTTCGGAGAACCCGACGACATGAAGTTTTGGTGGAAGATCTTTTATGCAGCCGGTGAATCCTGGACCATTGCCTCAGAAAATTGGGAAGGGGTCAACTGGGGTCTATTCACAGGGGACGACGAGGCCATGAAGATCATGGTGGGCCGCATCGTCGACAACATGTACCGGTTGCAGTGCAAGACACTTGTCTTACCCGAGTGAGGCCACGCCTACTTTGCCACCCGGTTCGGGTTGGAGAAATGGTACAAGGAAGATGCCAGGAAGTTCCAGATCGTCTCCATTTTCGACCTCCTCATGCAGTATCTCAAGGAGGGCCGCATCAAGGTCGACAAATCCATTCACCATGAATTGACCACCTATCACGACCCCTGCAACTACGGCCGCAAGTCCCTCAAGACTTTCGGAGTGGGTTACTTCGAAGAACCCCGCTGGATCGTGCAGCAGTGTTGTGAGAAGTACGCCGAGATGTATCCAAATCGTGAAGCCAACTACTGCTGTGGGGCGGGTGGCGGTGCCTGGGCCATGCCTTTTCAGGAGGAACGAGTTTTCTACGGCAGAATCAAGCAGCGGCAGATACGCAACACCGGAGCCGAGTTGGTGATCACCCCCTGCCATAACTGCAGGGATCAGATCCTCAAGAGCCTGCGCAAGGAATACGGCCTCAAGGTGGACGTGAAGTATCTGTGGGAACTGGTGGCTGATTCTTTGATCATCGAACCCAAAGAAGACGACGCGTAAGAAACAGGTCCCACATGGAGGGAGAAAAACCATGAGTAATCCCGTTAACGGTTCCATTTGCGTTGTCGGGGGCGGCATTGCAGGAATCCAGACCGCGCTCGACGCAGCCAATTCCGGCTTCTATGTTTACCTCGTCGAGAGGCAGTCGACGATAGGCGGGGCCATGGCCAAGCTGGACAAGACCTTTCCCACCAACGACTGCGCCATGTGAATCATCTCTCCAAAACTGGTCGAGGTCGGCCGGCATCTCAACATAGAACTCATCACCCTTGCCGAGGTCACCGATGTGCGCGGTGAATCGGGCAACTTCCATGTAGATGTTCTGAAGCACCCCCGATTCGTGGACATGGAAAAATGCATCGCGTGCGGTGAGTGCGCCGAGAAGTGCCCCCGCAAAGTGGCGGATGAATACAACGAGGGAATCAGCAAGCGGAAAGCGGCCTACATCCCTTATCCTCAAGGTGTGCCCCAGAAATACACCATCGACAAGGACAACTGCATCTTCTTCGAAAAGGGCAAGTGCAGAGCGTGTGAAAAATCCTGCCCAACCGGCGCCATCCGGTTTGACGACATAGAGAAAACGATCACGTTGAATGTGGGTTCGGTGGTCCTCGCACCAGGCTTTGCCACCTTTGATCCCAGGGGAGTTCGCACCTGGGGGTATGGGATGTATTCCAACGTCGTCACATCCATGGAAGTGGAACGGCTCCTCTCCGCTTCCGGACCCACCGAGGGACACCTAGTGCGCCCGTCGGATCACAAGGAGGTCTCCCGGATTGCCTTCCTGCAGTGTGTGGGTTCCCGGGATCTCAACAAGGCATCCAACGGCTATTGTTCGTCGGTCTGCTGCACGTATGCCATCAAGGAAGCCATGATCGCCATGGATCATGTGAAGGATCTCGACGTCACAATCTTCTTCATGGACATGAGGACTCACGGAAAGGAATTCGAGCGGTACTACGAGCGGGCGAAGGGTCTCGGCATCCAGTTCAGGCGCTGCCGGGTTCACTCTCTGGAACCCGTGCCCGAATCCGACAACATTTACCTGCGCTACATCGACGAAGCGGGCAAGCAGATCGAAGACGATTTTGACATGGTCGTCCTATCGGTAGGCCTGTGCGCATCACCCGCAACTGTGGAACTGGCCAGGCGTGCGGGGATAACCCTCAATGGAAACCACTTTGCTGAGAATTCTTCTTTCAACCCTGTGGAGACGTCGAGACCCGGCATCTACGCCTGCGGCACCTACTCGGGCCCCAAGGACATCCCACAAACCGTCATGGAAGCATCTGCAGCGGCTGCAGATGCCACGCGTCCGCTGGCCTCCGCCCGCAACAGCCTGACCAGGAAGAGGGAGTATCCGCCTCAGGTCAACCTGGAGGGAACTACGCCTCGGATCGGTGTCTTCATCTGCCACTGCGGTACGAATATCGCCGGGGTTGTGGACGTGGAGAAGGTGGCCGCCTATGCCGAGACTCTGCCGTATGTGTCTCACGTGGAGCGCAACCTTTTCAGCTGTTCCCAGGACACTCAGGACATCATGAAGGAGCGCAT
>CAZURN010000193.1:0-6227 GCA_964623165.1 uncultured Syntrophobacteraceae bacterium
GGAACATGCTCCTTTCGACGCCATCATCGTCACGGCGGCGGGCAGTCACATCCCCCCCCCACTCATCGACCAGTTGAAGCCCGGTGGGAGGATGGTCATCCCCGTGGGAGGCCCTTTCATGACCCAGCAACTCATGCTCGTAGAAAAAGGGGGAGATGGGGCCATAAGAACTCGCCAGATTCTGCCTGTGGCTTTCGTTCCCCTGACGGGCGGACACTGAGCGCATGATCGGCCTCGCTGTTCTTGCCACTTCCTTCGCCGTCCTCGGCTACGAGCTCTTGCTCATGCGTCTCCTGAGCATCATCCAGTGGCACCACTTCGCCGCCATGATCATCAGTCTCGCACTGCTGGGCCTTGGGGCAGGCGGATCCTGCGTGTTTCTGCTCCAGAGACACGTGCTGAAGAGTTTTCACCACGCCTTCAGCGGCAATGCGCTCCTGTTTGCGGTGGCCCTGGTCGGAAGTTTCGCCATCTCCCAGAGACTCGCATTCAATCCCCTCGAAATCCTGTGGGATCCCCTGCAATGGCTCGTCCTCCTTCAGAATTACTTCGTGTTGTTCCTGCCCTTTCTCTTTGCCGGCAATTGTCTGAGCCTCGCTCTTGCTCATTACAGGCAGGTCATACACCGACTCTATTGTTTCGATCTCCTGGGGGCTGGCTGCGGTGCTCTTGGCATGGTGGGCCTCCTCTTCTGCTTCGACCCTTCCGAGTGCCTCAGGGTCTTGCCGGTAAGCGGATTCCTTGCGGCCGGGTTTGCTCAATTCGACACGAAAAAGAAATCGTCCATCACTGCCGGGATTCTCATCACGCTCTTCGGAGCCGCTTCTCCATGGCTTTGGCCGGAAGGATGGGTCTCGCTGCGGCTTTCAGAATACAAGGGACTCAGCATGGCCTTGAAAATCCCCGATGCGAAGATCCTCACCCATCGATCCGGCCCACTTGGATGGCTGACAGCCGTAGAGAGCCCCACAATCCCATTCCGCCACGCGCCCGGCATGAGCCTCACATGCAGCCTGGAACCGCCAAAGCAGATCGGCCTATTCGTCGATGGCGACTCCATGACTCCTGTCACCCGCTTTGATGGGCAACTGGAACCCCTGGCATTTCTCGACTGCATGACTTCTGCGATCCCTTTCTCCCTCCTGGACAAACCGCGGGTCCTGGTCCTGGGATCCGGGGGCGGAATGGACGTGCTCATGGCCAGAGTCCACGGAGCAGAACACATCGATGCGGTGGAGCTGGACCCAAACCTGGTGTCGCTTGTCAAGGAGACTTATGGGGAATTTGCGGGAAACCTTTACGGCGACGAGCGGGTCAGTGTGCACGTCGCGGAAGCCCGAGGATTCGCCTCCAGAACATCAGAATCCTTTGATCTCATCCAGGTTTCCCTTCTCGATTCATTCAACACGGCCATGGCGGGCGCTTACGCGCTGAACGAGTCCTATCTCTACACTGTGGAAGCGCTGATGGACTATTTCAAGCGTCTCCGTCCACGGGGATGCCTTTCCATCACGCGTTGGCTGAAAATACCGCCACGAGACAGTTTGAAGCTTTTCGCCACGGCTGTCACCGCACTGGAAAGGCTCGGCATTGCGAATCCAGGAGATCACCTGGCATTGATCCGCAGCTGGATGACAACCACACTGCTCGTCAAAAGGAATAGATTTACGGGGGATGACCTGATGCGGATCAGGTCATTTTGCTCGAGACTCGCGTTCGACCTCGACTATTGCCCGGGAATCCGACCGGATGAGGTGAACCGGTTCAATATCCTTGAGCATCCCTATCTCCATGAGGGGACCATGGCAATCCTAGGAGAGGGCCGTGATGCATTCTTCCAGCGGTACAAGCTCGACGTGCGCCCTGCCACGGATGATCGCCCCTATTTTTTCCACTACTTCAAGTGGAAGACCCTTCCCGAGCTTCTTTCATTGAAGAGTCAGGGAGGGATTCCTCTCATGGAATGGGCATACCCGATTCTCGTGTTGACCCTTGTTCAGGCCCTCACTTTGAGCGGCGCATTCATTCTTTTCCCCCTCTTCCTCCTTGGAGGCCTTCCCCGGCTGCCTCTTGGCAAGATCAGGATTGCACTCTATTTCCTGTCCCTCGGGTTTGCCTTTCTTTTCATAGAGATGGCCTTCATTCAGAAGTTCGTTCTGTTCCTGAGGCACCCCATCTACTCGGTTTCCGCCGTGCTTTGCGGATTCCTGGTCTTTGCGGGCATCGGAAGCCACGTTGCCGGTTCATGGGATCGAAGGGATTCAGACGACCATCCAACCCGCAAGAATTTTCCACTGCTAGCAGTCACCGGGACAATTACAGTTCTGTCGTTCGTCATCCTCCAGACTCTCCCATATCTACTGAGACATTGTGCACATCTGCAAGACACATGGAGAATTGCCATTGTTGTCGCGCTCGTCGCTCCACTCGCCTTTTTCATGGGCATGCCGTTCCCGCACGGCCTGTCCATCGTGGCCAAGGGAAGCCCCGCCTGGATCCCATGGGCATGGGGGATCAACGGGTGTTCGTCGGTCGTGGCTACGGTTCTGGCACCCTTGATCGCAATCCACTATGGTTTCAGCACGGTCATCTTTTGGGCCATGGGGCTTTATGGCTTGGCAGGCGCGTTGTTTTTCGGGAAAGTTGGGGAAGGGTGAAAAACTCTCTTAAGTCTGCATTGGAAATGAGGCAGGACATGATTCATGGGGGCCCACGGATCAGGCCATGATTCTGTAGACTTTCATCAGGGCGCTCACCACAACGGGATCAAAGAGAGTCTCACCCCCTTCCCGAATTGTCTCCAACGCCTCATCGAGACCGCTTCCATCCCGGTAAGGCCTGTCTGAGACCAGGGCATCGAAGACATCAGCCACGGCCAGAACGCGTGCTCCAAGAACGATATCGGTCCCTTGGAGTCCCAGGGGGTAACCTGATCCGTCAAGCCTCTCGTGATGCTGATACACCAAAGGTATTGCCTCACCGTAAGCGCCGATCGGTTCCAGGATACGGGCTCCAATGGAGGGATGTTCCTTGACGATGCGCCATTCTTCCTCCGTCAGTCTGCCCTTCTTGTCCAGGATCGCCGAGGAGACGCCTATTTTGCCGATGTCATGGAGAAGCGCCGCCTTGTGTAGAGTGCTCATCGTGCTACGGTCGAAACTCAGCTCCCGCGCGATTCTCAGACTGATGTCCGCAACACGCTCCGAGTGGCCGGCAGTCCATCGGGACTTGGCATCAACCGTTCTTGCCAGGGCTTGGAGGGTCCCCCAGCTCATTTGCTCAAGTTCTTTCATGAGCGCTGAGTTGGACAGGGCAACGGCCATCTGGTCAGCCAGCCGCTTCACCTGAACCACGCTGTCTTCTTGCCATTGATGCCTTTCGCCGAAACCGACGCTAACTAAGCCCACCAGCCCGCCTCTGACTGCAATGGGCACCATGAGCAGTATTTTCACCTCACGCGGCACACCACAATCCAGCCTTGGGAGAAACTCGGAGGATTCATCCAACAGCAGGGATTCACGGCCCTGCAGCAACGCACGTAACTCGGCCATTGGGCATTCTACCCATTCCTCTGAAATATCGGGGGACTCGGCCTGGCTCAAGGAAAACCGACGAGCCATTTGAGGATGCTTTGCGTCTGTCAGCAGAATGGCGGTGTCTTGGCAGCACATGAAGCTCAAAATCCCTTTCAGCGTGGTCGCCACGATTCGTTCCGTTTCCAGCGATGAGAGGATCGCACGGTCGATTTCAGCCATTGTGTTGAGTGCCCTGAAGTACTTGCCGAGTTGTGCGGACATGGCATTGAACGAATCGGCCAGCTCCTCGAATTCATCCCCGCTCGCCACTTCGACCCGGTTTTCAAAATCTCCCTTGGCAAGCCGCTGTGTGCCTGTCTTCAGGAGTTCCAGGGGATGCATGCTTCTTCGAATGTAGACATGGCTGAGGAGCAGGACGACCAGGAAGCAGAGAATCACCGCAAGGGGAAAGGTGCGTTTGAATTCGTTGATGGGGGCCCGGGCGTCTCCGATGGACTGGCTCAGACAGATCAGCCAATTGAGCCCCCCGTACTCCTTCTCCTTGAAGAGGGTCCAATATCCCGTGAGATAGACGTCCAGACCTGAATTCCACTCCAAGACCCCCGTTTGGAAATTCCCCTGGTTCTGCGGCAATGCCTCAAGCAGTCCCTCCATCGATGGAACCGTGCTTGCCAGGACCCGTCTCGACCCATCGACGACGCAAAGCTCGGTCATGGGCGGCAGGTTGACCTGATCACCAATACCCCAGAGGTAATTCGTGTCAATTTCACCCAAGAGAAGCCCTGCTTCGCGGTTGTTCTCATCGATCTGGTGAACCATGAACACTCTCGGCGGGACATCCGCCTCAAATTTTGCCACTACAGTGGTACTTGCCGGACCGCCCACTTTCATGTCCTCCTCAGTCAACAGCGGCGCCTCTTTCTGGAACCCGAAGAGGGGCATGCTTGTGCCGCTTTGCTTGATGAGGAACATGGCCAGGAATCGGCGTGGGGTCCCCTCCTCTGACGATTCCCCCATGCCAGGAACCAGGGGAATCCCCATGCTCCGGATCCCAAGGGCGGCGATTTCCATTTCATTCTCGAGGAATGCCAGCCGCTCCAGGATATTCATGGCCACATTCTTGCTCCACTGGCGAACACGCTTGCTACTCTGGTCGTTGAGCTCCGTTGAAACCTGACTTTGCGATTTGAAGGACAGGGTGGCAATCGGCAGGAGTGAACAACAGATGAAAATATAGAAGATTCGGCGAGCTATCTTGCTCCGCAGAAAGTGTGTATCGAAGCCCATTCCGCACACTCGAAATCAGTAATCGGACACCAGACCTACGAATGCACCGTTCTTTGCCCGGATCACATCATCCTGGCTGTTGTGCGATGTGATAGGGAGATTCGTCTTCCCGTCCTTCCCCATGCTGTAAAGATCGTAATCCGTGTTGATGGGGTGCTCGTTGCGGTCTTTCCTGAGGTCTTTGAGGTTGGCCGGTTCATCCTTTTTGTTCTTCGGATCGGGCGGTTCGACCCTGGTGTATCGATAAGGATTGCCCCAGGGGTCCTTGAGGTTGCCTTTTCCAACGGCGGCAAGGTTTGCAGGGTACTCGTAGTTGATGAGCTTGTACATTTCCAGGGCCTGCTCGATTTCGCGGATTTGGGCCACCGCCTCCTGGGCTTCAGACTTCTGGATGTAGCAGCTGTAAGATATGGTGGCGATTCCCAGAAGAATCCCCAGTATCGCCACCACAAGCATCACTTCGACGAGCGTGTATCCCCGATAACTGCGTGCGGACAAATCGCCCTTCACCCTCCGGAGCCACGGGAACCGGCACGCTGCCAACTTCTTCTCGATGGACTGTGAGGAGATCCTTCCCTGAAGGGGATGCATCTTACCCTATATCTTTTTCATGTCTCACCCTTTACGCCCGGTAAAGCTTCAGGGTGAACTTCACGTCATGTAAACACAGAACCATCCTTGTATCCGAATAGTCAAAGACGGTCTGCACTGTTAGAACTCCGGCCAACTCCGAGTGCCATTTCGGGTTGCGCTGTGTTTTTGTCCTTGGAATTGCAACGTAATAATCGGAAGAACGAAGCCATCCATTGAATAGAACGACCAATTTCGTGGGAATTTCATAAGAAGAGCCCAAAGGCCCCGGCGACCTGCACCGGTGCCCCTGGAAGCATGAAATCCTTCTGCATGTCGACAACGATCAGAGAAATCCTGGTTTCTTTGTCAGCCGTGATCCCACTTTCATTCATGGTTTTCAGACGAGCCGATCTCCAAACCCGGAGGCCTCCACCACGCCCACGGTGGTGAGGTTAACGATCTCCTCTGCAGTCACACCGTACTGGCGCAGGTGGGCCGGCAAGCGGGTTCCCGTGAGCAGGGGGCCCACGATGACGGCATCGGTCATGCAGCGCACCAGGTCCAAGGCGATGTTTCCCGACTGGAGGTCAGGAAAGACGAGCACGTTGGCGTCGTTCTTAAGGTCGGAAAACGGAAAATAACGGCGGCGAATTCGAGTGCTGAGGGCGGTACCGAGCTGGATTTCACCGTCGATCATGAGGGATGGGTTCTTTTCCTTGGCTATTTCGGTTGCCCGGCGAACCTTGCGGGCAAGGGGATGGTCCACGCTTCCGTAACTGGAGAAGGAGAGCATGGCCACGCGGGGTTCCAGGCCAAGGGAGCGGACCCTTG
>CAZURN010000194.1:0-6202 GCA_964623165.1 uncultured Syntrophobacteraceae bacterium
GACGGCCTTTTCCTTCAGGAGCTTCCTTCAGAAAAACCTTCCGGAACACCTTCGCTCTTTCCCGCAACAGGATCCCCTGTCAGGGAAGAACTTGCGGCATCCAGCCCCAATTTCCCTGAATACCAAACAACGGTGGCCCATCGCAACTGAAGACCTGCTCCGTGCAGATCGTCATCTCTTGAAGGAGCTTCCCATAGACCATTCCACGGTGGCAGTGGAGACGCCCGGAGGCGCTGAAGCAGCCGAAGCCGCCCTCGGCAGCTTCCTGCAAAGAAAGCTCCATGCATACCACTCGGACCGAAATCATCCGGACGATGACGCCACTAGCAATCTTTCCCCTTACCTGCACTTCGGGCACATTTCCGTGCACCAGGTGTTTTCGGAACTTGCGAAGAGAGAAGACTGGTCCCGCGACAGACTCAGCCCTCAAAGCAGAGGGCAAAGGGAAGGCTGGTGGGGCATGACCCAGGGCGCCGAATCCTTTCTGGACGAATTGGTCACCTGGCGGGAGCTGGGTTTCAATTTCTGTTCCATGAGGGACGATTACGACCGGTTTTCATCCCTGCCGCCCTGGGCAATGGAAGACCTTCTCATCCACGCAAGAGACCCTCGTCCCCATGTCTACTCCCTGAATGAATTCGAAACCGCCCGCACCCACGACCCCCTGTGGAATGCGGCACAGAGACAACTCCTCGAAGAAGGGCGTATCCATAACTACCTCAGGATGCTCTGGGGGAAGAAGATACTCCACTGGTCGGCATCACCCCAGGAAGCCCTCAACATCATGATCGAGCTCAACAACAAGTACGCGCTTGATGGACGGGACCCAAACTCCTACACAGGGATATTCTGGGTTCTTGGCCGTTATGACAGACCATGGGGACCCATTCGCCCGGTTTTCGGGAAGATACGCTACATGAGTTCACGCAGTACGTCCCGGAAGGTGAGGGTCTCTGAGTATCTTGAGAAATTCAAGTGAAGGAGTGAACCCAAGAGGTTGGCAAAATGGACAATTAAACGGAGGGATTTGGCCGGTCGAATCATCCTGCACTCCACAGGCCACGTGGAGTACAGTAAAGATCTTCACGCCCGGCTTTCGACGGGTTGACGATCCTCGTTGAGGAGTTGGGCTTGTACACCCTGTGCAATTCTACTGAGTGCACCATGCGGGCATACTGGTCGTAGGAACTCTTCAAGGCTCATTCGACGACTTCACGAACAAAGTCCTCGTGCAGGTAGCCTGTTCCTCCGACACTCTCCACCCGGTACCACCTACCCTCTTTACCCAGGACAATCAGCCGCGTTCCCGGTCTCACCTCCCAAACGTTCCCGGCAGATGAAAACGGTGCAGACTTGATCTCGATCATCCTGGCGTTTCCCTTGGTCCCCGCAATGACCGCCTGCCGTGTTCCAGTCCGTTCCTGACCGGCAGACAACGAGAGGTCTTCCCGGGACGACGCCTCACCGGAACCCATCGCACCTCCGTTTCCGGCCGGTCTCCGCTCTCCATCACTTGCCTTCCCCCCTCGCGGCGGATGCGCCCTGCCCATGAGCAGTGCCTCAGAAGGCACGACCTCAAGGAAAACCACCTCTTTCTCAGGTGAGGCTTTCTTCTCCGCAGCCGCCACCTCGCTTCCCGCCTCGCTATCCTGTGCCTTCACGGGCGCCTGCGAGCCATTTGGACCAACGGTGGAGCCCTCGTGTGATTTCCGGGAGAATCCACCGTTTTCAGCCGATGGCTTACCCCCAACATCACCAGCTGATTCGGCAGCATGTCTTCCTACACGCTTCAGACTCAGGGACGACTCACCTTCGCGGACCTCCGCCCCTCTCTGTGAAGAGAGATCTTTGCTCCTGGGGGTCCCCGGGAATCCCGTCAGGGTTCCTGGCGCATAAACCCAACCCAACGTGCCGTCCTCTTTGGCAACCTTGACCCAACTCTTGTACCGACCCTTGACCTCAACCCGCTCCTTTTCCCGCAGCGTCCCCACAATCTTGCTGTTGGCCTCGGGAAGCATCCGCATATTGAGGCGGCCCACAGTGACCGTTTCCTTCCTTGCGCGCGCGACCTCATCTTCTGGGGTTTGCGCGGCCACTACGGGCAAGACCCCGGTCGTTTTCCTCTCCGTGGCGCATGCACTCAAGAGAGCGAAACCAAGGACGACCACAACATAGTTCCCGACTCTGCGGACCTTCAAACATTCAAGCATTGTCAGCACCAATCATGATTCGACGTTCAATCCAAGATCTGCTGTATGTCCTCTTTTCGAGGAACGAGCGTGAATTCCTGAGAACAGCCACGAAAGTGCAGGCATGTACCCCTCGGGCAACAGCCCCCACTACGGGTTGATTGGGCATCGCCCCATGGAGAATGCAGCCGGTTCGCGATCAATGGCCAAGGTGGAGGCTTCACCGAGGGGTCGCCTTTTCGGCATCCCTCATGGGCCATGATGCGTGGATGGTTGTTCCGATTCCTTTCATGGATTCAAGTGTGAAAACACCTCCAGAGAGCATGACCCGTTCCTTCATGCTTGCCAGTCCCAATCCCCTCTTGCTTTCATCTCCGGCCAAGGCCTCCTTCAGGTCGAATCCCCCCCCATCGTCTCTCACCGTGAGAAGGATCTCTGCCCCTTGCCGGAACAGGGACAGCTTGACCCGCGACGCACCGCTGTGTTTGGCTACATTTTCGAGCGCTTCCTGAAGGACCCGGAACACCACGAGCTTCAAATGATCCGAGATGGCGTCCTCTTCGAGCTCGATCCGCGTGTCCAGGGTGATCTGGGGGTGCGCCTCACGGAAACGTTTGCACAACCAACTGATGGTGACGATGAGCCCAAGGTCATCCAGCATGGACGGTCTGAGATCCGCCATGATGCGCCGTGATTCCTCCAGGGGCTTTTGAGTCATGCTGATCACCGCATTCAAAGACTCTTTGGCTGCATCGTCCTGAGTCACCTGCCGCAAGGTGTTTTCGAGGCTGTACTTGATTGCGTTCAGGGACAGTCCTATGCTGTCCCGCAGCTGCCTGGCAACCCTTGTCCTCTCCTCCTCCTGGGCTCTGAAAAGCTGCGCCGAGAGGTATCGCAGTTGACGCTCGGACTCCCTCAAGGCCTCCTCCGCCCTCCTGCGCTCCAAAATGTCCCGGTTTGCTTCCTTGTAGAGAAACAAGACCGCAAGACCAATCAGGAAGTAGATCGTCAGTACGAGGTACCCTGTGATTTTGGCGAAGGGTGCCGAGAAGCTCTTGGCCAGTGTGCTGAGATCCGTCAGCGAGACCACTCGCCATCCTGGATACCCCTCCACCTCCGCTTCATGGACCAGATACTCCTTGCCCGATTGGTCCCTGGCAAGTTTCTCATCCAGCCGTTCCATCCCACTCCACTTCGGCGGATTTGGATCACTCGCATTCGTCCGTGCCGACACCTCTCCTCCGCCACCTCCCTCACCCCAAAGAACCTGGTACAGCCAGTCATCCCTGGTGGAGATGACAATAACCCCCTTGGGATCCGTCAGCAGCACCATTCCTTTGAAGGACTTGTCGAATTCCCGCTCAAGAGGCTCCACGGAAGTCTTGATGGTCACCACTCCGTTCACTTTGTCTGCAGGCTGGATGAAAACGGGATGGCTGAAGTAGATGTCCCGTTTCCTGGATACGACGTTCAAAGCGATGTAGATGGCCGGAGTGCCTTGCATGGCCTGACCAAAATAGGGATGATCAGCGAAGTTCTTTCCCAGCAGAGTCCCCTCAGATCCCCTGTCTGTGGATGCAATGACCTGACCCTTCGCGTTCATGAGGTAGCACACGTTCACCCCCAGGGCATCCTGAAAAAAGTCCAGAATTCTGTCGGCGTCCGCCTGGCGCTTCTGGTCCCCACCTCCGAGAGCCTGCTGAAGTTCCTTTAGCCTGGACAAGGCCCTGACAGACTTGAACTTCTCGCGCAATCCCGAGGAGACGCGATTCCTGGCCGCTTCCATCGACGAAAGGGCTTGCTGGTAGGAGTCCCTGAATGCGGATTTTTTCAGGGACGTATAATAAAGAAAGGTTCCGGCCGAGGCTGAGAGAAACGCCAGGAGCGCCAGAGTTATGAGGATCTTTCGGAGCTTCATGGACAGAATCCCCTCAAGATTCAGGCTTCCGTGGTCCGCTCATCTCAGGCACTTTGGAGGACCAGAAGAGCAAGAACCCGGCTCGGGCCGGCATCGGCCCCCGCAGCGCCATTGCATTCTCACACATGCTCAATAACGTCTTCATGCCGCGTGCTCCAATTGCCACATGGTCAAATCATGCTGCGCTGACCAAGCCCAACGGACAATTGCCCCTTTCGCGCATTGATGGATTCATTGAGCCCGTTTGTCAACCTGTTCTTGGCGTACGAACCAAACCCCGCCATGTCTTGGCTCCGCGTGGACCAGCGATCAATGTCGATACCCCTCCTCCTCGCCCCTGCCTGGCCCCCCAATGCCCAGCGGATGAATCAGTTCCTCCATGATCCGCTCTCTTGCCCATGCGGCCCCGTGCTCTTTGCCAAGCCGATGAATATCAACCAGTATTTTGGCCCAACGCTTCCCATTCCCCTGGCCCATGATCCTCGCTTCCTCGATGATGGACCAATCCTCCACCGGCATGAACCGCTCGAACGCATCTCGAATCTCAGGAAAGAGAAGCCGTGTGAAGGGTCGGGCGCCCGCCACGTAGAAACCGAGGGACGACTTGATCCGGTGCTTCACAATGTGTCCCAGAAGCCCCTGGGGATGGGTATCCGCGAGAAGATCCTTGACCACCCTTGCGTAAATCTCAATGGGGCTGTTGGAGTAGGCTGAGACGATTTCATGCCAGACATCGCCAAGAAACCCCTCTTCGAGGAACTCCCCTATCTCGTGGTGAATCCAGGTCTCCAGCTCCGTCAATGCCACGGGCTTCAATTCGGGACCAAGGATCTTGGGCGCCCGTCGCATGGCCTGAGCGTCCAGCCCATACTGGGCCATGGCATAGCAGAGGGCCTCCTTGGCCGATGGCCGCATCTCCGCCAGTTGGTCCCAGAGGACGAACAGCATGGCAGATCGACGGGCAAGAACGTGATTGCCCTGCCGCATCAACGGAGAAATGAAGATATCCCTCGCCATCTCGCCACCAACGATATTCACCTGCAATTCGCCCACACAGCGCGTCTCTTCCAGTTCCCCCAGGAAAAACGACGGCTTCATCCCGACAGCATACCCCGCCCCGTAGATCGCTCCTCGAGGCGTGAGCAGCCGGTTGATGGACGACACATCAAATGGGTCGAAAACCGCTCCGTCCAATTCAATGGACTGCAAATCGCTCTCGGTCAGGGTCTCCCACAACTCCTCCCGCAGATCGACCCAGGACATGAGATCGGCTGGTTCCGGCTCTTCCCATGGATCGAGCCCCTTCTCCCACTTGAAGAGGTCCCTCAGCCTCAGGAGAAGTCCGCAGAGGGAGAACACCCCCGCATGCCTGGCATCCGAGATGTTACAGTTCTCCTGAATGCACTTCGTGATTGACGCAACCTGGAAATCCACGGCTTATGAACTTCCCTCTTTCCGAAACAGAATCGCATTGGAGGTTCACGATCGGCCTCCGAGGGAAGCGCCATGTGAACCCGGGTGCACATGAACCACCACGTCGCCCAGATCCCCGTCAAGATGCCTCAAGGGATGACAGCACGCCATGTGTCCATCCGGACTGTATACCCTGTCTTGTGGTTTCGCGGTATTGTAATCCCATGCGGACATTCAGCCAAGTCATTGAGCCTCGGTCCTCATGGCCGCTGACACTTCCCTGGGGGGATCACGGGAACCTGCGCGGAAGAAACTGGTCCCATTGTGGTTTTATTGAAAAACAGCACCCGATCGTTATGGGGGTGTTGACATAATGCGAGCCGCATGGTATCAAAGGATCGTCAGTTCAAGGCGAGTCCAGCCAATCAGAGAAACCGGGCTTGTGGCGGGTCCGGTTTTTCATTTTGGCATTCTTATCTCTTGCGTTTTCGTTTTCCATGAATGCCAGTCGGGGAGCATGAACCGGAGCAGAACCGTCCATCGGACCTGCACTCCACAGAGTCCTCCACCATTTCTGCAAGCCAGCCGATATCCGCATCAGCACGACAGTCGAATCTGGGAACATACGGCTTGATGTCGAGGAGCGGGGTCCCGTCCACCACATCGATGTCCTCCACGAGCA
>CAZURN010000195.1:0-6177 GCA_964623165.1 uncultured Syntrophobacteraceae bacterium
CGAAACGCATCAGGGCGAGGTCCGGGCCGGGGTAGCGCACTCCGGTCATGTTACCACCCGGTTCGGTCACACTCTTGATCAAGTCGGTACCTTCGATATTGGTCTGGCAAAATACCACGGGGATGTTTGTTCCCTGTGTGATCGCTTTTGCCGCTGCGGATACTTCGGAGGGAAACACGAGCATCAAGTCAACCCTGTTGGAAACGAATTCCCGAAGGATATGATCTTCCGCCGTCGGGTCGAAGTTGGTCCTCCGTTGATCGTAGACGATGTTCCTGCCCTCGACGTAACCCAACTCGGTCATCCTGGCCTTGAAACCGTCGATGGTGGAGACAAACACGTCGAGTCCACAGAGAATGCCTACCCGGTGCACTTTATGGTTCTGTTCAGCACATCCGGCCAGAACCAGGGTGACCAATATGGTGGACAGACAAACCCAGTGGTCTAGATTCATTCTCTGAGACGACCTTCGGTCAGGCATGCCGATTCCAATTTGCCTCACACGCATCGTTTTCACCTGTTTCCAGATAAAAAAACGCACACCTCCGCAAATACTCCAAGCGGCGGTATGAAAAGAGATGAAATTCTGTATCGATGATTCTTCACTACCAGACAACTATCGGAAACGTCAACGAATTATCTTAATCATTTTGAATGATTGGTGACAAAAATGTAATTGAGATGGATGCGGCGTGGTGGTCTTGAGTGGGTCGTTGATGGTGGCTGAAATGGAGAACACCGGTGCTGTTCAGCCGTTGGAGTGGTATTAGTCGGGAATTCCTGTGGCCAGGCAGGTTTCCTCGGCAAAGGGAAAGAGGCACTGGGTGTCGAGGGTTCCAATGAATTCCTCGATGGACCTGATCCCTTCTACTACCAGGAACTTTTTTATGCCATCGATGATATCAAGGGTGGCGCAGGGGTTCACGAAGTTTGCCGTGCCGACCTGGACGGCTCGTGCCCCGATGAGCAGGAATTCCAGGGCGTCGGTCGCGCCCATGATGCCTCCAATCCCGATGACCGGGCATGGGACGGCCCGGATCACCTCGTAAGCGCAGCGCAGAGCAATGGGCTTGATGGCAGGTCCCGAAAGCCCGCCGAAAATATTGCCGAGCTTCGGGCGCCTGGAGAAGACGTCCACGGCCATGGCCGCCACCGTGTTGATGCATGAGAGCATGTCGCTCCCGGCATCGACGGCCGCTTTGGCGATGGTTGCGATGTGAGTCACGTTGGGACTGAGCTTGGTGATGAGGGGCAGGCTTGTCGCCTTGCGCACGGCTTCCACGACGCTCGCGGCCATTCCCGGGTCTGTGCCGAAGACCATGCCGCCCTCCTTCACGTTGGGGCAGCTGATGTTGATCTCTAGTGCCGCCAGGCCGGGAGCGTCATGGAGGCGTGACGCCAATTCCGAGTATTCCTCGATGGTATTCCCGAAAATATTGACGATCACCGGGACTCGCAGGTCCACAAGGAATGGGAGCTTGTTTTCGAGGAACGCCTTGATCCCCACGTTCTCCAGCCCGATGGCATTGATCATGCCGGCACCGGTTTCAGCGAGACGCGGGGGAGGATTGCCCGGCCTGGGTTCGAGGGAGAGGCCTTTAACCACGACCGCGCCGAGTTGAGACGGGTCGATGAACTCGGCGTACTCTTCCCCGTACCCGAAGGTGCCCGAGGCCACCATTACAGGGTTTTGCAGACGGAGTGGCCCTAACTGAATAGAAAGGTCGGGGGCGACGCCGGATGAGGCTGCATTCTGGTCCATTCGATGAATTCCGCCTTGAAAATCGGTCCCTGCTTGCATGCGTGCAGGTAATCACCGGTGCTGGAAACACCGTGTGAGGCAGCCGGCAGGGCGCACCCCAGGCAGGCGCCGACGCCGCATGCCATCAAGGCTTCGAGAGAAAGCTGAGAGTCTGCACCGTTGGCCATGACCCATTTGGCCACATGATACTGCATGGCGAGGGGTCCACAGGCAAACACCAAGGAAGGCTTGATGTCCGCATTGGCTGCCGTTTCCGAAAACATGTCCGTGACTCGCCCCACGCACCCAAGGGTACCGTCATCGGTGCTCAAATGGAGCGAAATTCCCATTTCCCGGAACAATTCCTCTGGGAGCAATTCCCCTGATGTGCGGGCCCCATAGAAGAGATGCACGGAGGATCGCCTGCTCTGCTCAATCCCGTCAACAAGATCGAGGATCAGCTGGTAGAGTGGAGCGATTCCAATGCCTCCCGCGATGAGCGCGACGGGCGAGTGGATGGGCATCCCGGGCAGTTGAAACCCGTTTCCAAGGGGACCGACCAGGCTCAGCTTCTCACCGGCTTTCGCCTGAGAAAGCCACCATGTGCCTTTTCCCACGACCCGGTAGAGAAGCTCGATGAACCCTTCTTGCCTGAAAATCCGATGGAATGACAATGGGCGCCTGAGGAGGGGGTCGGTGCCCGGGCGGACCCGGACCATGACAAACTGCCCGGCCCGGGCATGCCCTGCAATACGCGGAGCCTGCAGGCGCAGCAGGTAGGTGTGCAGAGCCACTTTTTCATGTGCCAAGATTCGGGCGTCTTCCTGGAGTTTGACCAGCGTTCCCGGTTCAGCCCTCATTGCGTCCATCCCAGGACAGCCCCGTTCCGCCCGGTTTCGCCCTCGCCTCGATACGAGAAGAAATGGCGATTCTCGCAAACCGTGCATCGTCCAGCCAGTTCTATGTTGGTGGGTAACATTCCGGATTGCGTGAGCTGTTCAACGGTGATTTTCCAGAAGTCAAAGTGCTCGGGTCTGCTCTGAAAAGGGTGAAATGATTCGGGAAGTTCTTCCCGGTAATTCCTGAATTCCCCGCAGCAGGGACCAAGGGAAGGGCTGATGGCTCCCAGAAGGTCTCCGGGATTGCTGCCGAATCGCTCCTGGAGAAAGCTGACCACTTTTCCAGGGAGGTTCATGACACTCCCTCGCCATCCGCAGTGCACGTTGGCGATGGCCCGCTTGACCGGATCGACCAAGAAGATGGCCTGGCAGTCGGCGATCTTGATGAGGAGTCCTACCCCAACAAGGCGCGTGACCAAGGCGTCCCCCGGTTGGGTGACCAACACGGGTCCTCGAGGCGACAGGCGGCTCAGGGCCTCGTCGTCAATGAGATGAATCGTGTCCCCGTGGACCTGGATGCTCGAGACCAGCTCGGAGAAATGCATCGATTGCCTGATGCGTGAGAGGTTCTCCGTGACGGCATCGGGCGAGTCCCCGTTGTTCCATGCCGTGTTCAACGTGGCGTAGGGCGGGGGGCTCACGCCTCCATGGCGGGTGAACACCCCGTGTACCAGGCCGGGAACCCGGGACAGATTCTGGAAGCGGTGAGGTGACAGCTCCAAGTTCCCCATTGCGTTTTCCATGTGAGAGAGTCCATGATGCCTTGTCTGTGCTGAACCGGCATGTCGGTATTATCGCCAATCAGGCTGGAGGGCAAGTCTTATTGACACACGGGATTCAATTCTTAGCTTTCGCCGTGTTTGAGTCAAACCGAGAAGAGGAGAGTTCAGTGAATGAAGTCAAGGAATGCATGATGGTCACAATGGAGTACAGAATAAAGACAACGGATGCGGACGGGGAGTCCAGTGAGACGCTTCCGGCCACCTGCAGTTTCGTTTACGGTGTTGAATCCCAGTATCCATCGGTGGAAGCCGCCATTGCCCGGAAGAAGCCGGGTGACCGGGTTGTGGTGTGTGTTCCGGCCGAGGAGATCTTTGGCACCTACGACGAGAGCCTCGTACGTGAGCTGCCCCGTTGCGACTACAAGCAGGACCGCCTCAAACCGGGGAAGATGTATCGGGAGATTCGAAAGAAGACCCTCGTACAGTTCATGGTGAAAGAAGTGCGGGGTGATGTGGTGGTGGCCGATTTCAACGATCCCAGAGCGGGCACCTGCGCAGAATTCGACATCCTCATCAAGGACGTTCGCGAAGCGACCAAGGCCGAGATGAAGCCCACATGCGCCAAAGGCTGATTCACCCCACCGTCCAGAGGTCCACGAAATCCTGAATGGCGATGGCTTTCCTGAAAACGGCAAGGTAGGTCTTTGCGGAGCTCCCGCCCATGAAGATAACGTTGGGCGGGTCCTTCAGGTGGAGCCTGAACAGGCTCTGCCACAAATGCAATGCGGAAAGGCGGTCCAGGCCGGGGCAATCGTTTACGGAGGCCAGGATGGAGGACTTTCCGAGCAGGTCCACCACGCGGTCCTCGATGGACCTGACAAACTCCACCAGTGGCGAACTCCCTCCTCCATGCATAGAGGCTTGCCTGATTCGCAACAGTTCCTGTTTGGCTTTTCCGAATTCGAGCCAGTCGGGATCCGGTGCCCTGAGGCGGGAGACCTCCTCGGCCAGGAGGCTGAGATCCCGATACCTTCGGGTTGAAATGCCTTCCATGGAATTCCACGTTTTTTCACACGCCCAGAGCAGCTGGTCCCATTCCTTTTCCCAATCCTGCAGCATGCCTGTTCCGAGAATCATGAAAGGGTACGGCCGGCCGATGCTGTCTGCACTGTCCCTGAGGACTCCGCACGACAGGGAGTCCCGCTTGGATCCTCGTATCCAGAATCGCCAGGAGAGCATGGCCCCCAACGATTCCCGTTTTGCGGCGACGGTGCGATAGCCCTTTTCGATCCAGTCAGCCAGGGCGGTCAGCATGGGCACCTTTTGGCCGAGACTGAAATAGTCTGGTGCCGATGGGTGTTTGCCGCAGACAGCCCACTGCCAGTTGCGCGTGAATCCTATTGATCCCAGCATGCTGCAATCTTCTTCGGTGTGGCCATTTTGGGCACTTGGGGAATCTTGGGCGCCTGCGGCTGCGGGGGTTTCTTGGGAGCCGCGCCGATTCCCCCGGCTCCGAGAATCCGATATCGCACCGTAATATGGCGGATTCCCATCTGATCCAGTTCATAAGCGTGTTCCGGGAAGTCACGGGCGGAGAAGGTTCGTTCACCTCTTCCGAAATCCCGCAGGAATCTCGGAAATGCCTCGGCTCCCCCGTATGTCCTCACCAGCCGCACATTCCCGACTTCTATGGAGAGCATCACATCCTGGCAGATTTCAGGCGAATATCTGAACGTCGTCGAGCAATCGTGATTGTAGTTGTGCAGCGTCTGAAGCCCCGTGTGGCAGTGCAGGGTCAGGTGCGTGGCATGGGGCTGCCTCAGGGCGTCGGGATTGGCGTGGGTCGGAAGCCCGTAGATGGTGACCCCGTGGCCTCCTCCTCCTCCTCCCCCCCCTCCCCCGCCGCCCCCAGCGGCTGCAGCGGCGGCGGCGGCAGTGGCCGCGGCGGCCTTTGCAGCGGCTTCCGCGGCGGCGGCATCAGCTACGGCCTTCTTGTAGGCCGCAATGGCCCCAGGGATGGAACTCCCCTTGTTCAAGAATTCGAAGAAGGACTTCTCAAAGGCAATGGTGTCCCCCTTCACGTCGGTCGGGTAGTAGCCGCCCCTGTTGGGATTGCGCCCCACGAAGGGCCCCCCGGTCCCCTTCACGTATTTCCAGGCGAAGCCGTTTTCCCCCAGGATGCGTTCGAGTTCCGCCTGCGAGTCCGTGATGCCCAAGGCCTCGGCCATCACCTCCTCTTCCCACCGCTTCTGCAGATGGCACGAAGTTTCGTTCCTCATGTAGATCCAAAGGAAATCCAGGGGGCCGTTGGCCACCTTCCAGAACGGGTCCTCCTGGGAAACTGCAGCCGTGAGCACATTCTTCATAGAGGTGCCGGCCCTGCTTGCGCCGAAGAAAGGCGACTGCCCGGTCACCTCATCCTGGCTGAACACCTGGGAAGTGATGTCGTAGGAGAGTTTGGTGGATTCGGAGACCTTGGAGAGATTCAAGAGGGATGCCTGGTAGTCCCGGAAGGCCTGAACGGCCTTAGCCTGGGATTCGAAGGAAATGCCCGGGACCCTGGCAACGGTCTTCTCGATGTCGCTGATGATCTGCTTGCCCTTTTCGGCGGCCTTTCCCAGCAGCCCCTTGTCCTGGGTGAGTTCCTCCGTGGCGATCTGGGCTCTAACCAGCTGGAGGCGGTGGAGAAGCCGTTGCCAGCCCGGCAGTTCCCTGCTCAGGGCGAACGGCTCCAGTTCATCGGAAGCCCTGGCGAGCACTGCGAAGTAGGGTCCTTCGTTGGTCGCCACCTTGGTGGCCATCTTTTGCCACTCAT
>CAZURN010000196.1:0-6113 GCA_964623165.1 uncultured Syntrophobacteraceae bacterium
CATGGGACAATGCCAAGAAATTCATCGAAGACGGCATGTACGGTGGAAAGGGTTCCGATGCTCACAAGTCCGCAGTAACGGGCGACACCGTAGGCGACCCGTACAAGGACACCGCCGGTCCCGCCATCAACCCCATGATCAAGGTGGTCAATATTGTGGCGCTGTTGATCGTGCCGTTGATCAAGTAGAGTCACTGCGATCTCTCTGGTGAAAGAAGCCGGCAGGAGTGAGGTGAATCCTGCCGGTTTTTTTTCGTTTTTTGGAGAGAGTCTACCAGCCTGATTTCCGCAACCATCCATCCCCACTGGGAACTGAATAGCGCTGCACACGGTTTGGCGGCATTGTCCCGCAATGTCATTCTGATGAACCCTGGATCCTTAACCGAAGCAGTTGCTCTCATCCCTGGAATACCTCTTAAGGCCGGTTCTATGAGGCGGTCCAAAGGTTACCTTGGAAAAGGATGGGGGCCTGAAGATTTGTCAACCGTGGTTCTGGCTTCCGTGGGAATGTCGAGTGCAGGACTTTTCTGGTTTGGCCCCCATGTTTTATGGAGGTTTGGCGGGATGGCGGTTGAGACTGGGACAACCTTCCCTGATGACTTGTGGGAAGTCGCGAAGGCCAACTGGCATTTTGCCATTATTGCATCCCTGTGGGTTTTCGACGAGCATGGTCAACATGTCATAATCTTTTGGTATTCCAGGTCACTCACGTGGTAGATAAAGCACACTGGAAATCAGGCATTGACCGCTTCGAACAAATGCCCGATGAGGACTCTGCCCCGCTCGCGTTTGAAAGGAGAACGAATGAAACGAATTTTGATTGGTGCCCTGGTTCTGGCTCTGTTCCTCGGGGCTGCATGGACGGCGTCCTCTTATTGGTTTGGGATCGAGACTGAGGCTCGATACCGGTCAATGATGATGCAGAGTTCGTCATGGGGTCAGGTAAGGATGCTGAACGAATCGTATGATAGAGGGATATTCCGGTCCGTAGCGAAAACGGTTGTGGAGGTTGGTCAGACCGCCCAGACGGGAAACGCCGCGGGAGAGTCACTCCCGGCCGTGCCTTTGCAGATTAAACTGGTCGATGACATTTTCCACGGGCCGGTGGCCTTCATCGCCGAAGATTCCGGACGGGCATCCCTTCGGCCAGTCCTGGCCACCATGGAGACCAGGCTCTCCATTGATCCTCAAGATGCTGACACCTTGAAGGGGCTGCAGGAGATGATTCCGAAAGACGCGTCCGTGAGAATCAGAACTGTCCTGCCATGGAAGGGCGACGGGGAGACGAAGGTCTCCATAAAGCCGTTTCGCCATGAATCCGATCGGGAGCAGAAGGTGGGCGTCGACTTTGGCGGACTTGACGCTCAGGCAAAGTTCAGCTTGGACCTCCAACGCTTTGCCGGAAACCTTGTGTGCGAGAAGCTCCTGGTGGACACGGCGGAGGATGGGCTTTACCAAGTGGGTCGGATTCAGGGAACATTCGACCAATTCCAGGGAAGTTCCGGCCTGTTTCTCGGTGACGTCGACTTCACCGTCGACCAATTCGAATTCCAGCGGCCCCAGGACGAAAGCAAGGGGATGAAACCCTTCAGACTCAAGGGACTCCGGGTGAGGACCTCCGGTCGGGAGTCTGGTAATGAACTTTCGACCTCCGCCGTCAGTTCCATTGATCAGGTGGGCGTTGGCGGAGTCGGTGCCGACAAGGCTCACCTGGAAATCGAATTCAGAAGGTTGGACGGAAAGGCGGTTTACGAGTTGCAAGATGCCATCAAGGAGCTTCGAAATCAGCAGAACTCCGGGGATGCCGAGCCCAGTCAAGCTGTGGTGAAAGCGGTGGAACTGCTGACGAGAATTCTAAGGAATTCTCCGGAGATGGAGATCAAACGGTTCGGCTTCACGACGCCGGAGGGGGAGTTGCAGAGTGCCGCGAAGCTGGTGGTGGATGGCAGCCAGGTTGGGGACTCCCTCAGCCTGTTGACCCTCATCAACGCTTCGAACCTAGAAGTGAGAGCGGACGTGTCGGAGCGGTTGTTGCTGAGGATGGCCAGATCCACGGGAAAAACGGCCGAGGAGGGAGCAGAGGGGGATTTGGAAACTCGAACTGCTCCGGATGTTGGTGAGGAGGTTCGGGTGGAAAAGGAGGTTCAGGAGCAATTGGCGGATTTGGTGGCGCAAGGCTATCTCAAACTGGAAAACGGCACCTACAGGACCTCTGTTCAATATGCCAAGGGAAAGCTGACGGTGAATCAACGTGACATTCCGCTCGACCGGGTGCTGGGCCGTTAGAAGATTCTTTCTTCTTGTGGTGACAAGGGCTCATTGGTGGAACCCGGTCCGCGCCACTGGAGCCATTCATGCGGGGGTATGGGCAGCAACCCCGGTCGTTGTGCTCACTAATGTGCAGGCTATGGGCTGGATGCTTCCTGCTTCCCGCTCCGCATCCCGGACTCTGCCTTGCCCACAGCTGCTTCCCTCACCTTGACTTGAGCCCGTGAAGCCTATACGATGCCAAAGTTCGCGGTCCTGGCGAAATCAGACAATCCCTCATCATGGCGGGAATCATGTTCGACAGCCTTTCAGACAAGCTTCAGAGAATATTCAAGAACCTCAGGGGTCAGGGGAAGCTCACTGAGGATAACATCCAGGGTGCCTTGAAGGAGGTGCGCATGGCCCTCCTTGAGGCGGATGTGCACTACAAGGTCGCCAAGGATTTTGTTGCAGGCATCGCTGTCCGGGCAGTGGGCCAGGAAGTCATGCAGAGCCTCACTCCCGGCCAGCAGGTGGTGAAAATCGTCAACGAGGCGCTCACCGAACTCATGGGTGGAGAGGCACAGCCCTTGAGGTTCAGCGGTCGCATTCCCGTCGCCGTGATGTTGGTGGGGCTGCAGGGATCCGGAAAGACCACGACGACGGCCAAGCTTGCTAAGAGGCTCGTCCAGGAAAAGCGCCGCCCCTGCCTTGTTCCGGCTGACATCTACCGGCCGGCGGCCATCGAACAGTTGACGACCCTCGCGATGCAACTCGGGCTGCCCGTGTACCCTGCCTCCACTGAACAGCGGCCGGAAGCGATCGCAAAGGAGGCGTTCAACTTCGCGAGGGAAAAGAACTGTGATACCCTCCTCGTGGACACGGCCGGGAGGCTGCATGTTGATACCGAGTTGATGGATGAACTTCGCCGCCTGAAGGAAATCCTCGTGCCGGCGGAGATCCTCCTGGTGGCCGATGCCATGACGGGCCAGGATGCCGTAAAGGTTGCCGAAAGCTTCCACGGTGCCCTGGGGATCACGGGTGTCATCCTCAGCAAGCTCGACGGAGATGCCAGGGGCGGAGCGGCACTGTCCATTCGGGCCGTCACCCAGTGTCCCATTAAATTCATGGGCATCGGTGAGAAGCTGGATGCTCTCGAGGTGTTCCATCCCGAGCGCATGAGTTCGCGCATCCTGGGCATGGGGGACGTGCTTTCCATCATCGAAAAAGCCCAGGAAGCCATTGATGAGAAACAGGCCCAGGAACTCGTGGGTAAGTTCCGGGATGACACCTTCTCCCTGGAGGATTTCCGAAACCAGATTCGGCAGATCAAGAAGCTTGGTTCTCTCGAGAGCATTCTCTCCATGCTCCCCGGCATGGGAATGCTCAAGGAATTGAAAAAGATGCAGGTGGACGAGAAGGAGTTCGTCCGCATGGAAGCAATCATCAACTCCATGACCAAAGAGGAACGACGAAACGTGGACATAATCAACGCGGGCCGTCGGCGTCGAATCGCTGGGGGGAGCGGCACGACGGTCCAAGATGTGAACCGCCTCATCAATAGTTATTCGGAGGCGCGGAAAATGATGAGGCAGATGATGGGTGTGAGTGGAACCAAGAAAAAGAAGGGCAAGGGCCGCAGGAAAAAGTCATTTTTCCCTTTCTAAATTGACTCTTGTGGGCTATACAAAGCAATTTGCAGCACTGGTCGCTGGTGGAGGCACCTTTTCATGGCTTTGACGGCTGTGTCATCTCTGCTCCAGCGAGATACCCAGGAGCTGCCGGATTTCATCGGATTATGTTCCTGAATTGGCAGCTGATTGTTAAGGAATTGATACCAGGATTATCAGGAGGTGAGACACAGACCATGGCAGTGAGGATTCGATTGGCTAGAGGAGGCAGGAAGAAGAGACCTTTCTACCGCATTGTGGTGGCTTCGTCGGAAGCGCCGCGGGATGGGCGTTTCATCGAAGGCATCGGCATCTACAATCCCTTGCCCGAGACGCCCGAAGTCAGGTTCAATGCCGAAAGGCTTGAGTACTGGCTTCAGCAGGGTGCCAAGCCCACCGACACGGTAAAGAGCCTGATTCGGAAGTACGGTGCTCAGAAGACAGCTGAGGCCTGATCAGCGAACGGAGTATTTGCGGCGCAGAGAATCCGGAGGTCACCATGTTGAAAGAATTGATCGATTTTATGGCACGGGCCTTGGTGGACAATCCAGAGAAGGTGAAGGTCTCCGAAATTGAAGGGGAGCAGACTTCTGTGATCGAGCTGCGGGTTGCCAAGGAAGACCTGGGCAAGGTGATTGGGAAGCAAGGGCGGACCGCCCGTGCGATGCGAACGATATTGAGCGCCGCTTCGACCAAGATACGAAAAAGAGCAGTGCTGGAAATCATCGAATAGGACCATGGAGGAGACTCGCCTCGTACCTGTCGGGAAAATCGTCCGCACCCATGGTGTCAGGGGAGTTGTTAAGGTTCTCCCTTACGGTGAAAGCATGGCGCTTCAGGGTGCCGGAGTGGAGGTTTTCCTAGCAGGGTCCCTGAATGAAACACCCGCGCCGTTGACCATCATCAGTTCCAAAAGCCAGGGCAGGATGCTGTTGGTACACTTCGACGGCGTCACGAACATGGATGAGGCCCAGGAAATCGTAGGTCTGCAGGTTTTTCTGCCCGAAGACCGTCTTCCGCCGACCCAGGAGGATGAGTATTACCATTACCAGCTCATTGGACTCCAGGTTGTGACGGAACGCGGGGACTCGTTGGGAGTGCTCAGAGGCATCATCGAAACAGGCGGGAATGATGTCTACTCCATTGACCGGGATGGGAGGGAATTCCTGGTTCCGGCCGTCGAGGGAGTCATCCTCGAGGTGGATTTGCAGCTCAACCGGATGGTGATCGAGCCTCCGGAGGGTTTGATCGATGATCTTTGACATTTTGACCCTGTTTCCCGGCATCTTCGATTCCCCGATGAGGGAGAGCATTCTTGGCAAGGCGCTAGACCGGGGTCTGATACAGGTCCGTGTACACAACATCAGGGACTGGGCCACGGACAAGCACCAGATCACGGATGATCGGCCCTTTGGGGGGGGGGAGGGCATGGTCATGAAGCCCGAGCCCATCATTGGGGCGCTGGATTCCCTAAGGGAAAGCGGTCCGGCCCCACGAGTCCTTTTGCTGACTCCCCAGGGACGCCTGTTCACTCAGGAAATCGCCCGCTCGCTCAGCACGGCTCCCCGTCTGATCCTCATTTGCGGAAGGTATGAAGGTGTGGATGAACGGGTTGGGCAGTACTTTGCGGACGACCAGGTTTCCGTCGGAGACTTCGTCCTGAGTGGTGGAGAGCTGGCTGCAATGGTCGTCGTGGACGCCGTTGCCCGTCTCATTCCAGGAGTCCTGGGCAATGCAGCCTCGCCGAGGAGGGAATCCTTCTCCGAGGGCCTTCTCGAATATCCTCAGTACACCCGGCCCCAGGAATACAGGGGGTATCGGGTGCCGGATGTTCTGCTGTCGGGACATCATGACGTCATCGAGAAATGGCGTCGGGGCCAGGCTCTTCTCAGGACCAGGACGCGGCGACCTGACCTGTTCGACCGATTCACTCCGACCCGGGAAGACTTGGAATTGCTCCGGGAGGCCGAGGTGAAGGACCATTGAACGGAAAAGCCTCGGCCTGAGATAAGCCTTGGTGCCGAGGCCCATAGAAAAGATCGGTGGATGTGGAAGGGGTTTGCTCCGCTCTATTTGGCGTTGGTGCACCATCCGGTTCTCAATCGCAGGGGCGAGGTCATCGCTTCTGCGGTCACAAACCTTGATCTGCATGATTTGGCCCGGTGTGCCTGCACCTTCGATCTTCCGGCATGTTTTG
>CAZURN010000197.1:0-6095 GCA_964623165.1 uncultured Syntrophobacteraceae bacterium
GAGCGCATCTTTGACGAATTGATCCTCCTGTACAATCAGGTGAGGGTCTTTGAGAGTGATTTTTTTGAGAGATACGGGTTCAAGATTCGTTTCGAAGAGGACGCAGTGAACGAGATCATTCTCAGGTCTCTCCACCGGGATTCCACGGCAACGGCTATTTGTCAAGGTATATCAAGGGATTATGACTACGGCTTTAAGTTGATCTTCGATCGCGGAGGACAAACGGAATTCATCATTCCCAAAAAAGCCGTGGTCCAGCCCCAGATCTACATGGATGAACTGATACGAGAAAGCTACCGAAAAAACCCGCTCAACCCAATTGAAACGGATCGTTGAATTTGGGTGTCCGGGTAATGGTCGCCAATAGTGGCGCAGGATGAATCAAGAGGAAGAGGCTCATGATTGGTATCTCCAAACTTTACTGTGGCACGGTGGAACCGTCCGATGCGTTGCGCTACGGTCGCCACAGTTCCAAGCTCCCTTCACACCTTCTGCAATTCTCTTCAGACAAGAAACCCGTCGTTGTTTGGAACGTGACGAGGCGTTGTAACCTCAAATGCGTCCACTGCTATGCCCATGCCAGGGACGAATTGTTCCCTGATGAACTCTCGACTGCTGAGGGAAAACGCGTCATTGACGATTTGTCGGCATTCGGGTCTCCGGTGATCCTTTTCTCGGGCGGAGAACCTCTCATGAGGCCCGACCTGATAGAGCTGGCGGACTATGCGGTGAGCAAGGGGATGAGAGCGGTCATCTCCACCAACGGGACATTGATCACCCCTGCGGTGGCAGCCCAACTCAAGAATGTGGGGCTCTCCTATGTGGGCATAAGCCTGGACGGCATGCGCGACGTCAACGACCGTTTTCGGGGAGTGCGGGGAGCCTTTCAGATGGCCTTGGACGGCATAGAGGCATGCAAGGAGGCTGGGATAAAAGTGGGTCTCCGCTTCACCATGAATCGACTCAATGCTCAGGAGATACCGGCCATTTTCGACCTCCTCGAGGAGCGGGACATCCCGAGGGTCTGCTTTTACCACTTGGTGTATGCAGGGCGAGGCAGCAAACTCATGAAGGAGGATCTCTCCCATGAGGAAACGCGCAAGGCGGTGGACCTCATCATCGACAGAACCGGTGACCTCCACCGCAGGGGAAAAAGCAAGGAGGTGCTGACGGTCGACAACCACGCCGATGGACCGTATCTCTATCTTCGACTTGTGAAGGAGGGGAATCCGAGAGCTCCCGAGGTCTTGGAACTCCTGAAGATGAACGAGGGGAACAACTCGGGTCGGGGCATCGGATGCATCAGCTGGGACGGGGCTGTGCATGCGGACCAGTTTTGGCGGCACACCAGTTTTGGCAATGTGAGGGAGCGCCCATTCAGTGTCATTTGGATGGATCTTTCCAATCCTCTGATGAGGCAGCTCAAGAACAAGAAAGACCATGTCAAGGGCAGATGTGCAGCATGCCGATGGCTTTCGGTGTGCGGAGGAAACTTCCGTGTACGTGCCGAAGCGGCCACGGGAGACCTCTGGACCCCCGATCCCGCCTGCTATTTGACTGATGAGGAGATTTCCCCGCAGCCGGACTGAGACCATTCATGTACCAGTCAAAGTCGGAAGAGGAAAAGATTCCTTAAAGGTTGGGATCATCGGTGCATCCGCTGACTCCAAATCCTGAACACGCAGTTCAAGAAGGAGAACCATGTACTTTCCGACCTACAGGCCGAGACGCCTGAGGAGAAACGAAAACCTACGGCGGATGATCCGCGAGACGGTTCTGGCAGTGGATCAGCTGGTGATGCCACTTTTTGTGGTGCCTGGAAGCGACATCAAAAATCCCGTCGGTTCCATGCCCGGGGTCTTTCAAATGTCTGTGGACATCCTGCTGGAGGAAGTGAAGAGCATCGTTCAACTCCGAATACCTGCTGTCCTTCTTTTTGGCCTCCCGGAGGCAAAAGATGAACACGGGAGTGAGGCCTACGCCTCCGATGGCGTTGTCCAAAAAGGGATCCAGGCCATCAAGGACCGGTTTCCTGAGTTGATTGTCATCACGGATGTCTGCCTTTGCGAATACACGAGTCATGGGCACTGCGGCATACTCCATGGCCGTGAGGTGGACAACGATGAGACTCTGGACGTGCTGGCAAGAGTGGCTCTCTCCCATGCCCGAGCCGGAGCGGATATCGTTGCGCCGTCGGACATGATGGATGGAAGGGTGAGGGCCATCCGCCAATCTTTGGATGAGTGCGGATTCGAACAGGTGAGCATCCTCTCGTACGCCGCCAAGTACTGCTCCGCTTTCTACGGGCCTTTCCGGGAAGCTGCGGAATCGGCGCCTCAATTCGGTGACCGTCGCGCGTACCAGATGGATGTCGCCAATGCCAACGAGGCCTTGCGTGAAGTGGAACTGGACATCGAAGAGGGGGCCGACATTGTGATGGTCAAGCCTGCCCTCGCCTACCTTGACGTCATTCGCAGGGTAAAGGATACTTTTGATCGCCCTGTTGCCGCTTACAACGTGAGCGGTGAGTACTCCATGATCAAAGCGGCTGCGCAACGTGGCTGGGTAGACGAGCAACGGGTCATGATGGAAACCCTCATGGCCATTCGCCGTGCGGGGGCCGACCTCATTCTCACTTACTTTGCCAAGGATGCAGCCCTCCTGCTCCAGGAATGATGCGCCACTCGACCGGAAATCGACACGGAGGAATGCATTCCATGCGCGCGAATCCAGCGAGACAAGCAGATACCACCAACACTGATCCCCGGTCAACGGCAGGGCACCCTCGAGAGAAACCCCAGTCCGGGGCCTCCTCTCTTCGCCTAGTAGCCTGGGAGGTCACCCGGACCTGCAACCTTGCCTGCATCCACTGCCGTGCTGCCGCTCTGGACCGCCCCTATCCCAATGAGCTCTCCAGTCAGGAATGCTTCAGTGTACTGGATCAGATCGGAGAGATCGGGAAGCCCATCATCATCCTGACTGGAGGGGAGCCTTTACTCAGGCCCGACATTTTTGAGATCGCCGCTTATGGCAATGCCCGAGGATTTCGCATGACCATGGCGGTGAACGGGACCCTGCTGACTCGCGGGAAGGCCGACAGGATGGTCCAGGCAGGCATTCAACGGATCAGCATCAGCATTGATGGGGCCACGGCTTCATCTCACGATGCGTTCCGCCAGGTTCAAGGGGCTTTCCAAGGCGCCCTGGGGGGCATCGACAACGCAAAGGCTGCAGGTCTTGATTTCCAGATCAACACGACCATCACGAAGCAGAATCTCCATGAGCTCGCAGCAATCCAGGATCTGGCTGTGTCACTCGGTGCTGTGGCCCACCACATCTTCCTCCTCGTGCCAATGGGGCGGGGCAAGGATCTGGATGAGCAGGGAATCAGTGCCGAACAGTACGAGGATACACTCCACTGGTTTTACGAGCAAAAGGACAAGGTGCCTCTGCAACTCAAGGCCACATGCGCGCCTCATTACTATCGGATCCTTCGGCAACGTGCCAAATCCGAGGGCAAAGAAGTGACGATGCAGAGCTTCGGGCTCGATGCCATGACCCGGGGATGTCTCGGGGGGACCGGCTTCGTTTTCCTTTCCCATCTGGGGCAGGTCCAGCCTTGTGGCTACCTGGAACTCGACTGTGGGAATGTGCGAGAAAAGTCCTTCAAGGAGATCTGGGAGAACTCGGAAGTCTTTAGAAACCTTAGAGACTTCAAGAAGTACGAGGGCAAGTGTGGAAGGTGTGAGTACGTCCGTGTTTGTGGCGGCTGCCGGGCAAGGGCCTATGAAAGCACGGGGAATTACCTGGCCCCCGAGCCCTTGTGCCTGCATGAGCCAAGGTGCGCCTAGCACCAATGCGCAAATTGTTTCACGCGGTATGGGACTCTCGTTTTTTGTATCTCACGGGAGGTGTGGAGTCTTTGAAAGTGAATTGGAAAGCAAATGCTAGTGGTGGAGGAGCCTGGTCCTCAGTCCTTTTTCAGGCCACAGCCATTTTGACCCTCGCAGTGCTCATTGCCCTGGCGGTCAACCTGATTCGGAGGGACGCCATCCCGCTCATGGGAGACTGGTCGCCGAAGGGGAGGGTGTCCGAGAGCGCTCTTGGCGATGCAGGGTTCATTTCCCTCGAGGAAGCCCAGCTCTTGTTCGAAACCAACGAGGCCATATTTCTTGATGTCCGGTCGCCCGGAGCCTATCGGTCAGGTCACATCCAAGGGGCTCTCAGTTTGCCTTGGGATGACTTCGAGGCCAAGTTCGAGGAGATCACTGGGATGATACCCGTTGATTTCCCCATCGTCACCTACTGCGATGGAGAGAGCTGTGGTTTGAGCAAAGACCTGGCTTTGGCCCTTTCAGCCAAAGGATATGTGAATGTGCGTGTCCTTTCCCATGGCTGGAACGCTTGGAAATCGGCCAACCTACCGGTGCAGGAGGGCGGTTGAGGGAAAGAGTTCAAGGCAAGTTTCTTTGTCCAGGCGAATTGACAACCTGTGGATTCAACTGTTTGTCGTCCTCTGCATTCTTCTGAGTGTCCTCTGGAGCCAGCAGCACCGAAGGAGTCGTCGAGTCCTGCGTATTGATGATGAGCACTTTCACTTCCTGATCCTCAGCCGGCGATACGTCAGTCTTAATGCCCACCGAGGTCTGTTGCCTGCTACCAGTCGGGATGTTTTCAAGGATCGGTGAAATCTCCAGACTGAAGCCCTGGTCTTTGGGTAAAGGTTGCTGGGTGACCGTGATGAGCTTTCGGTCGTATATGAGATCGGTGATGTTGAAGGGTTTGTTGCGGTTGTTGATGACGCGAACCGTCTGAACGCGGACGGGTTGCTGCATGGCGAGCTTTCCCACGAGGACTGTCGGAGGTTTCACGGCGATCTCTCCCTCCACGGACCCCACCACGCGAACGATAATGTCCGGCTTCTGAGGATGGTCCGTGATGATCTTGATCACGCCGCTGTAGCTTCCCTGCTTGGCCAGGTTGGAGACTTTCAGCCGATAGTGCTTTCCGTCTGTGACGGTTTCCACTTTATGGGTGATCTTGTCCTCTAGGGTACTCTCGAGCCTCTGAATTCTAAAGGGACTGGAAAGAGAGATGATCTCCACCTCGCGCTCACCCATCTGATCCGCCATTCCCCGAAATGAGACCACATTTCCAGGGCGCACCTCGATCAGTCCCTTTACCGTACCCTGCATGACCAGTTTGACTTGGGGATTCTGAGGATCGTTGGTGAAAGCGGTTGAAGTCTTCTTTACGGGACCGTTCAAATTGTTAAGAGTGACCTTGATCGTGATCTTGCCCTCGCCGCCTGGAGGGATTGCCCGGTCAAACTGGGCTACCGCACACCCTCAACCGGGGCGCACCTCATCGACCTGGAGAACTCCCTTGCCCGAGTTTCTGATTCTGAACTCGTGGACTACCTCGCTTCCTTCCATGGCTTCGCCAAAATCGTGAAGCGCGTTCGCGACCTGCAGAGAGGGAGTTGCCTGGGCGGGTGCGACTGTATGTGCCCCCCTTGCGGGTGCGGTCTTGGCACCTTCCGCTGCCGTCGCCAAATCTGCAAAGCAGAACACGAGGAAAACTACCAAAGCTCCCATAAGGGATTTGTTCATCTCAGGAATAAACCTCCTTCTTCATCACCATGAAATTACTAGGAAAAAAGGAATTTGACCGAGTTCGCATTCAGGATTTCCGCCTGCCTTGCATATCTTTTCCCCCGTGAAACGTCAAGGATCAAATTCCGACCCGGGGATTGCGATGGGGAGTCCATCCCCGATGCTCTCACACGCCGGACTGGCTGGATGCATCCTTCTGGTGGAGCGCCAGATGTGTGCCGGGCAGGCATCCATTCCCAAGGTGCCGAAGGGTCCCTCCTGTTCATGCCTCCATGGCAATGAGCACGCATGGCAGCGCGAGGCAATAGGATGGCCCCTATCTCATTCGAGCATTGCTGGGGGGCTGTTGAACCAGTTCCCCCGGAGGCACGACTGCAACAGCCTCTTCCTCGAATCGCCTGCTCTTCTGAGAAAGCACGCGAAGAGTCACTTCATAGGGGTGACCGATGGCAATGGCACTCCCCTCGATCTTGGCTTTAC
>CAZURN010000198.1:0-6081 GCA_964623165.1 uncultured Syntrophobacteraceae bacterium
TAGCCGGGGGTGTTGATGTTGGCGAGATTTCCGGAAATCACCCTCTGGTTGAGCGAATTGAGGCTGAGGCGGTCTCGCATGAGGCCGACGGTTCGATCGAATACACTGGAATCACTCATGGTAAGATCTCCTTATGCTTTGAAGGCCGACCTATGAATGAGCAAATCTCGTACCACGGATCAAGTAGCATCGTCACAGCCTTTGCGGTCCGTCTGTCTTTCTGATACGCCGCCCAACGAGGCATTGAAAAACCATGCGTTCCATCATTCCTCCAGAATCCATGACCGCATCGGTCACCTCCACGAAACCGTGTCGTCCATTGGTCATTCCAGCGAAAGCCGAAATCCGGCGTTCTCCAACCCAACGGAACTCTGTATCAGCTACTGGTTGCTGCGTCCTGTGGGGCTGCACCGGCGGTGCATAGGATTTTCACGTTCGGATTGGTGGTCAATTGTCTGACAGGCAGGGTGAAGAGGCCAGAACGAACTTTTGACTCAAACGCCTTGCGCGATTCGATACTCATTGAGCTTGTTCCGAAGGGTGCGCACGCTGATTCCGAGTATCTCCGCAGCTCTCGTTCGGTTCCCTTCCACGGTGTCCAGGGCCTTGTGGATCATCCTTTTTTCCATTTCGCTGATGGACATCAGGGCCAGATCACCCGTCGGATTCTCTGGCATTTCCCCGTCGTCGAAGAGGATGTGTTCAGGCGTGATGGAGGTTTCTCCAGCCAGGAGGACCGCTCTCTGGATCACATTCTGGAGTTCCCGCACATTGCCCGGCCATGGGTGGTTCTGCAGCTTGTTCCTAGCTTCACCGGAGATTTCGAGAACGGAGCCTCCGTGGAGCTGATTGTACTTTTCAATGAAATGGTTGCTCAGGAGCAGGATATCTCCGGGTCGTTCCCGAAGAGGCGGGATCTTTATGGGGATGACGTTCAACCGGTAATAGAGGTCCTTGCGGAAACGGTTTTCCTTGAGGGCGTCTTCCATTCTAATGTTGGTCGTGGCGAGCACACGGACATCGATGGGCACAGGGTGTCTCCCTCCGAGACGGTCGACCTCGCTCTCCTGAAGGACCCTAAGGAGCTTGGCCTGAAGATGGTAAGGAATCTCCGTCACCTCATCCAGCAACAGGGTCCCGGTGTTGGCCAGCTCGAATTTGCCCTCCTTGGTCTTGATGGCACCGGTGAAAGCTCCCTTCTCATGGCCGAAAAGCTCGCTCTCCAGCAAGGTCTCGGGCAGGGCTGCACAATTCAGTGCCACGAAAGGCTTTTCCTTGCGCTTGCTGTGCCTGTGGATGTAGCGGGCGAAGAGCTCCTTTCCCGTGCCGCTCTCTCCCTGAATAAACAGAGTGGCGTTGCTGGCGGCGACCTTCTGTACGATGGCCTTGAGCCTCAGCATGGCGGCATCCTGGGTGATGATGTCAAGGGGCGATGCCGTTGTGCCTCTGCCGGGGCCCTGGACCTTTGTTTCCAGGAGACCGATCATTTTGGTGAGCCGTTCTCCTGACAGGGGCTTTACCCAGAAGTCATAGGCTCCCTTCTTCATGGACATGACGGCGTCCTCGAGCCTGGGTTTGCTGCTCGTGACGATGACGGGGGGTTGAGGCTCCAGCACTTGGCTCATCTCGATGAGTTCCATGGCGGGCTTGGCATCCCCGTTCATGTTGACGAGCACGAGTCCGGGTATGTCCCGCTTGGCCAGGTTCATGGCAGATCTCACTGTATCCGTGGCAATGGGCAGGTGCCCATGGGCCCGTAGCAGAGAAGAGAGCTGCTTCACCTCTCCAAGATCGTCATCCACAATCAGCACAACCATTCCGTGACTCCGTGTTCGTGGGGGAACACATGCTCATTTGGGTTTTGCCATTTTGATGGACTCAAGTTGCTGCTGTGCCGCGGTCTTCCAAAACGACTGGGATGTCTGCAAGAGCTGGGTGAGCATTTGAGACGCCTTGTCCGTCTTCCCTGCGACGAGATACACTTTGGAGAGTTCATAATTCAGCTGGCACTTCTGCTCGTCCGAAGAAGCCAGTTTGAGGGCTGCCTCGAGAACCTCGATGGCCCTGTCGAGCTGTTTGAGTTCCTGATGGCACTTGCTTTGGAGGAGAAGAAGCGGAAGGGCTCTCTCGCCGGATCCCTCGCGGAAGGATTCCCTTGCTTTCACCAGGAGTTGAAGTGCCTCGTCGAATTTTTCCAACCCCATCAGGCTCTCAGCGTATGCCTCCAGAACACCCGGTTCCAAGCCACCAAGATCCTTGTCCTTTTGGACGATTTTGCTGAAATGCTTGACGGCTTCACCGAATTTCTTCTGTGAAGCCAATATGCGGCCGAGCAGGGCAATTTTTTGAGTTTCGAGCTTGCTCGATTGGATGTCCCCGCAAAGGCGGATTGACTTGTCCGGGTCACCTGACAGGAAACTGTACAGTGCGACCTTCATGAGCCAATCCTCGTTCCTTTTCCTGGAATTCGATAGCAGGCGCTCGTAGACCTCCATGGCATTGGAATAGAATCCCAAGCTGGCATAGGCGTCAGCGATGAGGGCTTCGGTGTCGGGGGACTGGAGGGTCCGGAATGCCGGTCCAAACCTCTCGTGAAGTTGGATCAGCTGGAGGTGATCCTTTTCTGTCGAGCACTTGGTGACCCATTCCCCCAGGACTCTCTCCCTCAGGCCGACGAATTCCTCCTGAGACGTGATGTCTTTCTTGTCCGTGAGGATCTCCTCGATCAATTCCATGCTTTTCGGGTAGTTGCCGTGGCGGAATTCCCACGAGGCCAGTTTGAAGTATACTAGGCGCCGTAAAGGCGGGGAGAGTTCCTTCTTTGCGAGGTCACGGTATATGGAGAGGGCGGGACCAATGTTGCCGCGTTCACGCTTTTCCAACATTTCCGCGTTGCGGATCTTACTGATGATGTCGCCCTCGGAGTCCTTATAGTGCCGTTGGATGTAAGAATAGAGCTTGTTGGCCAGGGCCTGGTCCCCCTGGTTGAGGTAGATCTCCGCGATCTTGGCAAACACCATGTCTCGGTCGTGGGTGTCCTGGACTAGGTTGAGGTAGCGGATCAAGAAAGCCTTGCTCGCGTCGAACTGCTTGAGGGCAAAGTGTGCCTCACCCAGGAATTTCATGAGGTCGGGTTTCTTGAGAAAATAGGTCGGGTCCTCGTTGGCACACTGCTGGAGGGCTTCCATTCCCTCCTTGGCGGCGCCGACGAGAGTCAGGTCCCTGCCCAAATAGTAGTTGGCCAAAAGCCTGTCCTCCCTTTCGAGGTGGCTTCGCAAGGCGAAACGGAAGGCATCGATCGCTTCCACATAGGATTCTTCCTGGTGGTATATCTCTCCGAGCCTCAACCAGGACTTGGCAAAAAGGGGATGCTCGTGGCCCGCGGCGATGACCTGGTGGAGATACTTCTCTGCCTTCTTCAAGTTACCCATGGCTTGGTGGATCAGGCCTGAACGGTAGAATGCCAAGAAGGCCCGTGGAGATTTTGGATCAGCCTTTAGAGCCTCAAGGTAAACTTCTAGAATCTGAGATCCGTTCTGCACAAGGTCCTGTTGATGGGCATCGAAGAGGCTGTCCGCCTTGTCATAGAGTGCAGCAGCTTTCTCAGGATCCGGTGGCTGGCTGCCCTGGGATTCGGGAGACGCCGATGAACCCTTGCCCGAAGCTTTTCGGTCCGTTTGCGACTTCCCCTGGGCTGGCTCTTTCGCAGGCGAGGCGAACATGTCCGGCTTCTCCTTGTCCGGAGAGGAGTTCGTTGACTGCATGGGGGGTTGTTCGCCCTTCTTGTTCTTGTCGGGTTTGCCCTTGCGGGTTGATTTGGCTGGGTCCGTCTTGTTTGCCGTGTCCGGTTGTACTGGACCACCGTCGTCGATTCCCTTGTCTTCGGTCTCTTTGGCCTTCAGGCCAGGAAAAATATCCAGCACGAGACGGTAGTGACCGGGAGTTTCGTCCCTGGCTGCGAGGAACTCGTGTTTCACTGCTGTGTTCGGGTCTCGCAGGGAGACGACGATACGGGAACCGCTGTCCTCGCTCTTGAAAGTGACACCGGCTATTCCCGTCGATGGTTGGAAATTGAGTTTCTTACCGCTCCCTCCGAGAACTGCCCCAGCAAATTCAATGACGATGCCCTCCTGCGTCGATGGGAGAATCCGCGAGGGCCGGTCACCTGATGCGTCAAAAACCAGACGTGTACGTTCCTGGGTCACCCCGAGCCGCGTGTTGTGAATGGTGGTCTCGGCGGATGCTGGATATGGGCGGAACGCCGATAGCATGACAACAGCGGCTGCAAGAACAACTATCGGGACTTTCGCGGCTTGCATGGTCAAATGTTCCCAAGGATGAGATTTCATATCGGTTGAGAGTATCCGGGACGTCCCTCCACTGAAGACTGTCCCAATCACATCCGTCACCCAGGGAAGACCGGGTCACGGGCCTGTCCAGTGCAAAAGAGCAAACAGTATGCCAATGGCTCGCCAGCAAGGGCGGTCAGCCCGCAGCCCTCTCGCCGGGGTGCGTGTCTGAAGGATGGCTTTAAGGGAAAGAGGGGAAGTGCGTGAAGGATCGATCCGGGGTCATGCGGAGTTCAAGATCGAATCGTGCAGAGCTGAAGATGCACCATAGCCCCGCGTGGGCGCCATGAGGCAAAAGGGCGCAAGGCCCCAGGCTGCATCAGGTCGACGACAACCTTGCACTAGTTGGGTGTGAGGCTGACGTTCATCTTCTTCTTCTTCATTTTCTCGATGAGGGTGGTGCGATTGAGGCCAAGGAGTTTGGCGGCCTTGTTTTTTACCCCACCGGCTCTCTTCAGGGCATCCATGATGAGCTTGTTTTCCAAGTCGTCCAGAAAGTCTTTGAGGTTGATGCCACGTTCCCCGATCTCCACCGGAGGGGGAGAGGAAGGCGGCGGATCCAGGCGCATGCGCTTTGGAAGATCATCCATGCGGATTTCGTCAGCTTCCGTGAGGATGACCAATCGCTCAATGACGTTTTCCAATTCCCGCACATTCCCCGGCCATGAATAGCGCTCAAGGCTTTCCAGTGCTGCATGGGACAGCCTCTTCTGGGGAATCTCCTTCTTTTGGCAGTGGTGCTGAAGAAAGTGATGAACCAGCAAGGGGGTGTCTCCCTCCCGTTCCCTGAGGGGTGGGACGTGGATGGGGATCACATTCAGCCGGTAGAAAAGGTCCTCGCGGAATTCCCCGCCGGAAACCGCCTTTTCGAGGTCCTTATTGGTTGCCGCGATGATTCGTACGTCCACCTGGATGGTGCGAGAACCCCCGACCCGCTGGAACTTCGTCTCCTGAAGAAATCGCAGAAGCTTCACCTGCAGCTTGGGGCTCATTTCCCCGATCTCATCAAGAAATATGGTGCCTTTGTCCGCCAGTTCGAAGCGGCCCTTCCGGTCTTTGAATGCCCCCGTGAAAGCCCCCTTTTCATGGCCGAACAACTCGCTCTCCAGGAGTTCCTCCGGGATGGCCCCGCAGTTGATGGGCACGAAGGGTTTGTCGCTCCTGTCACTGTGGTAGTGGATGGCGTTGGCGATCAGTTCTTTGCCCGTCCCGCTCTCACCGGTGATTAGGATGGTCGAGTCGGTCTTTGCGACCCGCTTGATGACTCGGTAGAGGTGCTGCATGGGGGGACTCTGCCCAATGATGCGATCAAACCGGTACTGGTCCTGCAACTGAGATTTCAGGAGGATGTTTTCGTCCTTGAGTTGCTTCAGCTCCTGGGCCCTGTTGAGAACCATCAAGATTTCATCAATTTTGGCGGGCTTGGTGAGATAATCGAAAGCCCCGCGCTTCATGGCTTCCACGGCGTTCTCGATGGTTCCCACCCCTGTCAGCATGATGACGGTAGTATCAGGGTGATGTTCAGACAGATGGGCAAGGACTTCCATACCGTTCATTTTCGGCATGGCCAGGTCAGTGATGACGATATCGTAGTCCTTTTGCTGAACCATGGCAATGGCTTCCATGCCGTTGGAAACCAGGTCCACGTCGTATCCCTCATCTCTCAAGAGCTCCACCGTTAGCTCCAAAGAAAGAGGGTCATCATCTGCAACTAGTATTCGAGGAGCAATTT
>CAZURN010000199.1:0-6007 GCA_964623165.1 uncultured Syntrophobacteraceae bacterium
CAAGCTTCGAACTCTCAGAGACCCCTTCCTATATGACCCACTACGTCGCCTCGCTTTTTCTTCCACATACGGATGTCGATCGCTTTCCTAGACTGAAGGCCCGAATGGACGCTCGGCGAACTTTGTACGGAAAAGCAGCGTTCGGTAAGCGGGCAGCACCGCAAACCTGAGTCAGCGCGTGACGAGCGTCTGGCGGGTCCTTCGAGGACAATGACAGGCATCGGTTTTGAATGGCCGTCGCTTTCCGCGCACAGCGCAGCGAATTCACGCTCAGGATGGCAGAGGGGTCTGAGTGATTGTGGTTCGCCTGAAGGGCTCCTGCAGGCACATCGACCAAGAATCAATTGCGATTCCTGCACAAATGGGTTAGCCTTTATTATCTGAAGAATTCATCCGAAACGAACCTGGCAATCTGAAGGTCCATCTCTTGATAGTAACCAGTGAATTCCCAATATGGTGGCTGTTAAAAGACGCTCCCCGCCGCCAGCATGTCCTCTTTGGAGATTGAGGTCCCGGGGGCGTTGGTTCCTGGATGGATTTGCATCCTTGCCGCCCTCCCTTTGGCACTCTCGCATGACCGCCGGAAAGAGTCCGGCTTGTTCTGGTGACATCTCTTGTTGGCTTTGTACGCGATGGCGAGACGACGCTGAAGGGATCCGCCACGTCAGGTCGAGGCCAAAGCATGGACTTGACCGCGCCTCCTCACAATGACCGTGGTCTTCAGCCGGTCACGGCGGCTTCCATCTGTTGATTGAAGACCAGAATGCGTTCTCGTGCAAACCTTTGAGACATTGGGAACCGTGGGGTGGTGATGCATGGCATTGGTGATTGACAATGGCAGGGACCAGATCGGGACACACGTGCTCGTCATCGGTATCGGGCGTTACCCCTATCTTCTGGAGGGGGAAGCGCCGCCGGGAGACCGGTTCGAGTTTCACGGCGGGATGGGACAGCTCTCGTCGCCGCCCCATTCTGCAATCGGCATTGCGAATTGGTTCGCGACCGATCACAACCACCCTGACAAGCCGGTCCGTACATTACAACTGTTGATTTCAGGAACTCCAAATTCCTTCACAACCCCTGCCGGACAACACATAGAGGCCGCATCAGCAACGCTTGAAAACATCCGCCAGGCTGTCAACCATTGGTATGAATTTGGCGACTCGCACAATGAGAACCAGCTTGTGTTCTACTTCTGCGGGCACGGGATCTCCACAGGCAGTGAGCAATCGTTGCTGTCAGAGGATTTCGGCAGCGACAGGCGCAACCCGTTCCGGCACGCCGTGGATTTCTGGGGTTTCCATGTGGGCATGCGTTCATGCAGGGCAAAATGGCAGTGTTTTTTCTTGGATGCCTGCCAGACTGTGTCTCAGACCTACTTGGATGAATTCGGCAGCAAGTCCGTAGGTGACGCAATCGTTGCCGGTTCCGCATCCTCGAACCTCCAGAAGACTGAACAACCAGTACTTCTGGCGTGTGCTCTTGGCGCCAGGGCCTATGGAGAGAAGGGCAAGGCGAGCTTCTTTGCGCAGGCCTTGCTAGCGGCCTTCAAAGGAGCGGCTGCAAGGGATAATGGATATGGCGAATGGGAGATCAGCACAGCACAATTGCGCGATGGGCTCAATGCGTTTCTTCAAAGAATGGTGGAACGCGGGTATGGGAAGCAACAGGTCGCTCGGGATGAGAGGCTGACCGTACCGTTCAGCCTTCACATTATCAACGGCCAGCCCATCGTCCCAGTGGACATTGCCTGCGATGATCCTGGCAAGATGGCGGAGCTTGCTTTCGACTGCATTCTCGGGGGATCTGTCGTGCAGTCCTGCCAGGGAGAAAAAAAGAGTATCTGGGAAATTGACCTTCCCCCAGAAAAATATGACTTCACGGCGACGAATGTCGCTGGTGGTCCAAGTCCCCTGCCAAGAAAGGGGGTGGTGGTGTATCCATCCCACACAGTAGTGAGGTTTAAATGCCCATGACGACTTTGGCACTTCGCATCGTCAAGAATATGCGTGGTTCGAGCGTTCGCCTCGGCGCAGTTGCAGACATAATTCCAGTCGGATCCTCCCTTCATGGCCGCACCCGGGCGATTCTCCGAGGCCTCGTGTTGCCGATTGGCGATCCCGGTGATTCGTTCGAGCCGCTCACCGTCTCGGTGGATCACGGATCCTACCTTGTGCGAGCAACGCTGCCCTCAGGCGAGATCCTTACGAGAGAGGTCTGTGCCGAAGGGCCTGGAGCAATCAGTGTGGACCTGTACTCCGAAGAATCCCTCCTTGAGTGGGTTGCCAGACTGCAGGCTGCAGGTGCAGCTCCCTCTCGCGATGGGTTCCGGACGAACCGGTCCACTCGGGGAGTGGGGCCTGTGGCACGTGCTTCGGTACTTCGCACGTTGTGGCTTGAGACGGCCATCTCAAGAGAGGGGTTCCATGAATGGCTCGATTCCGATGCAGAGGCCATTGATCATGCACCACAACTTTTTTTTGGCAATGTCATTGCAACAGGGCAACTCTATAGCGTGTTTCTCGATGACCCGTTCGAGAGATTTACAATCAAGGATAGAGATAGTCTTGGCGAGTCAGGCGTTCCATCACCTTCAGTCCTGAGGTTGCTCGGGAAGGGCGCATCCTCAGGGCCGTTGCGACACTTCCTTGCGCTGGAGGACGATACCGGAATCCGCAGTCTCGCCGTCCTGCCAGTGCCGTGGATCTACGCGAAGCTCGACGACTCACGGGCGGGACAGGTAGTGCCCATTGAAATTCTCTTGCGCGAACCAACCCCAGGGTCTTGCTTTGCTGAAGGTCCGGTGCAACCAGTCATCTCGGTCGATGATTCAGAAGTGTCTGGCCTCCTGGGATACTTGGGAGGACGCGATTTGCAGTCTGCCGAAGCTGTTCTCACACCAGCTGTTCAGTGGCTCTATGAGAAAGTGATGAATCCCTTTGCCGCAGTGGCAGGTGCCTATGTGTTGCTGGCCGCCAACGGCTTGCGAGGGAGTCCGTCCAATGAGTGGAAGGGTTGGATTGCAAACCTCGCCAACATGTTTGAATGGCTTCCCGATGGTTCCATCCAGCTCGCATGGCTCAAGCTCAATTCGATCGGCCCGGAAGTGGATTCGGCTTCGGACGGCGCAGCGAGGGTTGACTCGATTGTAAAAGAGGCAAGGGCACTTCTGCTTCATGCATTGGGTGCCGGGACTCCCCTGTTTGGCGTCGGCGTGCGTTTGCTGGTCGACGCTTTGACGCTGGTTGCCAACCATGAGGAATTACGAGGCGAGCACAAGAGCCTCAAAGGAACGGCCACTGCTCGAGCACTCATGCTGGCAAGATGGTTGTCCAGACGAACCGATCCAACTCAGCCGTTCACAGCAGTTCGCATGTAGCGGATCATGAGAGAGGGAGTTCACATATGGGACGATTATTCGATGTGCACGTTCTTGCCGCTGGCAACGGCGATTGCCTTTGGATCGAATACGGGGAAGCTGCCAGCCCCCACCGCATCCTCATTGATGGTGGGACCCAAGGCACTTATAAGCGGCTCAAGAATAAGATTCAGTCTCTCGGCCTGGCACATGTCCACTTCGATCTCCTTGTAATCACACATATTGATGGTGACCACATTGCCGGAGCCCTCGAACTCCTCGAGCGCAACGAGCTTCCAGTCTCCTTTGACGACATTTGGTTTAATGGTTACCGGCATCTGCCTGCGGAAAAGATCGAGGATTTCGGTGCACTGCAAGGGGAGAGGCTGACTGCTGCCCTCCTTGATCCCAAAAGGAGACTGCCTTGGAATGTTAATCCGGCATTTCTGGGAGGCCGGATTTGCGTACTGGGAGATGGCTCACCTGCTCACGTTACGGACTTGCCTGGAGGACTGGACATCTTTGTGTTGTCGCCGGGTGTGGATCAATTGTCCGCCCTTCGGCCGGTTTGGGAGAAGGAGTGCGCTCATGCCGGACTCGATCCTGCTCGTCCGGTGCAGGAAGAAACGACCTTGCCTCCTGGCATTGAGGCGATGGGAGGGATCGACGTGGAGTCCCTGGCGGCGGCGGAGTTCGTTGAGGACGAAAAACCCGCCAACGGTGCCAGCATCGCACTCTTGCTAAACTATGAAGGGAAAAAGGTGCTTATGGGTAGTGACGCCTTCCCATCGGTCATTTCCAGGAGCATTGAAAGTCTGAGCCCCTATGCACCACTTGCCGTGGATGTACTCAAAATCCCTCACCATGGCAGTCAGAAGAATGTCGATCGGGAACTCGTCGAGAAGGTGCCGAGTGCCCAGTTCGTCTTTTCCAGCAACGGGGCCATACATGGACATCCCGACCCTGAAGGGGTGGCGCGAGTGGTGAAGTACGCAGGACGTGACGCCAGGATAATCTTCAACTATCACAATAGGATAACTGAGGTTTGGGAAGAGGCCAGCCTAAGAAAGCGCTATGGCTTTTCGTTGGGCTATGGCGATGGGGAGTCACCTTATGTGATCAAACTCCTATAGGCTGCACATCCAGGCAGCAGACTGAAGTCTCAAGGGGTGAATCATTGGGCCAGGATCGCGACTGAGAGGGATGAGAGACAGAGTGGCGCATATCCGGACACAGGACAGATGGGTGCCCAAGATACCCGAGGACACCGGAGACGAAAGGAGTCTGTATGCACATCGATGCTCACTACTATGCTGTGCTGGCCTTCGCACGTGCCTGCGGGTACAGGAAGGACGCTGCCTGGACTTTGGCCTACGCATCACAATTTGTGGATGATGCTCAGATAAACCAGCTTTCCATTGCGAAGGAAACGTACGGTATCCCTCTTGACCACCATTCGCCCCCGAGCCTTCTCAACATGGCAACTTGTCATGCCTATGCCCGAATCAAGACATTCAACCTTTCTGCCATGATCAATAACACGTGTGCCTTCCATTTCGTGCCTGGATGCGAGGGGGAAAACTTCACGTGGCGAATGGTCTGCAGACCGAAGGGGAGAATCCTGGAGGGAATCGCCAGAGATGTGCTGGCCCAGGACAATCTTGTGAAGTTTGGTGTCGTTCTTCACGCCTGGGCAGATTCCTATTCGCATGAGGGTTTTTCCGGTCTGCTGAGTAAAGCCAACGATATTGAGCACTTGCAGAGTCTGTCGAAAGTCTATTTCTCAACAAAGACAGTATTGCCCAAGATAATCCTTTATCTCCGGCGAAAAGGGGTTCTCAGTCGTTTTGACACCATTTTAGACTATATCGTCCCTGCATATGGACATGCTCAGGCTCTTCATTACCCAGATGAACCCTATCTAATATGGCATTATCATTACGACAAAAGAGATATAATATATCAGAATCAGTCAATTAATCAACCAATTGATAATAATGAGCGTTATCGTAGAGCATTTGAGACTATTGTATTGCTAATGGATCAGTTTATTACGAATAATCCAATTTATAAAGATAAGTTTGTTGTAAAAGACATGAACCTATTACCAGATTTGTATGATACTTTGTTGTTTGCTGGAACTTTAAAAACTAGGATAAATTTATGGAAAGAGACTATTAAGCGTCTGAAGCTATTAGACGATGAAGATACAGAGATGATAAACTATGAGAAAAATGCTTGGTTTGATGAAGCATTTCTGAATTATGAGGAAAATCCGCACAGATTTAGAGGCCGTATAGTCGAAAATGCTATCTTAAGAACAACATTTTCACAATCCAGGTGGTATCAGTTTTGTCAAGCAGTACGTTGGTACAAAGAAAAATTCCATTGGTATGCCTATCAAGAGGGGTTGCCATTTGATCATGAGCCTTACCTCTGACATCAAGATATCGGATGTTCGCAAGAGCCATCCTGATGCTGGTTCCTGGGAGGAGGAATTACACAGCCATGAGGCCGGGCGATTCGGTGTTCACTCGGGATTTCAGTAGGAATTTCGCAGCACAGAACGGGCTTTTGGAAGAGCGCCTTCATTCGTGGGCATTTTATCCAGGCATGCTGTTCAAGAGTCGGGAAAAGTGGTGGGGCGAT
>CAZURN010000200.1:0-5944 GCA_964623165.1 uncultured Syntrophobacteraceae bacterium
AGGATCACGTCGCCTCCCGCCACGGCAAGCAGCACACCTTTGGTCGGGGTGCTCCGGGCAATCCTCACCCACCGGTCGCTGCTGAGTCCCTTTTCCAGGGTGGTGAGCATGAAGGCGTTTTGCAGTCCGCGGCTGCCCTGAAGAACCATCAATTGCCGGTGATTGCTGAACGCAAATAGAACGGACTCATTGGCGAGGATGAAATTGTAGTTGCCGGGATATTCGTCCACGAGTTCCATGCAGGTCGTGAGAAGCGCCCCCATGAGGGGCGAAGGTTCGGAACCTTCCGGGTAGCGGACGATGAGGCGGTCCCGGAGGTATTCGAAGGTCCTGGCCGAGTCACTCACCGCCCCCTGCAAGGGTTCCCCCACGGTCCGGTAGGATTCAATGAGGGGTGCCCTTCCATTGTGAGCAAAGATCCAGTCATGTCCCGAAAAATGAAGGGCAAAGGGGTGGGCATGACATTCATCGATGGGACCGCTGGTGCGGAATCGAACGTGGGCAATGATCATCCTGCTGTTCACCACGCGGGCCAATCGCTCGAAGCTGTCGTGGTAATGGCCTTCCGAGAAGACATGTTGAAATGACTTCTCGACCCGTGCGGTGTTCTTCTTGAAATAGCCGATGCCCCAACCGTCCATGTTGTTCCTGGCTCGCAGGGCGAAAACCGACAAGGCTTCGGGGACCGAGTATCTCCTGCCCGCCGAGAGTGCAAAGAGGTCACACATCATGAAATCCATGTGATCCGTTCACGGCAATGAGGGCAAATATGCTGAGAGCAAAACGTCTCTCATTTGCCAGGTCATATTCCATGCTGTGGGAAGTGAAGCGTCTCAACCTCAGCGAGCACGATTCCAATCCCCCCGCCTGAAGCATGCGGGGAATCTCTTTGAAAACCGATTTATTACAGAAGCTCCTTATTGGGTTGTAACGGTTCCCGAATAGAGGACGTCAGGTCCCGCTATCACCAGAAGCTTCCCGGCATGTGGCGCATCAGGCTTCACCAGCAGCCATTTCTTGGGACTCAGAGCTTCTTTGACCGAGGTGACGAGGAGAACCTCCCCCGTCTGCTCCGATTCTTTGAGCAACATGATCGGATGGAAGTTGCAGAACACGTACAACACCGACTCGTTCGCCAGGAAAAAGGTGTATCTTCCGGGAAAAGTCGTCGTGATGTCGCAAATGGCCTTTTGCAGTGCGTCGCAGAAGCTCAGGTAAGGGTTTGCGGTCAGAGACTCCAGGAGCCGATCTCTCAGGAATTCAAAGACTCGTGCCGGAAATGCCTCGGCCTCAAGCTTCGGTCCATGAGTGGTCTGGTAGCATTCAATCCCTTTGACCACGCCAACGTGGACAAACAGCCAGCTGTGCCCAAGGAAATCGAGTGAGAACGGGTGGTTGTCCGAGCTGTGCCGACCGCCGTTCAGGGGGCAGCTGATGTGGGAGACAATGATTCTGCTGTCGATGACTCTGGCAAGCCTCTGAAAGCTTTCGTGAACCTGATCGCCAACAAAAACTTGTTCGGAGGACTTCTCAACCAAGGCACGGGTGTCGCGAAAGAAACCGATGCCCCATCCATTGACATTCCGCTTTCCCCGTTCCGCGAAGATCGGGAGATACTCCTGGGGAGTGTAGTCTTGGCTGGCCGATAATGCAAAAAGGTCACACATGTCCATCCTCTCCAACGTTATGGGGCGACGGGCCGGATTTCGAGACGATGCGTTCCATATGGCCAAATGCGAGATAAATTTTATAGATAGTTTTCAACCACTTGTTGGCGGATGAAACCATGGTGATTCTTGGAATGTGCCCTGCGCTCATTTCCACAAGGAACTGGGTGAAGATGATCCACTGCATTGCTTCATCCCTGTTGTGAAGCACGGCGGAGTGATGACGAAATTCGATGGTGGACCGGTACCAGTAGGAATGGAGGTTCAATCCGTGATAGCGGGTCTTGTCATAGCGTTCGTTGGCTTCTCCGGACGCTTCGTAGCGGTTTTCACCGCAATACCACAGGCTTTTGATGGCTGCGATGGACTCTTCCGGGTCTCCTTCGCACACCTGCGGATTCAGGAAAGCCTGGACATCCACCTCAACCGGTCGGCAAGTGACGTTGCTCTGGCGCTCTCCTGGAATAAGCAGGTAGAGGTAATCCTCCATGGCATGCACCACCCTCACCAACTCCTGCAGGTGTTTGCAGGTGAAGAGTCTGGCATCGACACCATGATGGACGTGAAAACCGCAGGAATCATCGATCTCGACTCCTTTCACCATTCCAAGCACCTCAAGAAAACGGTAGACTTCCACAAGCCCCTCCAGCCCTCGAAGGATGGGGCTGATCAACTCCACACCGCCCCTGTGCCTTATGGAGCTGTCTTCTTCCAGGTGCCATGAATCTTTGTCAGACCCCAGGCAAAGGGAATGGTCCGTAAGAAGATCGTCGAACCGTCGCCCATCCTTTGATACGGAAGAGATGTTATGGGATTTGATGATCCCCTTATCCGGCGGGATGAGCACATACTGCAGCCCGTAAGCTTCGATTTCCACGCCGAAGGGACGATCCGTGAAGTACTGAAGCATGGGATAGCGCATCCTGATAGCCGACAGATTGGTTTGATCCATGTCCATGATCTGAGTCTCTTCCGACAGGCTGGAATCCTAGTGCCTGCCCTTTAGTAGGCAAAAACGGAGGGGCTCCAGAAGATGCGTCGCAGGGAAATCCGACGCAATCGGGGCCCTGATTCATGACACTGCCGCTCATCATTTCGAACTGCGGCAAGCCTGATGGATGCCTCATGAGCTGTTGGATCGCTTTGACACTTCAACGCCACGTCATCCTGGTCGCGGACAGCATGCGCCGTGTCCTCGGACGACGGGGAGATGCTCCCCTCACAGAGCCGATCCGACTTGAAGATGCCAGGAAACTGCATCGTATCAGCGAATTCCTCTGGGTCACCGGCATCGGACTCGGCGGTTTCCATGAAGAGGCAGCCCATGTGGTGATGGATTTGGTCCGCATGGAATCCGGTTTTCAAAAGGCCTCGCTTGCGGATCTCGAGAAGGTTCACGTTCTTGGCCCGGCGATCCGCGCAGCATATGCATCCCGGTTGAGAGAGGCTCTGGTCCTGGCGCGCGAACTCGGCGGAAGCCCCATCGATCCAGAACAGATACTGACCGATCTGCTTCTGGGAGCCATGACAAGGGAAGAAACCCCGGTCCTTCTCCGTTTCGATCCGCGGGAAGACACCATGCCGGAGTTGCTGGCCGGCCCAGGGCGATGGCTGATCTCACCGGACTGCGCGAATTTCTGCCTGGACACAGGGCAAGAGATCCAATCGGCCCTCGATGGTGTCATGGAGTGCCTCATGAGCTGTGAAATGGATCAGATCAAGAGCAGGGCCTGGGATCTCCTTCCTCCCGTCATGGCGATGGTGGCTCGGGCCAGACCCCGCGAAGTGAGTCCCAGCGGCAACCTGGTAATCATTGGAACGCACCATGCCTCATACCAATTATTCTAGCGCGACGCCCCGGCTTAGTCTTTCACTGCAAACCGGATGTGCCGGTTTGCGTACCAATATCGGACAGCGGCGGTTTCGCCGCCTTCCCAATGGTGGCATGCCCCACCAAACGTTTTCTCCGCGGCACATCTTCAGAACCTATCGGCGGAAGGCTTCCTTCGCAGTCGTGGGGCAACGAGAGGAGGCGCGGATGCATGTGATCAGAGAACTTGAGAATCATTTCTTCATCGATCTATGTGCCAGAAAAGTCTACTGCAGACCCTGCGGGAGTCCTTGCAGGTCTCTGGTGTGTCCGAATTTCATCCAATTCTGGTGTGCCACCCATGCATGCCCAAACACGGGAGACGTCAAACTGTTCATGGATGGCACCTGGCAGGTGTTCGGTTATGAAGAGCGGATGGGCGAGAATCTCGTCAGCAAGATCACCCCCAAGCTGCTTCATTCCATTGTGACGGGACGAAGCGTGACCCGGCACCGCTGAACGGTCCGGCTCTGGTGCCAACCGTGAGCCCAGGGAGTTTTTCGGACCGCCAGCATTCTTTGGAGCGTTCCCCCGTTCCGATGGGTCTTGTCTCCAAGTCCATCCAATGACGCCGCATAGAGAAGTATCCAGTGCATGTGTCAACCATCACATCGGCTGAACGGGTCAGAAAGAGACGAGAGAAAAGGCCCTTTCGAATTCACACAAGGCGAAGGAGGTGGCGTCCGAAAAGGGAGACTTTGTGACTGGTCTGAAGAATGGGTTACAGAAATGAATTTCAGCGCGTACAAATATGAACATTTATAATTATACAACAAAAGTAACTCGAAATCACGTACAATTATCCTCACATTACCGATCCATTGCTGCTCGGTTGTTTGACAAATTCTCTGTGCACGTATAGGATAGTTTGAAATTGCTCCCATTTTTTTGACCTTGTTTTCAGCAACCGGTGTTTGATACGAAGTTGTGTTTAAGATCGAATCGGGCAGAGTTCAAGACGTGCCAAAGCCCTTTGTATGCACCGCGAACCGTGCGGGCGCAAGGCCTTAGGCTACACCAGCCTGACTCCAACTTCGTATGAGTGGAAAGCATGAACCTTTACAGGAACTGAAGGAGGCGAAAATGGCAATCTACGTATCGTTCCTCAAGAAAACCCCCGAAGGAAACAAGGACATCAAGAATTCGCGCGAGCGTTTTGCCATGGGCAGGAAGAGTGTCGAAGGCGTGGGCGGAAAGATACTTGCGGAATACTATATCGTAGCCCGCGGGGAATACATGATCATTAGTGAATTCCCCGACGAAAAAGCCAGGGTCAAATCCATGGTCAACACGGTCCAGCGAGGCACTGTCAACTACGAGGTGTACCGAATTCTACCCGTCGATGAATTCTTCAAATTGGTCGAGGAGGCATAATCGACGTGCTCCATTCTTCGCCCTTGGGAGAAAAGGCGCCGATCCTCTCTGTTCACAATGGTCATTGATCTCGCGCTCTTTGAGTCCTACTTCACGTCATCCCGGCTGGTGTCTAACCTTCCGTTTCGCATCGCGACACGGAGTCGCCATAGGACTTGGAGGCGTGCATCAGGTCCATCAGTGTAGAGCGGCACCCAATCATTCCAGTGACTGTTAAAACTCCATCGGGCAGGGCTCCGAGTCATGAGAAGCTGGAAAGTCCTGCCCGAAAAATCGAATCCCTCCAACTTCCCGCTGATCAGTTCGAGCCTTCGCGTGCGAGCAATACTATTCGTCACCTTGCAGTTCTGTCCCGAGGGTCATTCGCAGGGACCATCATACTAGGTGTCCAATTGGTCCTGGTGTGGCTGTTTCCCTGAGGCTGTCAAACTGAGCCGCTTGTTTACACGCCCACCGGGCCCCCGGGGCATCATAGCCCGTTCTCGCACACAGAGAACTGGAAATCACGGCTACCGTGTGAGGCGGATCTTCGAGTTTTCAAATAAGCATTCACATTTGGGTGAGCGAATTGAGCAATCCTTGTGTGCGTTCAAGACCTTGTCGCGGAGATTTGCAGACGTCGCACAGTCCGTTATTGGTGCAACCGAGTCTACAGGGTGCACCACCTTGACCGCAACTTCGTATTCCCCCACCCTCGCTTTGCTCCTCCCGTCAGCAGAGGGCTACCCCAATCATGCCCTTCTCACTTGTGGGAAAGATGGGGTGAGGGTGAACCGACTGATCGGAGAGCACTCTTTGCTCCATCAGTCCAAAAACCGCTCAATTTGCCTCGTAGAGAGGGGGTGAAATTCGTTCGTGTCCACTGAAACGATACGACTGATAAATTGATCGGGATTTTTTCTCGTTTCTGACCGGATGTGTTTGGATGCTTTTGGAAGAGCGGACTTTCAGACTATCATAAGTCGAGGAGGTGTGAGGATGGCCAGGATTCCAGAGAATTATTTGCCGCCGAAGGACATGTGGCCTGAGTATT
>CAZURN010000201.1:0-5923 GCA_964623165.1 uncultured Syntrophobacteraceae bacterium
ACATCATCCACCACCCACGGCAGTTTCTTGATAGCGGCTACGAAATCGCCGTAGCTGATCCCCTGAATGAGGAGATTCTCAAGGCTCATTTGCCATGTGCCGCTTCAGAACTCCCTTTGCGGGAGGAAGAGATTGCCGGACAGCCTCCGTCAGTGAACAAGGCAGTGGAGGGTCTCACCTTGGAAGGGAGGCTCTTACAGAGCGCCGACGGGCGCGAATGGCTCTCCGGGGTTCAACAGCCCCATCGCCACGTGGACATCCGATCGGTGGGGCAGTCCTATGCCATTGTGCTCAAGCGCCCTCCAGGAGGAAATAAGATTCCCCTCGGCAGGAACGAAGGACTCCGCGCCCTCAAGGAGTGCCACCCCGGGGCCGTGTACCTGCACAGGGGAGAGAGCTATCTCGTGGACGAACTGGACCTGGCCCGCCATGTCATCCACGTGATTCCCAGCCAGGTGCCGTATTACACGCGGGTCAAGAGCGAGAAGGAAACCGAAATCCTGGAAGTCCTCGCCTCCAAGCCCGTGGGGAACTTCATCACCCGGCTGGGGCGACTCCGCGTCACAGAAACCATCACGGGTTACGAAAAGCGGCGTCTCTTTTCCCAGGAACTCCTCGATGCCAATCCCCTTGACCTGCCACCACAGGTTTTTGAAACGGTGGGCTTCTGGATAGAAATAGAGAACGTCATCGCTAGGAACATCCTGACCTCGGGTCTGCACTTCATGGGCGGAATCCATGCCATGGAGCATGCAGCCATCAGCATGTTCCCGCTCTTCGCTCTCTGCGACCGTAACGACATCGGTGGCATCTCCTCACCACTTCATCCGCAGGTGGGAAAGGGAGCCGTCTTTATCTACGACGGCTATCCAGGAGGGATCGGCCTCGCCCGGAGAGGCTACGAGATCATCGAGCAACTGCTCCGGAGAACCAAAGAACTCATCAACGACTGCGATTGTTCGGATGGCTGCCCGGCATGCATCCATTCACCCAAATGCGGCTCAGGCAACAAGCCTTTGGACAAACTGGCCGCAAACGCGGTGCTGGGCTACCTGCTGGGTGACCTGAGCCTGGACCTGGGCCAAGTTCGGGCCGACAGCCTGGAACAGCCTTTCGGGACGTCAGCATCCCCCGTCGTCCCCTCCGAAAAGAAATATCGAATTGGCTTCTTTGACCTGGAAACTCAGAGACTCGCCCAAGAGGTGGGCGGATGGCAGAACAAGCACCTGATGCGTGTGTCAGTGGCCGTGCTTCACGACTCGGCCTCTGAGGATTTTCATGTCTACCGGGAAGAGGACATGGCCGAACTCATCCTCCACCTGCGCAAACTCGACCTCGTGGTGGGATTCAACATCGTCCGTTTCGACTATGAAGTGCTTAGAGCCTATTCGCCCTTCGATTTTTCCCAGCTGCCGACCTGTGACCTCCTCCAAGAGATCCACCAGAAGCTTGGGTTTCGGATCAGTCTGGATCAGCTGGCCCAGGCCAACCTTGGCAGGGCCAAGTCCTCCGACGGGATCCAGGCCGTCCAGTGGTTCAGGGAGAAGGCCTGGGAACCCCTGATCCACTACTGCAGGCAGGATGTGCAGCTGACGCGTGACCTCTTTCAGCGGGCACTCGATCAGGGATACCTCCTCTACCTGGACCGGCGGGGGAAGAGTCTGCGTATTCCCCTCGATCTGAAGCTGGATCTCCTGGTGAAGAACCGCTGAGGCAGTTCGTTCTTCCTCAATCACCCCATGGCCTGGGCGGGCAAACCAATGCCCTGCCTAGCCAGAAAATTGGGAAAACAGGTGCACCGTGACCTCAGTACCTCTTCCGATTCCCTCCAAGTGTTCCGGGACCACTACATAACCGTCCGCTCGGCCCAGGGTGCTGATCATGGCGGAGTTCCCGAATACGGGTGCTGCCTCAAGGCTCTCCCCGCTCCTGGAGAGCACCACGGGGACATAGTCGGTGCGGCCGTGGACCGATGGCAACTGGCGGATCAAAACGGCTCTGAGGGAAGCTCCTACGCGGCCCCGAATTTCGCCCACGCAGCCTTGCAGCCGTTCGATGGACGGAACGACAAAAGACCGGCAGATCATGAGGGCTGACACAGGCTGTCCAGGCAGGCCCCAAAAGAGCTTTTGACCAACCGTCGCGAGAATCGTCGGCTTGCCGGGCCGAATGGCCACCCCATGCGCCAGGAGTTCCGCCTCCGGGAAAGCCTCCAGAACCCGGAGTGTGAAGTCACGGGCACCAACTGAACTCCCCCCGGAGAGCATGAGCACGTCGTGATCCATGAGGGATGCGCGGCATTCCCTCACCAAGGCTTCCAGGTCGTCCGTGACCAGTTCTGTCCTTCCGATCTCAGCCCCAGCCGAGCGAATCTGCGCCGCAAGGGCAAACATGTTGATGTCCCTGATCTTCCCAAGGGGAAGAGAATCCGTCGACACGGGAACCACTTCATCCCCCGTCGAGATGACTGCAACACGAGGCCGCCGATGAACAGGCACTGAGTTTATGCCAAGTGCGGCAAGGACTCCCACATCCTGCGGTCGAAGTCGCCAACCCGAGGGATAGAGTTCTTCTCCCAGCCTCACGTCGTCTCCTGCCCCAATGATGTGATCCCCTGGCGCGACAGGCTTCGTCACCTCAATGCTCCCTTTGCCGAAAGGGGTTGTGTATTCCACCATGACAACGGCATCGGCACCCGCAGGCACCATTCCTCCCGTGGGGATGCCCACAGCCTTCCCACGTTCCACAACCACCTCCGGCGCCTGACCGATGTGCACTTCTCCAACGACCTCCAAGAACGCGGGCAGACTCTCCGATGCACCAAAGGTGTCCTGAGCCCGCACGGCGTAACCGTCCATGACCGCCCGAGAAAAATGCGGGATAGACTCATCAGCCCGGACCGGCCTCGACAGGAACCTGCCACAGGCTTCCTCCAGCCTTACCTTCTCGCCCTCAAGCGGCTCCAACTGTTGGAGAATCTCCAACACCTCCTCGGCGGTCTTCACTTTCAAAAAAAGGGACATGCTCCGCTCTTCTCTCACTCACCCTTGAGAGGGGTATCAAAAAAAATGCTGTAGAATTCCAATCTTCGCTCCTTGCAACCCGTGACCCTATTGTCAGTTTCAACCAGGCCTTCATCAAGGACCGTGTTCACAAGTTTCACTCTCGGCTCACAACTTCAACTGTATTGGTCACACACACCAAACACAAGCAGAGTGTGTCCGCTGAAGGCCGGAGGCAAGGTTCCAGGACAGTGGCCCCGTGTTCGACAAGATCGCCTGATCGGGGCCACAGGACCGTGAAGGTTTCCCCTGATGGAAGTGTTCGGCTTATATGGCGTCTTTTGCCGGCACCAGCGGGACACGGGTGGAAACTGCGCGCAAGGCGACCTCGTGAAGCATTTCGTTCACGGTCGTGCAGCAATCCGGCAGGATGCAGACCTTGTACTTCTCCGCAGACTTCGAGATGGCAGTATGAGTCACGCAGTTCTGCGTCACCATGCCGCAGACAAGCAATTCGGTGACACCCAGCCTGGAGAGCGTTTCCTCGAGCCGAGTCTCAAAGAAACTGTCTGCGTGCTCCTTGGCCACAATTGGAGCATCGGGGGCAGCCTCAAGAATTCATGGGTGAATCTTGACACCCTGACATCTTGGTACTGACAACCCTTTCGAAAGATTTCCATCGGGCTGAACGCACGAACAGATGATTCTAGCATACAGAGTATATACATCCGCGCCTGAGCTCCACGGGGAGTCCTTCACGACCCGTTTCAATTGGATGAGACGATACTTGCCGGGGTTAGGATTGTCAACGGCAAGAGCAACCAAACCGGCCTCTGAACAGCGCATGAACCCTGTCGTGGGCGAGTCGCCTGTAGTGAGGGTTTGACGCCGAGTGGGTGCTTTGAATGAGTGTGCGGCGGTGCACTCGGAGAACGAAGGGCCCCGGGTCGCTCCAATGGATTGACCGCCGGATACCTTTGTGAGAGTATTGCAAGAATATTCGGAATCTTCGGTACAAGCACCGCCATAGACTGGCGGCATGGACGCCATGCCAGGACTTTCAGCCAATCGAGTGCCTCTCAGCGGAGGATCAGCCCCATGGCTTCTAAGCCCAAAAAACTCGCCATCAAATCGAAAATCTGGATCGAGGATGACAAAGGCAAGATGGTCTTTGGGGCAGGCCGCCTGCGGATCCTGACCGCCGTCGAACAGCGTGGGTCGATCCTGGCTGCGGCGAAAGAGCTGGGCATGAGCTACAGGGCCGTGTGGGGAAAGATCAAGGCGACCGAGGACAGGCTTGGCCAGCCCCTGCTGAAAAGGAGGGTGGGAGGGGCCAAGGGAGGGGGGTCAGACCTGACCCCAATGGGAAAGAACCTGGTGGAAAGGTTCGGCCATCTTCAGCAAATGGCTGAATCTGCCGCGGACGACCTATTCCGCGATCTCTTCATGGAAGCCATGGACCCATAAGGGTCTTGGTGGCCATCCCAGCACACCCGTATCCTCGAAAGATCTTACAGCGCATTTCCATGAGAGACTCTCCCATCGATTCCCTGCCCATCCCATCCATCCCCTTGAGACAACCGGTTGCGTGTTGAGATTCTGAACGCACCGAGTCATAATGAGATTATTAAGACAATCCTGATTCTCTTTCTCCATGCTCCACCGCAAATCTCACGCGCATTCGAAAGACTATCCGATTCCCAAGGGAACCACCGCCTGGCAAAGAAGCCCTCCGCTGAATGCGTGTTGAATCACTGAGAAGGTGCACGTCATGGCCAGCAATCCCCCATGTGAAATGGCCGGCCTGCAGCCAGGAAATCATCTGTGCTGCATCTATCAGAGTGAAGTTGAGTTTCGGTCTTTTCTTACCGCTTTTCTCCGCCATAGTCTGGCGCGCGAGGAACGGGTGCTCTACATCCTCGATGAGCCATCCACGCCAGCCCCCCTCAAGCGCCTGGAAGAAGACGGCGCCTTGTTCAATGCCGCTCTCCACCGTGGCCAGCTCGAAATCCTCAAAGCCGCTGAAACGTGCCTGCGGGATGGGTGTTTTGATCCTGAACGAATGATCGCCTATCTCCGCTCTGAGAAAGAGCGCTCCCTGCGGGATGGTTATGGCGGGCTGTGCGTCGCCGGGGAGATGAGCTGGGCCCTGCGGGATGTGCCTGGGGCGGAACGACTGAGTGAATATGAGTCAAGACTCAATGAGTTTTTGCCGAACTGCAGGTGCCTCGGGCTATGTCAGTACGATCAACGGCGCTTCAAGGCAGAAGTGCTCCTCGACGTGCTTTCCACACATCCCATCGTCGCGATTGGCACTTCGCTGTTTCGGAATCCATATTTCACTCCTTTCGGGAAGCTACCCGGCGATGACCCCTTTCACGCCCGACTCGAATTCCAGATCGGGAACCTCATCAGGCAGAGGCGGACGGAGGACGCTCTCAGAGAAGATGAAGAGCGCATCCGCATGCTGTCGCGCCAACTGCTTCAAACCCAGGAGACCGAGCGCAGAAGGATCTCTCGCGAACTCCACGATAGTATCGCTCAGGATCTCTGTGGCTTGAAGATCAACCTTGACACTCTTCTCCTTGATTCTCGGGGGTTGACATCAGAGGAACGGGAACGGGTTGCCGAGATGTCGAGTGCAGTCCGCCGCAGCATTGCCTATGTACGGGACCTCGCCTATGATTTGCACCCCCCCGAACTGGAAAACCCCGATCTGGCCGAGACCATCCGCCGCTACTGCCACGACCTGGTTCGAAGAACCAGCATGAGAATCGACTTCATGGCCGATGACATCGGTGATGTCCGCTTGGATTTCGATACTAGGCTGGCTCTTTACCGGCTCGTTCAGGAAGCCCTCATCAACACCACCAAGCATGCCTTCGCCACCCATGTCCTGATCCATCTGTGCTTTTCCTCTC
>CAZURN010000202.1:0-5870 GCA_964623165.1 uncultured Syntrophobacteraceae bacterium
ACTGGATTAACAGGCATATTGCCTCATCGTTTTCCTACAGACCCGAAACTCAGGTAGCGGATGCTTTGCAGACCGCTTACACGTTTTCTGCCTCAGCCCAGTCGGATCAATGGCCCTTTGCGACGGGCACTTGCACGACTGGGCCGATGAGTGCCATTCCTTCGAGGCATTTTCAACCGCCCGTTCCTGGAATGTTGCGGCCCAGGACAGACGGATCAATTCTCTTGACAGGGGGATACACTCCCTTTTCGCACCTGCATCCCCAGGCATTCGACGCCCCACTCCTGCAGATCCCGGTATGGCCCATCAATGTTCTGCTCTCCAGTGAACTCACCGCTTCCTCTGTCGATGGCGACAAATCTCACCCTGGCATTTCGCGCTGCATCCAGGTCTCCCTTCCCATCTCCGAAGAAGAGGCAATCCGCCGGGTCGAGATGAAATTCATCCAGCAGTCTGAGCAAGGACTGAGACTTGGGCCAGTTCCCGCCACCGCGAACGATGTCCAGGTATTCTAGAAGCCCGTGCACGGAAAGAATCTCCTCAAGTTCGGGCAGTGGCGTGTTTGAAAGGGCAGCCCGTCTGATTTGCCTATCCCTGAGTTCCCTGAGAACCTCCATGGCCCCGGCGACGAGGGGTGCTCCGGCCATAGCCCGATGGGCAAACACCTTGAACCCTTCCCATCTCGCCTCAAATTCGCCGGCCTCAAAAGGCCTGCCGAAGATCCGGGCCTGGATGGTGCGGATCTTCTCTCCCCGGTTGATCCCCGTCAATTGAAGATACATGTGCGCGATGCGCTCCTGAAGTCGTGGATCATCGGTGAACGCTTTGGCCATTGCCCGGGCATTGGCCAGGTTCGAGTCGATGAGCACTCCGTTCACGTCAAGAATGCACACTGTGAACGGCAGAGCTTTCATGGTCGCACCCCGTTTATGCGTCATCCAGGCAACTCCTCAGGCCCAGCCAAAAAGTCTGACACCCCCGGAGCCTTCCGGCTTGGCAAGGATGCTGAAGCCATCGAAATCATAGCGGTCCACGGGTTCCCCCCAGCCTTCCTCGGAAGATGCGGTCAGATCACCTTCTTTGATCTCCAGACACCCATTCAGAACACTCTCCAGAAAAAGGGGAGGGAGAATGGGCGGGCCGTGCGAAACAAACATCTGCTTATATTCGCCCCGTCTTGCCAGGAGATTCTCAAGGGATGAGATGTACTCAGCAAGGTCGGAATCCCAGAGATGAACGTAGATGGTCCCTTCGCACACCAGATCTCCGGTGAAGAGGTTGCCGCAGGTGGTGTCGAGGAAGGTCATGCCGCCGTGAGTGTGTCCGGGCGTTGCGATGGCCAGGACTTGGCGGCCTCCCAGATCGAAAACGTCCCCGTCGGCAATGGTGAATGAGGAAGGGACTCCCTCGATCTTGTATTCATGGGGGTTGAAGCCGTCGGGGAACGGGACCCCCTCGGAGAGGCAGGGATTGATGTAGAGATCCATCAAGCGCTTGTTATCAATGCTCCGCTCCACGAGCAATTTCTCCTGTCCCCCGATCCCTCTCACCTCGAAAGAAGCATTTCCCCCGATATGGTCAAAATGCCAGTGAGTGTTCAGAACAATGACAGGTGTGGAAACAAGGGGTTCAATGGCCGACCGTACATCGCGGAAACCCATGCCCGAATCCACCAGCGCGGCGAGCTTGTCGCCGCGCACCAGGTAAAACTGCACATGGCCTGGGTCCTCGATGAAATGGACGCCATCATCTACCTCGCTGATTCGAAACCAGTCCGTGTCCTGCATCGTGGTGCCCTCCATGGGCGCGCGGAAGGTCACTGCCCTTGGGGGTGATGTCTTTCTGCCCAGGGCATTCAGCTCTTCTCTGGATCGATGATTATGGAAGCCCTCATGCCGGGTTTGAGTTGCTGATCGACCCGTGAGAGCTCCACCTTGAGGGGGACTTCAACAGGGGATCTGCTGTCGCCGGCCGGGGCGCCTGTTTGAGCCGGAGGACCTGCCTCTTTGGATGTCTGGGTACCGATGGCGACGATGGTGCCCTTTGAGATACTGTTGGGATAGGCATCAAACCTCACATGGACAGTCTGGCCGATGCTGATGGTCTTGAGATCTGCCTCGGTCACACTGGCTTCCAGCCAGAGCCGGTTCAAATCCACCAACAAGGCGACCGTGTCCCCCGATTTGACCGGATCCCCTTCACCGACCACGCGTCTGGACACGATCCCGCTTATGGGGGTCGATATGGTCGTTGCCGCGAGGTAGTCCTTTGCTTTGTCCAGGGACGACTGGACCCTTTCCAGGCGAGCTTTTGCGGTGGCCAAGGACCGAAGCTTGGTTTCCATAAGATTATGCTTGGCCTTGGCTGTCCGTAGTCTCTCCTCGTTTCGCTGAAGCTCCTTTCTTGCAGCCAAGACCTCTTCTTTCGCAACCTTTCGGGAAACCTCTCTCTCCTGCTTTTGCCTCACGTACTCTGGGCCGGCCTTGTACACCACATGGGCTTGGTCGGGTTTTGCCGAGTCACCCCGCATTCTGACCTCTGCAGCTTTGAGCTTGGCTCTGGAGGTTTCCACGGCCTTGGTCGCCTGGCTCATTTCGACAGGCACCCGTTTCTTTAGATCTTCCAGCCCCTTTTCGGCCTTGATCTTCTGGGCCTCCGCCTTCCGTGCCTGTTCCTGGGCCTCATTCAGCTTCGATTTGTGATCGCTGTTCTGAAGCTGTGCAATCACTGCCCCAACCTTGACATAATCTCCCTCCGCAACGGCGAAGGAGAGGACCTTCCCTTCTACGGCGACGTTCACCGGGATGGTTGCTCCCTGCACCACGGCGTTGTTCAGTGTGACCTTCCGGCTTCCCTTCTGAAACCAGAAAACTCCGAGTCCAATCAGAACCAGCGCCACGACCGAAACAAAGGTGACCAACATGCTTCTGGCATGCCATTGCCCCAACCAATCGCCGCGCTCAGGCCCTGCAAAGGGCGGGGGTGCGGAATGGTCATCGGCGATTCCCGAGAATGGAGACTCATCGCCGGCTTGGGTTCCACCGGCTCCTCTTCTTGGAGTTTCCACAGTCTTCTCCTCCAAATATTCAGGCCAAGTGAAATGAACTCAAGCCCATTGCCTTCCGCCTGTACCCGGTCACTCCGCAATGGGATTCCGAAGGTCCCACCCACCACCGAGGGCTTTGTAGACTGCGACGAGGTTGGTGGCCACTTTCTGATCGCTCTGCGCGAGTTGGTCCTGGGATTGGTAGAGTGCCCGCTGATTCACCAAGACATTCAGGAAATCCACCAGTCCCTGAGTATAGAGCTCGTTTGAAATTTCAACAGCCCTTCGGCTTGCATCCACCGAGTCGGAGAACGATCGTCTGCTTTCCTGTTCACGGAGATAGGCCACCATGGAAGACTCGACATCGGCGAACGACGAGAGGACCGTTTTCTCATACTGAGCCAGTGCCTGTTCCTGCCGGGCGTTCTGCACTTGGATGTTGGCCCGAATGCGACCGGCGTCGAAAACGGGCCATTTCACGGTCGGCCCTACCGACCAGAATCGGCTTCCGGAGGTGAAGAAGTCACTGAGACTCACACTCTGGAGACCCAGCGCGCCGGTCAGGGAGAACCTCGGAAACAGGTCCGCCGTAGCGACTCCGATACGGGCCGTTGCCGCCGCGAGTTCCCGTTCGGCTCTGCGGATGTCCGGGCGGCGCCTGAGGATCTCCGATGGCAGACCTGCCGGGATTTCAGGGGGAGTCATTGGAATGGGTGCAACCTTGGATAGTTCCTCGATGAGTGTGGCCGGTTCTTGAGCCAATAGCACTCCCAGTTGGTAAATGGACTGTTTGAGTTGAGTCTCCAGGGTCGGAACCTGGGCCTCGGTGTTGGAAAGCTGGGCCTTGGCCTGGGCGACATCGAGTTCGCTGCTGAGCCCCGCCTGGTATCGTGCAGTGACGAGTTCCAAGGTCTGTCTTTGAGCGTTGATGTTGTCGTGGGCAATGGTGAGCCTCAGCTGGGTCCCCCTCACTTGAAGGTAGTTTCTGGCTACCTCGGCGAGAAGCGACACCAGCACATCCCGCAGGTTCTCCTCCGATGCCTCGATGTCCGCATTGGCTGCTTCCACAGCCCGGCGGGTCCTTCCGAAAATGTCGATTTCCCAGCCCGCGTCGAATCCGGCCTGAAAGAGATCGAAGTCCTCTGTGGATTTGCCGCCGCTGCCCCCAGGGTTGGCATTTTCACTTGACCGGTTCCTGGAATACTCTGCGGAGGTGTTCACCTGGGGGTACAGTGCTGCCGTGACGATCCCCCTTTGAGCCCGGGCTTCGCGGACGCGAGCCTGGGCCACCTTCAGATCCTTGTTGAGACGCACGGCCCTGTCCACAAGGGAGTCCAGTTCGGGGTCATTAAAGGTCGTCCACCAGCTTGCAAGGTCGACGGGCGACTTCGCTGACGTCAGTTCTGCCGCTTCGTTCCACTTGACAGGGGTGTTGATCTCGGGCCTGCGGTAATTCGGTCCCACCGTGCATCCGGACAAGATCAGGAGTGCGGCTCCGAAAATCGCCGTTCTGCAACCAAGCCGCAAAGACAGCCCAGTGATAGACATCGCGCCGTTCCCTTTCGCATCTCTTTGTTTCGCGTTCCAGTGAGCGACCAGATCCATTGACAACGGCAAATGCCCTGTCGTAATAAATGTGCGTTTTAAATGAATGTTTTTCGTGAGTCAAGCAGTACTCCCCGGATTGGGGCCAAATGGCGGAGAGTCCTCTGCCGGAAATTGGCATGGAATTCGCTGAAGAGCATCGTCTTTCATGACATTATGGGGTATTTAGTGCAGTGGTCGGGATTGCGGAGATCAACTCATTCCCTGGCAAGGCTCCCTGGAACGGAAAGGCCATCTTCCCAGGATAGTCCGCTCGTCGTTGCTGATGGTTTCCATCCGTGAAAAGTGGGTATCCCGAGAACTAGGGCACAAGCGGGTTTCGCCGTTTGTTGGGAATCCAGGCTTCCATTTGCTTCCGATCGCGGGTTTTCGGCGATGTGGCTTGATCCTGGGGGCCTCAAGAGGCATTCCAATGTCCATGGGGCCTGGAGTCGGGGACATGTGAAGCTTGACTGTTTCACCATCGGAACATGAGAACAAACAAGTATGAATAACAGGAATGAGGTCCGTAATAAGCTCCGTCAGGAACAATCTGCAGGTGGGGTTCACCGTGCGGGTCATGGCCCTGTTGCAGGAGATGACCCCCCTTCGAGTGTGGGGAGAGTGCGGCCGCTTCTGCCGCAGCTGCTCCTGTTAGTGTTTTCGATAATTCTCCTTGCCGGGTGCTCCAGGGATGCCAACGGGCAAAAGAGGAATAACGAGGCGGCGCAACGGCCCGTGATTCCGGTGACGGTCTCGAGTTCCGTTGAGAAGACGATTCCGGTTCAGCTTCGGGCCATAGGAAAGGTTCAAGCCTATTCCACCGTGGTCATCAAGTCCCAGGTTGCCGGACAGGTCGTGTCGGTTCATTTCCGGGAAGGGCAGGAGGTGAAACAGGGGGATCTCCTTTTCATCATCGATCCTCGCCCCTTTGAAGCGAACGTGAAAAAGGCCGAGGCCCAGCTGGCGAGGGACAAGGCCCAGTTACAGAATGCGAAACGGCTCATCGAACGCTACCAGACAGTGGTCAAACGGGGTTTTGTTTCCGAGGAACAGTATGACACGGCTCTGGCCAACCTGGCCGGGCTGGAGGCAAGTGTCAGGGCTGACGAGGCCGCCCTCGAAAGCGCCCGTCTGGAGCTGAAGTATTGCACCATCCGTTCCCCCATCGCCGGCTATGCGGGTGAAGTCAAGGTGCACCAGGGGAATATCGTGAAGGAAAATGACAATGATCGTCCCA
>CAZURN010000203.1:0-5828 GCA_964623165.1 uncultured Syntrophobacteraceae bacterium
ATGCCACTTCGTTCATCGCCTTGCCCTGCTCGATGAAGATCTTGGCATTGTCCATGAGCAGGTCCTTCCGCTCCATTCCGGGACCACGGGGCTTGGCGCCGACGAGAAGAGCGTAGTCCGCGTCCTTGAAGGCCACCTTGGGGTCACCCGTGCCGATCATGTCCGTGAGCAAAGGAAACGCGCAGTCTTCCAGTTCCATCATGACGCCGACGAGCGCCTGCTGGATCTTTTCGATGGGAAGCTCAAGCATCTGCAATATGATAGGCTGATCCGGACCCAGCATCTGACCGCTGGCGACGCGGAAAAGCAGGGCGTAGCCGATTTGGCCGGCAGCCCCTGTGACGGTAACACGAACAGGTTTCTTGGCCATGATAATACTCCTCTCTCGCTCGAATTCGATTTGATATCCACTAGCCAATCACAGCAAGCACATCACCCTTCTGAACACTCTGGCCTTCCTTGCAGCAGATCTGCTTGATCACGCCTGCTGCCGGGCTGGGCAGCGAGTTCTCCATCTTCATGGCCTCGAGGATCATGATGGTGTCACCTTCCTTCACGGTGTCACCTTCCTTCACCTCGTAGCGGATGACCATGCCAGGCATGGGGGATTCCAGCTTGGTCCCTCCAGCCACAGGGGCGGCGGCGGCAGCGGGGGCCGGGGCAGCAGCTGGAACAGGGGCGGCAGCGGGTGCAGCGGCGGGCTTGATCGCAGGAGCTGCCGCAGGCCGCGGGGCGGGCGCTATGCCAGTGATGACGGGCGCACCGCCGATGGCATCCACTTCCACCTTGAAGAATTCGCCATCCACGAACACGTTGAATTCTCGAATCCCTGCGCCCTTTTCAGGCGCTTCCTTCTTGGGTTTCTCGACGAGCTCTCCCGCCAGGGCCTTCTTGATGAGGGCCTGCTCACGGGCGCAATCCTCGAGGGTCTTGGGCATGACTTCCTTGGGCACGGGCTCCAAGCCATATTTCCATTTCAGGAAGCGCATGCCGGTCATGGGATACATGCCGTAGATGATGACATCGTCGATGTCCTTGGCGATGCCTTTGGTCTCCTCATAGTTCTTGGGCATCTCGGGAGGGATGATCTCGCCGGGACGGCAGGTGATGGGGGTCTCGCCCTTGGGATATCCCTTGAGAGCCTTCTTCTGGATTTCGGGATCGAGAGGTGCAGGGGTCTCGCCATAGAGGCCGTAGAAGAGGTCCTTGCTCTGGGCCGAGATCATCTTGTAGCGCTCTTCCGGTGTGTCGAAAAGCACGTTGTTCACCGCCTGGATTCCGACGATCTGGCTTGTGGGCGTCACCAGAGGCACCTGGCCCATTTCCTTGCGGACCTGGGGCAGCGCTTCGAACACATCGTTCAGACGGTCGGATGCACCCATTTCCCTGAGCTGGTTGATGAGGTTGGAGAGCATGCCGCCCGGCGTCTGGTGGAGCAGGACGTTGATGTCGATGGTGGACATGCGGTCATCGAGAAGATGCCGATACTTGGGCGACACTTTCTCAAAGTGCGCACTGCACTCGGCCAGTTTGTGCAGGTCGAAGCCAGTGTCGCGGTTGGTTCCCCGCAGGGTCACGACCAGCGGCTCAATGGCCGGGTGCGAACTGCGGTACGCCCAGGGCGACAGGCAGGTGTCCACAATGTCCACGCCGGCTTCTATGGCCTTCAGAAGTGCCAGGTCCGCCATGCCGGAGGTGAAGTGGCTGTGGAGATGGATCGGAGGCTTGACACTCTCTTTGAGGGCTTTGACCAAGTAATAGGCGTCATAGGGGGCGATCAACCCGGCCATGTCTTTGATGCAGATGGTGTCCGCGCCCATGTCTTCCAGTTGCTTGGCTTTCTTGACGTAGTATTCCAGGTTGTAAACCGGGCCACCCATGCGCCGTTCGGTCAAGGAGTAGCAGATGGTGCCCTGGAAATGCTTGCCGAGCTTCTTGATGGGCTTGATGACGGTTTCGAAGTTCCGGAAGTCGTTGAGCGCGTCGAAGGTACGGAAGATATCGATACCGTTGATGGCAGCCCTTTCCGTGAAAGCTTCGGCAAAGTCGTCGGCATAGTTCCTGTAGCCAACAAGGTTCTGGCCGCGCAGCAGCATCATCATGGGGGTTTTCGTGAGAACCTTCTTCAGTTGCCGGATTCGTTCCCACGGATCTTCATTGAGAAAACGATGCATGGTGTCGAATGTGGCCCCACCCCAGACTTCCATCGACCAGTAGCCGATTTCGTTCATCTTTTCGGCGATGGGCAGAATGTCTTCCGTTCTTCCGCGCGTGGCAAAAAGGGATTGATGGCCGTCGCGGCAGGTCAGGTCGCCTATCTTGATTGGGTTATCCACCTTGACAGGCGGTTCGTCGATAAGCATCGCGATCAATGATGTGCCGTGTTGCCTTTCCTTATCCATACTCATCTCCTTCTGTTCCGTTCAAAGGATCCCACTCAGCTTACCCCAGCCAGCTTCAGCTCCAGCATCCATATCCGCATCAGAGGCCAAACACCGTCGAATTCTCCGGGAATCCCTGGGATATGGAGAGTCGATCGAGCCCAAACCCTCTCAGCTCTGCAAACGCTCGACCGATCATGTCCACCAAATGATGTCTGCTCAAAGGATGCCTCGCTTCCATGTTCACTTGTGATCAGCGAACCAGGCGCATCTGCCAGGTCCACCGTGCGTTCATTGCGGCCAGGCGCCCCGCCATGGCGTAAGGACTAAAGGCTTGGGGGGGCCTTTGCGCAAGACTTTTCTCCTGAAGAGCCCAAGCGGCCTCCTCATCCTGGATGTAACTGCCAATTGCGGAAGCAATTGCAACAATCACCTTCTTGTTCAGCTCCATTCACTCCTCCTCGTCAGTTTGAGCCATCTTCGGTCCAATGAGCGCGTCACAGTCCCAACTGAGCGCTTATGGCAGTCATGGCTCTGATGCTGAGCTCGATGAAGTCCATAAGCGGTATGTCAATCCGCTCGCACAATGCCACGTGTTCCCGGTTCACGTTGCGAGCGAAGTCCTTGCTCTTCATGCGCTTCCTCACAGACTGAGGCGAAAGGCTTTCGATCCTCCTGTCCGGATGAACCAGCGCGGCCGCCACGATCAAGCCGGTGATGGTTTCAGCACAGGTCAATGCAAAATCCAACCTTGTCGTCCGCTGTAGATTCAGTGCCTCGGCATTGTGTCGCAGGATGGCATCGACGGCCATTGAAGGAAGTCCGTAAGGTGCAAGTATTTCAGCTGTTTGCAAGCCATGACCGGAGGGGTTGTCCCGGGTGGCTTCGAAATCGAGATCGTGCAGCAACCCCACCAGTCCCCAGAGTTCCATGTCCTCCTGAAATCTCATGGCCAATTCGCGCATGACGGCTTCCGTCGCCAGACAATGCTTCCTAAGAACATCCGAGTCAATGTGCGACTCGAAAACACTGAGCGCTTCCTCTCTTGTCATGGTTCCTCAGCCCAGGGTGGGCCATACCATCAGGCCGCCCTTCGGGTCTTCTTCTTCAGATTGCTGATGCGGCGTCTAAGAGCATCGGCCATCTTGTTGTTTCCGGCCTCCTTGGCATCCATCCGTTTGACCTTGAGCTCCTTGATCTTTGCCTTGATACTTCTCACGTCGATGCCGGCCTTCTTGGTGCCGCCGCCTTGGTCGACAATCCCCTTTGCTTCCTTGATGGCCGCAATGAGTTCCAGCTTGTTCATGCCGTGGACACCCACTATACTCCCCAAGGAAAGGCCCAACTCCCGGAGTTCTTTCGCTGTCATCTTGTCCAGCGGCTTTTCCTTCTTCTCCTTCTCTTTCTTCTTTCCCATTACGTTTGCTCCTTGATTTCCAGCTTTTCCTGAACCTTGGCCTTTTCCCTCTCCATCATCTCAGCCATGGCCACGAACGGTTTGAAGATATCGATGGGGATAGGAAACAGGGTGGTCGAGTTGTTCTCCGATGCAATCTCTCTCAGCGTCTGCAAGTATCGAAGTTGCAAGGCAACTGGAGCCCCCTGGATGATCTGTGCCGCTTCAGCCAGCTTGGAAGCCGCCTGGAATTCCCCCTCGGCTCCGATGACCTTGGCTCTCCGCTCCCGTTCTGCCTCCGCCTGCTTGGCCATGGCCCGCTGCATTTCGATGGGAAGATCGATCTGCTTGACCTCAACGACCATCACCTTGATTCCCCACGGCTCGGTATGCCGGTCCAAAATCTCCTGAATGTGGGCATTGATCTTGTCGCGCTCGGACAGCAAATCGTCGAGTTCCGCCTGTCCGCAGACGCTGCGCAGCGTGGTCTGAGCAAGCTGACTCGTGGCGTACAGGTAGTTCTCGACGGAGACGATGGATTTGACCGGGTCGATGACCCGAAAGTAGATGACGGCACTCACCTTGACAGACACGTTGTCCCTGGTGATGACATCTTGAGGGGGCACATCCGTTGCGATGAGCCTCAGGCTCACCTTGACCATCCGGTCGATGTAGGGGATGAGGATGATCAGGCCCGGCCCCTTGGCACGGATGACGCGACCGAGACGAAAGATGACGCCCCGTTCGTATTCGTTCAGAATACGGATGGCGTTTGCAAGAAACAGAACCGCGAGTATGACGATGACCGCAATGCCATACACCGAAGGCATCTTTCCCCCCTCCTGGATTCGTCCTTCCCCTTACCCCGGAAAGGAATTAGAGAAATAATTCACTCTAATTAGCACCGATCTTTTTCACTTTCAACTTCAAATTCTCCACGGAAACCACCTCAACCTTCTCTCCGGCAATAATTTTCTCATCGGCCACGGCGTTCCAAAGTTCCCCGGTCACAAACACCTTCCCCTGCGGATCCAGGTCGACAATGACCTCCCCTTCGGACCCAACCAGTCCGTCCACCCCTGTCTCGGGTTTGCGAATTTGTGCACGAAAGGCGATGGCCGCAACGGCGGCAAAAAAAGCGGATATCACGAGCACAGTGGGTATGAAAACGGACATGGCCAGGCGGGTCGTCGCGTCGGGAACCCTGAAAAGCATCAATGACCCGAGGATCAACGATAGGACCCCGGCGAAACTCAGCATCCCGTAGGAGGCGATCTTGATCTCCAGGAGAAAGAAGAGAATGGCCAGAAGAATCAGGAGAAACCCCGCATAGTTGACAGGAAGGGTCTGCATGGCATAGAGGGCGAGGATCAGAGAAATGCCTCCAATGACTCCGGGGAGGATGGCTCCAGGCTGAGAGAGTTCAAAATAGAGGCCCGCCAGACCTATCATGAGGAGGATGTAAGCAATGTTCGGGTTGCTGATGACGCGGAGCACCTTATGCTGCCATCCGGGAGAAATGGTCCGCTCTTCCAGGCCAAGGGTGCTCAACCTCGTCTTCTGTCCCTTCCTTTCAATTTCCCATCCATCCAAACGCTTCAGAAGGGCCGGGAGATCATCCGCCACCAAGTCGATGACATTCTGCGAGAAGGCCTGCTGGGCCGTGATGGAGACACTCTTGCGAATCGCCTGCTCGTACCAGTCCGCGTTCCTCCCCCGTTGGTCCGCAATGCTCCGGGCAAAGGCCACCGTGTCGTTCAGCACCTTTTCATTCATGGTGGAAGGGACATCGCCACCCCCCGACGTGACTGGGTGAGCTGCCCCTATGTTGGTGCCCGGGGCCATGGCAGCGATATCCGCCGCCGCCGTGATGAAAACACCGGCCGATGCCGCCTGAGCCCCGCTCGGATAGACATAGACGACGATGGGAATGTTGGCGTTCAGCAAGGCCTGGGCAATGCCCCGTGTGGCTGTGAGGAGACCGCCGGGAGTGTCCAGGAGGATCACGAGAAGTTTCGCTTGATCCCTTTCCGAAGCCTGTATGGCATATT